>CALUPA010000012.1 GCA_944322395.1 uncultured Phocaeicola sp.
AAAGATATTCGGTGGTTCAGCTTGCAAGGCTGGTAACATCATTGTTCGTCAAAGAGGAACAGTTCACAACCCAGGTAACAACGTAGGTATGGGTAGCGATCACACTCTTTACGCATTGGTAGATGGTACAGTATGTTTCAAGAAGGGTCGTGAAAACAGAAGCTATGTTTCTGTAATCCCTTGCGCTGAAGCATAATCTGCAATTATTAAAGAAATTAAAAAGCTGTCTTTTTTAAGGCAGCTTTTTTTGTATCCATAAAAAGAATAAAATCCGCCATATTTTCATTAAAAATCAAATATATAAATTACAGTATAATAAGATAATACCTATCTTTGGATTTAAACTATAAAATCCATAATCATGAAATCGTTATATTCTGTAATATTATTTATATTGCTACCGGTCATAAGTATGGCTCAAGCTAACGAGTTGACAGTAAATGTAAACGATTCAGTTCATAATAAACCACTTGAAACAGATACTGAGACTTACAAAGATAATCACTCCGTGACGTTCAAAGACTCGTTAAGTACACCGCTTGTGGCACCTATTATGCAATCAGGTATGTATCCGTCATTCAGTATGTACGGAATCAGTCCGTTTTCATATAGTTACGCCAACTGGGAACTCCATAAAGGGTTTAATGTATCTTTGGGTATGCATGTCACATTCAGTCCGTCAAAATATGCTCCATCAGGAGTGGGATTCGGGCAGGATGCGGCATTCATGTATGCTGTACCAATTAATAACAGATTCAGTGTGGCAGCAGGACTATATGCCACCAATATGGACTGGGGATTCATTAACTATAAAAACATAGGAATAGCCGGAGTTGCAGCATTCAAGCTTAACGACAAAATAACTCTCTATGGATATGGCAACAAATCACTGATGCCTCAACGTTCTCCGTTCTATTATCCGTTACCAAACTTCTCGCCTGACAAACTAGGAGGGATGATAAACTTTAAAATAGGTGAAAGTTCATCCATAAGTTTTGGAGTAGAAGGTATAAAGGGTTACGGTCCATACTATTGGTAATATTATAAAATCACTTTTCTTGGTGCTGACTATAGTCAGTAATACTACTGACAGTAGTGGGAAGTATTACTGACATCAGTCAGCATCACTGCCGACTAATGTCGGCATCAAAAAAAAACGACAGGACTATAACCTTATTCTGTCTACCAGTTTATTACAATATAGGATAAAATGTCATAACTTTGCATGCTGTAAAAAAAATATCAAAAAAATATGTCACAAAAAGTAACTGCTACTGAACTTGGAACCGAACCAATCGGTAAACTTCTTATGCAATATGCGGTACCGGCAATTATTGCAATGACAGCGTCATCACTCTATAACATGGTGGACAGTATATTCATCGGTCATGGTGTAGGCCCGATGGCTATTTCCGGCCTTGCCATAACATTCCCTCTTATGAATCTTGCAGCTGCCTTCGGCTCACTTGTCGGTGTTGGAGCCTCAACACTTGTTTCCGTAAAACTGGGACAGAAGGATTATGCATCGGCACAACACATATTAGGAAATGTAGTTTCACTAAACGTCATTATGGGTATATTGTTTACTATTATCACCCTAATATTCCTTGACCCGATATTATACTTCTTCGGAGCAAGTGAAGCTACAATTCCTTATGCACGCGATTATATGGTGATAATTCTGTTGGGAAATGCCATTACACATCTTTATCTAGGATTGAATTCAGTTCTCCGCTCAGCAGGTCATCCGCAGAAAGCGATGTTGGCAACCATTCTGACAGTGATTATAAATACCATACTCGACCCTCTTTTCATTTATGGTTTCGACATGGGTATCAAAGGAGCAGCCATAGCAACCATATTGGCTCAGATAATATCACTGATATGGCTTATAAAAATATTCAGCAACAAGAGTGAACTTCTACACTTTAAGAAAGGCATCTATCGTCTTAACGGAAACCTGGTATCAAATATAATAGGTATAGGTATGGCTCCGTTCCTCATGAACCTTGCATCATGTTTCATCGTTATTCTAATCAACAAAGGTCTGAAACTCTACGATGGCGACCTTGCCATAGGTGCATTTGGTATAGTAAACAGAATTGTCTTCCTGTTCGTAATGATTGTAATGGGACTTAATCAGGGCATGCAGCCTATAGCCGGTTATAACTTCGGTGCTCAGCAATACCACCGTGTAAATCATGTTATGAAGCTTACGGTTATAGCAGCCACAATTATTACCACCTCTGGATTTATTGTCGGAGAGTTTATACCTAGACTTGCAGTATCAGCATTCACCACCGATGAAACACTGATAAACCTTTCGGCAAACGGATTGAGAATTGTAGTCATGTTCTTCCCTATCATAGGCTTTCAGATGGTTACATCAAACTTCTTCCAAAGCATAGGCATGGCACGTAAGGCAATTATTCTGTCACTGAGCCGTCAGGTACTTATACTCATCCCATGTCTGTTCATCCTGCCTTTGTTCTTCGGATCGCACGGAGTATGGATAAGTATGCCGATATCGGATCTGGCAGCTAGCGTACTGGCAGCTATAATGCTTTACAAGCAGTTCAACAAATTCAGAAAGCACAGTGTATAAGTAAAAACGTAAATACATTTTGAATTTTAATACATAAGAATTATATTTGTGGAAAGACTATTTAAAATCTTACCACCATGAAAGATAATTTTGTAATAAACCTTGGACGTCAGCTGGGTAGCGGCGGAAGAGAAATAGGCGAAAAACTAGCAAAAGAACTAAATATAGCTTTCTATGACAAAGAACTTATAAATCTGGCGTCAAAAGAAAGCGGATTATGCCGTGAGTTCTTCGAACAGGCAGACGAGAAGGCTTCTAAAACCATCTTAGGAGGATTGTTCGGTTCAAGATTTCCATTCCTTACAGAAGGAGCATATCCATATAACTCATACTTGAGCAACGATTCGCTGTTCAAGATTCAAAGTGACGTAATTAGAGATTTGGCAGAAAAGCACTCATGCCTTTTCGTTGGAAGATGTGCAGACTATATACTCCGTGACCATCCAAGATGTGCAAACGTGTTCATATCTTCTTCACCTGAAGCAAGAATCGAACGACTGATGTCCACCCTTGAAATTTCAGCAGAGGAAGCAGAGGAACTTATGGAAAAGGCAGACAAGAAACGTTCGTCGTACTATAACTACTACAGCTACAAGACATGGGGTGCTGCTGCAACATATCACCTTTGCGTAGACTCTTCAGTTTTAGGCATAGACGGCACTGTGCAATTTGTTAAAGAATTTGTCACTAAAAAACTTGGCCTTTAATATAAGCCAACAGATATTGAAACACGGATAATTCTTAAATATACATTCAGTCAGCCATATGACATTTATTGTTCTATGGCTGATTTTTTATTGTCAATAACCCCCTTCTCATACAGACCTGGAGAAGTTCCCGTCACCTGCTTGAACACACGGTTGAAATTATTCGGTGTGCTGAATCCTGTCTCATATGCAATCTGTTGCATTGTTTTACCACCATCCGAAAACAGTTCTATAGCACGGTTTATCCTATGACGGTTTATAAATGAACTATACCGTATTCCAGAATTATGTAATAGCCTACTAAGATTTCTTACAGAAAGATTAAACTCTGCAGCCACTTGCTCTATTTTCAGATTTTCGAAAGCATGTTCACGGATATAACATAACACCGGATAAAGTCTGTGGTCGTTCGGGATTGACATCGTCCTTAACAGAAAATCGACTTTATAACTCAACGAAGGCAGAAGATTGAAAAAACTTATGGCAAAATCAAAAAGCACTTTATTATCTTCTACCCCAATAATACTTCTACCAGATGCCAGAAATCTCAGATTTTCCCCTATCAGAGAATTTGAGTTGTATATGCAAAAAGAAGAAGGACGCATGTCTTCGTGAAACCAACATGGAGATAAATAAAAGATAACAAGCGAGACTTGCCTGTTATTACTATTTATCTCATGAACCACATTATCAGGAATCCAGGCAATATGCTTCTCTGGAACAAAATAAGAGTCATCCTCTATCTGAATATGTAAAGTACCCGACAAAGTATATATTATCTGGTACTTTTTATGCACATGTGCATGTAGCGAAACCTCCTCCCATCCTGTCTTCTTTATCAGAATATCAAAATCTGACGAGCCGTTCAAAAAATCTATATAATTAATTTGTTCCTGATTCATGCTATATAAAATTGGCTTAAAATGGTAATCTTATTGCATAATTTGAAAATTCAGAACAAATTTAAAAAATTAATTTTGCACATTCAAATTAAAAATGTCTGCAAGGACTTATTATTATATTTAGAATTGCTTGGAGAAGCAATTCATTACGATAGGTATTATAACAGGTAAAAAGAAAAAGATGACGAAAAAAGGATTTATTTTATCAGCTATGCTTGCAGGAAGTATTTCATGCTTGCATGCTCAAACTAAGATGTTGACATTAGATGAGGTCTTCAGACTGGCAGATGAAAACAGTAAAAGTATCAACATTCACGCATTGATGACAGACGAAGCTGAGAAAGCCATAGAGATAGCTAAAAACGACCTTCTACCATCAGTCGGAGCAAAAGCAACAGCACAATACATAAGCGACTGTGTAACATTCGACCGTAATTTCGGCAATTGGGAAGCTGGCGAACTGCCACACTTCGGAAACTCATTGATTCTTAAAGCTACACAAGTTATTTATGCCGGAGGAAGAATTAAAAACAACATAAATCTGAAAAAACTGGAAAAAGAATCATCCGTGCAGGATGAGACAATCAACAGACAAGACTTACGTTTCCTGCTTGCTGGATACTATCTGGAAATATCCAAACTGAGCAACCAGAAATTTGTATACGAGAGCAATATCAGCCAGACAAAACTCCTGGTAAAAGATATGCGTGCTGCTTATAAACAGGGTACGGCACTGAAAAGCGATATCACACGCTACGAACTGCAGCTGCAGAATCTGGAGCTAGGACTGACATCGGTGAAAAACAGAATAAACATTATCAGCTATAAACTGGCTTCCACCATAGGTTTGGACCCTAATATCAAGATAGCAACAGACACGGCAAGTCTCCTTAAACTTCCTATAGAAACAAAAAGTAAAGAACTCTGGCTAAACAACAAGGAAGAAATCCCTATGATGAAAAAGGCAGACCTTAACATCAAGATGAGCGAAAACAATATAAAAAGCATCAAGGGTGAATATCTTCCGGACATCAGATTCGCTGTCACAGGCGAGATGACAGGTCCTATCATGGTAGAGGTTCCGCCATTGGATATAAACTTTGCATACTGGTTTGCCGGAATCGAAATAAGCTATAATCTCGATGTACTGTTCAAGGGTAAGAAAAAGATGAAACATGCACGAATCAACAGACAAAAGATGATAGTAGAAAAGGAATATGCCGAAGAAGAACTTGAAAACTCAGTTCACGAAGCATGTATAGGACTGGACGAAGCATACACACGAATGCAGACACGCCTGAAGAGTGTACAGCTAGCACACGAAAACTATAATATCGTTCGCCAGAGATACCTGAACGGGCTGTCACTTATCACAGACATGTTGGACGCCGGCAACACTCAGCTGGACACTGAACTTCAACTTGCCAACGACCGTATAAACATCATATACCAGTATTTACTGCTCAAAAAAATTACCGGTACACTATAATCAATTTTCCACAGTTAGAAACAACATAAATATAGACAGACATGAGTAACAGAAAAAAAGCAATTCCCAATTTCTTCATTTTAATAATACTTGTAGCCGGCATAGCATGGGTGTGCGGACGCTTCCTGAGAATAAGCAGCGATGAATATACAGACAATGCACAGGTGAAACAGCACCTAACTCCGGTGAACACACGCGTCCAGGGATTTATCAAGAAAATATATTTCGAAGAATACCAAAAGGTAAAGAAAGGTGATACACTGGTAGTGATAGAAGACATAGAATACAGACTGAAAGTGGCACAGGCCGAAGCTGATTTTCATAATGCACTGGTAGGAAAGAATGCCATGTACACCACTATCAACACTACTCAGAACAATATCCTTGTGACAGATGCTGCTATAGACGAACAGCGCATACGTCTGGAAAATGCCGAAAAAGACTACAAGCGTTATCAGGAACTGGTAAAGGAAGAGGCTGTAACACCACAACAGTTCGACCGCGTAAGAACCGACTATGCAGCAACAAAGGCAAGATACGAACAACTTATCAGACAGAAACAGTCTACATCGCTCGTAAAACAGGAACAGACACAACGTCTGGAACAGAACGAAGCTGCAATAAAACTTGCAGAAGCAGCACTTGAACTTGCCAAACTTAATCTTTCGTATACAGTGATACTTGCCACAACTGACGGTGTGACAGGACGTAAGGAAATACATGAGGGCGAACTTGTCCAACAGGGTCAGACTCTTGTGACATTGGTAGATGGTACTGAAAAATGGGTTATAGCCAACTATAAGGAAACTCAGACCACAAACATGCACATCGGCCAGAAGGTAAATATCAGCGTGGATGCCATTCCGGGCGTAAGATTTGAAGGAAGAATTTCTTCTATCTCCGATGCCACAGGCTCGGCCTATTCCATTATTCCTCAAGACAACTCGGCAGGAAACTTCGTAAAAGTAGAACAAAGAATACCGATAAGAATAGAATTCACACCGGAAAACAAAAAAGAAAATCTGGAACGCCTCCGTGCGGGAATGAACGTAGAATGTACAGTGGAAAACTAATTTAGCAAGAAGTTATGGCTACTGTTAAACGACCACGCATAGCATACTATAAAGAGAATCTGCCAACATCGCTATGCGTCTTCTTCTCATTCTTTTTCGCACTGGCATTTCAGTTCAACGGCGGTGTGTTCCTCCCTACGGCTATGCAAATGTCGAGCGAGTTAGGATATATCAAGGAAGATGTATCTATGGCAGGTTATGCCTCGTTCATAGGTATGACAATCATCTTCCCTATCCTTTTCAGACTGAAATTCAGATTTACAACCCGAAGCATACTTCTTACCGTATGTCCCGTGCTGATAGTCTGCAACCTTATCACTATGCATACGAGCAATATTGCTCTGATGATTGTGGTATGTTTCATATCTGGATTCTTCCGTATGTGGGGAACATTCGAGTGTTTCTCAAATATGCGACTCACTATCACACCTGCCGGCGATTTCTCTACTTTCTATCCAGTGATATACATCATAGTGCTTGAAAGTATACAGCTGTCCGGACTTGTGGCTACACACATTACCGACTGGGCCAACTGGCGATACATGCACTGGTTCGTAATAGCTATGGTCAGTGTGGTATGGCTGTGTGTATTTCTTTTTACAAGACATTTCCGTCCGGGCAAGGTTGTTCCACTGTACAACATCGACTGGTTGGGAGCGGCGCTGTGGGTGGCATTCCTGTTCTCTGTAGTATTTATCTGTATATATGGCGAATACTACGACTGGTTCGACAGTCCAGAGATTCGTGCTTGTGCTGTGATTGCCGTAGTTTGTGTATTGCTTAACTTCAACCGTATGCAAACACTGAAACGGCCATATGTGGAACCAGATGTGTTCACATATCCTAAGTTCCCTATCATATTGCTGTTGTTTCTCGTGCTATGCATATATCTCACAACATCTACAGTACTGCAAACTCTGTTCATGAGTTCTATTCTGAAGTATGACACTCTAAATTCAATATCACTGAACTGGTATGCCTTTGCCGGTATATTATGTGGTTCAGGTATAGTGTTCTACCGTCGTGTGATACAACGCAAAGGTTTCAAGATGCTGATATTCATCGGTTTCTGCCTGCTTACGGCATATCAGTACTACATGTATTTCCTTATACATCCGAATCTGAACATTGAAAGTCTTTACTTTCCAAACTTCATCCGTGGTATAGGTTATGGCATGCTGTATATATCGCTCACTATATATATAGCCGTAAGTGTTCCGTTCAAACACTTCTTCCAGGCATTGTGTGTACTGAGTTTCATTAGAACAAGTATCGCAACACCACTGGGAACAGCTCTTCTGAACAGAGCTATGAGATATCTTGAACAGGACAATATAGCCACAATAAGTAGAAATATGGACCAGGTACGTGCATGGACCGAAGGAATTCCTATGAACACGCTATATAATCTGATAAAAACCCAGACTACACTGACCAGTCTGAAAGAACTGTTCGGATGGGTGTGTATACAGGGAACGATATTCCTGATTATAATAATGAGTTACAGACTGTGGCGCGACCGCGAAGAAACTTTCCGTCATCCTGTACACAAGGCTGTTAATTTCCACAGAAAAGTTAAGACGAGAATGCGAAAAAGGATATAATGACCATTAACTTATAAATTCTGTAACAAAAAACATTAGGTATCCATTTTTACAGTAACTTTGCCGAGTTTTTTGATTAAGGTAAATAAAAATGGATAACAGTATCAGCAATAAACACACCGGAAGCAATGAAATAGATATGCTTAACGGTCCGTTGTTCAAGAAAATACTGCTGTTTGCCCTGCCATTGGCAGCCAGCAGTTTGTTGCAGGAACTTTTCAATTCGGTTGATGTGGCTGTAGTAGGACACTTTGTAGGAAGTGATGCCCTTGCTGCAGTAGGAAGTAATGCACCGGTTATAGGATTGCTTATAAACCTGTTTATGGGAGTCTCTATGGGTGCTTGCGCTATAATCTCAAATCACATTGGTCAGAATGATGAAAATAGCATACGCAAGGCTATAAGTACAGTAGAATATGTGGCTATCATAAGTGGATTTTTCTTGTTACTACTTGGACAAGTTGTAGCAAAACCAATATTAACATGGATGGGAACTCCACCAGAAGTATTAGGGCAAGCCGTAAACTACTTACGCATATACTTTTTGGGCATGCCCTTTATAATGACATATAATTTTGGAGCAGCTATACTGAGAAGTATGGGAGATACCCGACGTCCGCTGTATATTCTTATTGTTGCAGGTATAATAAATACCATACTAAACCTATTGTTTGTAATATACTTCCAAATGGGAGTAGCAGGTGTAGCTGTTGCTACAGGGATAGCCAATGCAGTAAGTGCAACTTTGATTATAAGACTGTTGCGTAAAGAGAAAGAACCATATAGGTTGCATTTCAATAAGATGAAAATCCATAATGTAGAATTGAGCCGTATGCTAAAAATAGGAATACCGGCAGGAATACAAGGTATGATATTTTCCATTTCAAATGTAGTGGTACAATCATCCATAAACAGTTATGGAGCAGATGCTATAGCAGGCTCATCCGCAGCACTCAATTTTGAATATTACTGCTATTTCATAATCCAGGGATTTAATGGAGCTGCCATCAGTTTTATAGCCCAGAACTATGGAGCAGGAAAAATAGATAGGGTACGCAGAATCTTCTGGATTTGCATGTGCTCCAGTCTGGCCTTTTCAGCAACATTCAATTGGCTTTTTGCATGGCAGGATGAATTTTTCCTAGGTTTCTTTTCCAATATGCCTATGGTACATCATTATGGCGGCATACGTATGCATATTGTTCTTGCAACACAATTCATTGCAAGCAGTTACGAAATAGCCGGTTCTTCACTGCGTGGTATGGGAAAATCCATGACTCCTGCTGTACTGACAGTTTTCGGCACCTGTCTGTTACGCATTGTCTGGGTATATGGAATATCCCCAATATGGAGAGGATATGATGTTTTAATGATGGTATATCCGGCATCATGGATACTTACCGGAATATTAGTATGCACAGCATATTATATAACTTTCCGTACTGAAAAGTTCATAACCGATAAATCAAATAGATAAAAATGGAGGGCTGAATATCTCGTATATGACAAGTTAATTACATATAATTCAAAACGCTTTATCATTCAAATTTAAATGATAAAGCGTTTTAAGTCACAAGTAAATCATCTTTTACTCTATTTTTATTTTATACTGTACACCTTGAAATTAGCATATCTCGAATTGCGGGTGTACATCTGTCTGAGTCCTATCCTGCCTTTCGTTATTGCCGGGGCCGAGGAACCATCAAAATAAAAGGTATTATCCTTTCCGTCACCTGCAACATTCATATACAGCTGATCACCATATTTTATCACCCTGATATGATATGTTACACCTATCTTGAAAAGTTCTGTATTGTAATATTCCGGTTTCAAGTCAGTACCGTTAAGATTATTTCCAGGCATATATCTACGTCCTCTGATATACTCCTCTTTGTTTTCCGATGGAACACCTGTAACAGCATAACTGATGTGATAAGTATTCATATTCCTGAAATACGTGCTCATTGCAGGGATTTTACGCAAATCTTTCAATTTTGAAATATCCTCAGCATACTCTCCATGACCGGAACCTGTAGCCTGAATATAAAGGATATTCACAAAATAATACTTTGACGAATCCAGTCTTGTAAAATCGTATTCTATCATTATATTACCTTCAAACTCTTTCTTTGTCCACAAAACAGTGTGATGTGCATCATTATAAGCCTCATCACCAGCATATACTTCAAGTCCACCATTGCGGTGTACTGCTTTTGCTATATCACCATCCTTAAACCACTGCTTCTGCCAGTCTTTTTTAAAAGAATCCTCAAAAACCAACTTCATGTTTTTAGAAGCAAGTTCACGGAATTCATCATCATATTTATGTGACTGTGCATATACCCCCGCCTGGAGGATAATGCCTATTAATAAAAATAATATTCTCATGAAAAATCAATTAAAACATGCACTAAAATCCTGGAACCAGATTCAAGCCGGCACGTATCTGCCTTGTTTTATGCTGTTTCATCCAGTCGTTGAGCAAAGTTCTGTGTCTGTTTAGTTCCGCTTCATATTTCTTTTCCACTGCCAAATTACGCATTTCTCCACGGTCGACATTCATGTCAAACAATTGCTCGCGATAACGTCCTTTATCGTACATCACATATTTAAAATCCTTTGTTCTCAAAGCCCATCCTCTAGTGTTTCCACCTTTATCGAAAAGTGTCTCTGTTACTACAAAGTCCTGATGTTCAGCCTTTACGTCACAATTCTCTACCAGTTTCTTGTACGAACATCCCGGCAATCCTTCAGGCATATCAACTCCTGCCCATTCACAAACGGAAGCAAAGAAATCTACACCATTGTTTACCAACTGAGGCAATTCCTTTCCAGCATTTTTCTTTCCTGGAAGAACCACTATCATCGGAATGTTTATAACCTCTTCATAAAGAGCTGATTTTTGATTCCACTGGTGTGCTCCCATTCCATCGCCATGATCGCTAGTAAATATGATAACCGTATTTTTCCATAATCCATTACGGTCAATAGCATCAACCAATTTACCTATTTCTGCATCAACATGTTCCACTAAACGGAAATAAGCATTTCTATATCTACGCCAATCGTCTGGAGTGTAATTTGAAGTAGGATAAGCACCGAAGTTAAGACTTTTCTCATACCTAATAACATCTGCATCATACGGATTACGCTCATAATTAAGAGGAAGTCCGGGACATTCTGAAATATCTGCCTGAGGAGTCTCTGCATAAGGAAGATTCTGCTGACGGGCAAACTCGCAAATATTATGAGGATTATCAAATGAAGCTACAAGAAAGAAAGGAGAACCATGCTTTGAATCAAGAAACTTTACACATGACTCTGCCAGTCCGAAGTCATTATGGTCATGAATATTCTTAAATCCGAATTCTTTGTCAGGAATAGAAGATGTATGTACGTGCCATTTACCGGCATACACGCACTCATATCCGGCATTGCTCATCAGTATACCAAGACTTTGTTTCTTCAGATTTTCCGGCATAGGGTCACCATTACTCGGCATACCTATCTCGTGAGCGAAACATCCTGTAAACATAGATGCTCTTGAAGGTCCGCTCAGAGGAGTGGAACAATAGGCATTACGGAACATCACTCCGGCCTCAGCCAAACGGTCCATGTTAGGTGTATACAAATCCTTATTCCCCATACAACTCATAGCAGTAGCTGTCTGTTGGTCGGTCATAATGTAAATAATATTAGGTCTTTCTTCAGACTGAACAAAAGCAGGAGCCAATATTCCACCTACTATCAATATTTTTTTCATATCAGATTTAATTTAGTTATTATGTTATCGGGACAAAAATATAGATTAGTATGAAAAGACACTTGCATTACTAAACAAAAAACTTTCAATTTTGTGCAAGTAACATCTATATTAAGAACTACAACTAAATCAGAAAGGACATTCACCCTGAACAGTTTCTACTATTTCCAGGATTTTATTGACTTCATCTTCTTTGCCAGATACAACCAACGATACTCCACCTTCTCTTCCGGCTACTCCTCCTACCCCATAAGGAAATACCTTTACATCAGCAAACTGGCGTATGGCTTCTATCTCAGTAAATACCATACCTGTTCTGAAGAGGTAAAGTTTGGGAACCGAGTTCAACCTTTCGTTTCCGGCATTCAATGCACTTTCAAGTTCCTCTAAATTGGCTGTCGTTTCTTTCTCCAGACCAATCGGAATTATAAGTTCAGCCTTTCCTTCACCTACGTAAGGAAGAAGTTTATATGTAGTGCCACCATTTGGAGCACCTATACATACTGCTGCCTGTTTCATAGAATAATTCAAAAGATTACCTCCCTTCATTACTATGTCACCCGGTTCAAGCATTTTCAAAGCCTCATCATATGTTATATCCAGCAACTTTCCATCCTTCAGAATTACTTCCTGTATCTGTTTCTTGTCTGCATTCACAGGAGCCTTGCCTTCGGGAGCAAAATGACCGATAACGAAACTGCCATGTTCAATACCCTCATCCAGCAGTTCCTCAACAATATAAGTATTGGTCGTTCCTTTAGTAACTATAATCATGCCTTTTTTCAATTTTTCCTTCACCGAAGGCATTTCCAGAATTCCTTTAGCTATAAGCCGCTTACCCTCACTTACAGTAAGATTGACTTCAGCAAAAACATCGTCTTTTGAGACCATTGCTTCAGGAACTGCTTTTCTTACTTCATTTTCTGTTTTTTGTATACAAGATGTCATAAACGTACCTGATAAAAATAAACCCAATGCTATTAAACTTATTCTATTCATAATAGATCTATTCAAAACGGTATGCAAGTTACAAACAAACATACACAATAAAAAAAGGTTGCCTAAGAAAAAATCTTAAACAACCTTACTGAATTACTTATAAGTCATGAATTACTGTTTCATCAAATATTCCTTAAACGAAGCAAAGTCCTTGCTCATAGGCACACTAAGTTTCTTTCCGCGCATAAACTCCTGAAGCTTTTCCGGAATCTTCACTTCTGCACCTATGATGTTCTGAACAGTCTGAAGGAATTTGGCAGGATGTGCAGTTTCAAGGAATACCCCCGTTTCGCCAGGCTGCAATTCTTCTGCCAATGCTCGATATCCACAAGCTCCGTGAGGATCGAGCAGATAACCAGTTTCTTCGTATACTTTCTGTACAGTCTCGCTTATCTGCTGGTCAGTATAAGTTTCGCCTGAGATTTCTGCAGCAATTGCATCATGGTTTCCACCGTAAAGGTCTATAATACGGGCAAAGTTACTTGGGTCTCCAACATCCATCGCATTCGCAATAGTAGCAATAGAAGGACGTGGATTATATTCTCCAGTCTTCAGATACTGATAGAATATATCATTACGATTGTTGGCTGCTATAAAGCGTTTGATAGGCAATCCCATCTTCTTTCCGAACAGTCCGGCTGTAATATTACCGAAATTACCGCTAGGAACACATACCACCAGATTGTCAGCCAAGCCCTGTTTCTTCATTTGTGCGTATGCATAGAAATAATAGAATGACTGAGGGAGGAAACGTGCCACATTGATGGAATTTGCAGAAGTAAGCTGCATGTGTGCATTCAGTTCTTTGTCCATAAATGCATTCTTAACCAAAGCCTGGCAATCGTCAAATGTACCGTCCACTTCAATTGCAGTTATATTCTTTCCGAGAGTCGTGAACTGCTTTTCCTGAATTTCGCTCACCTTACCCTTCGGATAAAGTACGTATACATGAATACCTTCTACTCCAAGGAAACCGTTTGCTACAGCACTACCTGTATCACCCGATGTAGCGACAAGCACATTCACTTCCTTCTTGCCTTCCTTGCGGATGAAATATCCCAAAAGTCGAGCCATGAAACGTCCGCCCACATCCTTGAACGCCAAAGTAGGACCATGGAATAGTTCCAATGAATAGATATTGTCTTTAACCTTTACGGCAGGAACATCAAAGTTCAGTGTATCATAAACAATGTGTTTCAATGTTTCTGCAGGAACATCCTCACCGAAGAAAGCATCAGCCACACGATAAGCAATTTCCTGGAAAGAAAGGTTTTCTATCTCGTCAAAGAATGATTTTGGCAAAGGCTTTATCTCGTAAGGCATATACAGACCCTTATCAGACGCCAAGCCTTTTACCACGGCTTCTTCAAGCGATGCATCCGAAGCCTGTTTGTTTGTACTGTAATATTTCATAACACTAACTTGTTTTTCATTTATCATTATTCATAAATTCATTCATAAACTCGTCTCTTTCCATTGTGCCATACACACCTGATTTGCATGAAACCTCATCGTATGTCTGTACGCTGTCAGGCTCAATTCCCGGATAATAAATAAGGAAAGGAACAGGCTCGTTAGTATGAGTGCGATGCTCACATGGTGTAGGATGGTCAGGAAGTACAGCAATAGCCACCGGTTCTTCCCAGTCCTTCACAGCCTCGTATATCGGACCAACGGCACGTTTATCCAGGTTCTCTATTGTCTGAAGTTTCAAATTCAGATTACCTTCATGCCCTGCCTCGTCGCTTGCCTCAATATGAAGATAAACAAAGTCATCAGTTTTCAAGGCTTCAATTGCAGCGGCAGCCTTTCCTTCATAATTGGTGTTATAAAGTCCTGTAGCACCTTCTACATCAATACATCTCAATCCGGCATAACGTCCTATACCACGGATAAGATCAACAGCAGTAATTACAGAACCTTTCTTTATCTGAGGATATTTCTGCGACAATGATTCCATCTTAGGTCTATATCCAGGACTCCACGGCCATATACTGTTGGCAGGATCCTTGCCTTCAGCCATACGTTTCAGATTTACAGGATGAGTCGCAAGGAGTTCTTGAGATTTAAGAATTAAAGCATTCAGCAAATCAGCTGTTTCCTGAGCTTCCGGACATTCAGCCTTAATCATATTCGGGCGGAACGGCTGCAGAGGAATGTCATGCGGTGGGACACAATGAAGATTCTTGTTACCACCTTTTATCACCAGAAGATGACGATACTGTACTCCTGTATAGAAATGTATCCTGTCAGTACCAAGCCTTTCTTCCAGAAATTTAATCAGTTCGTCAGCCTCTTCTGTTGTGATATGTCCTGCCGAGTGGTTTTTGAGAGTTTCACCTTCAACACATATAATATTGCAACGCATAGCCATATCTCCGGGTTCAAGATTAACACCAATACTTGCAGCTTCAAGCACTCCGCGCCCTTCATACACAGTTGGCAAATCATATCCCATTACTGACATGTTTGCAACCTCGCTGCCAGGGTGAAAACCGTCGGCTACAGTCTTCAGCATACCGGTACGTCCCATAGCAGCCAACTTATCCATATATGGTGTTTTTGCGTATTGCAATAAAGTCTTATCCCCAAGGGCAGGTACGGACCAGTCCGCCATACCATCACCCAAAATTATTATGTGTTTCATATCTGTTCAGTTGTTAGTTATTTGTTGTTAGTTATTAGTTATTGCTGTTGTCTGATAATATCCAAACAACTATAAAACTAAAAACTAACAACTCTTTCATTATATATTCGCTATACTCATGATATCAGCAAATACACCTGCTGCAGTAACACTAGCTCCGGCACCATATCCCTGAATGAGCATAGGATATTCATTATATCGTTCAGTAGTAATAAGTATTATATTGTTAGTACCCTCAAGGTTATAGAAAGGATGATTAGCACCAACCTCCTGAAGAGAAACACTACCCTTTCCGTTTTCAAGTTTGGCAACAAACCTCAATCTCTTGTTTTTAGCCTCAAGATCTTTTCGTTTAGCCTCGAATTCGGCATCAAGTTTACTGATGTTCTTCCAGAAATCATCTATAGTGCCCTCGAAGAACTCATCAGGTATGAAAAGGTTCTTCTCAACATCTTCCTGATTGAGTCTGTATCCTGCTTCACGTGCAAGAATTACAAGTTTCCTGATAACATCCTTTCCACTAAGGTCAATTCTTGGGTCAGGTTCAGAGTATCCTCCTTCTTTAGCCAGACGTATAGTCTCGCTCAAAGGAATATCACTGCTCAACTTGTTGAAAATGAAGTTCAAAGTACCGCTCACCACAGCCTCGATTCTTAAAATCTTGTCACCGCTGTTGATAAGGTCATTTATAGTATTGATAACCGGAAGACCTGCACCTACGTTTGTCTCGAAAAGGAATTTCACACCACGCTGACGGGCTATCTGTTTTAGTTCTTCATATATTTCGTATTCCGAAGATGCTGCAATCTTATTGGCTGCCACAACGGATATATTATGACTAAGGAAATCCTTATAAAGACCTGCAATAGCAGGACTTGCAGTACAGTCCACAAACACAGAGTTGAATATATTCATACCGATAATCTCATCGTGTAAAACTTGTGGAGACGATGGAATTCCTTTTTCTTCAAGTTCCTTGCGATAGTTCATAAGATCAATGCCACGACGGGTGAAATATGCCTGATGTCCGTTTGCAATACCCACAACTCTCAGACGCAAGCCACGTTCCTTCATCAGTTTTTCCTGCTGACTGTGAATCTGCTCAATCAGGCTATTTCCTACAGTACCGATACCGCATATGAAGAGATTCAATACCTGGTACTCAGACAAGAAAAAAGAATCATGGATTACGTTAAGTGTTTTACGCAAAGACTCTGCCTCGACAACGAATGAAATATTTGTTTCCGAAGCACCCTGTGCACATGCTATAACATTTATACCGTTACGTCCAAGTGTTCCGAACAGTTTACCGGCAATGCCAGGAGTATGTTTCATGTTTTCTCCCACAATGGCTACAGTGGCCAAGTTGCCTTCTGCCATCATAGGCGAAATTTCACCCATTTCTATTTCCTTGGCAAACTCTGCATTAAGCACTTCACAAGCCAATGCAGCATCCTCATTTCGTACACCTATTGAGGTTGAGTTTTCAGATGATGCCTGTGACACAAGGAATACACTTATACCGTTTTCAGCCAAAGTCTTGAATATACGGTGATTGACACCAATCACACCCACCATACCAAGACCTGTCATTGTAATCAGACAAGTATCATTGATTGACGAAATACCCTTGATAGGTTTAGATGAATGGTCAGAGTCCTGTTTGATGATAGTTCCCGGAGCCTCAGGGTTGAAAGTATTCTTGATAAGAACCGGAATATTCTTATGACAAACCGGATATATAGTAGGAGGATAAACCACCTTTGCACCGAAGTTACAAAGCTCCATAGCCTCAACATAACTTAGCTCATTTATAGGATATGCGGTGCTTATCACACGTGGGTCGGCAGTCATAAATCCGTCAACGTCTGTCCAAATTTCCAGGATATCCGCATCAAGAGCAGCAGCTATAATAGCAGCTGTATAGTCCGAACCACCGCGCCCCAAATTAGTTACTTCACCTGTATTCTTATCAGTAGAAATAAATCCCGGAACGAGCGAAACCTTTGGAAGTTCCACAAAAGCTTCCCTTACCAGACTGTTTGTAAGTTCCGAGTCAAGAATATGTTTGTTATGTTTTTTCTCTGTCTTGATAAATGTACGTGAGTCGAACCATACGGCACCTTCAATCAAAGTGGCAACTATTATGGATGACAAACGTTCGCCATAGCTGACAATAGTAGCAGAAGTTTTTGGCGACAAATCACGAATAAGGAAAATACCCTGGAATATATCTTTCAGTTCGCTCAGCAGTTCGTTCACTCTGTCAAGAAGGATTTCTCTGTCTTTTCCGGCAGGAATAACAGTGTAAACCATTTCAATATGACGGTTCACTATTTCCTTCATTTCCTTTTCGTATGCCGCATCGCCTTCTGATGCCATTTTTGATGTCTTTATCAACTTATCGGTAATACCACCTAATGCCGATACAACAACAATTACTTTATCATCTATAGCTTCGACAATCTTTTTAACACTTAACATGCTACTGACAGAACCTACAGATGTTCCGCCGAATTTCAATACTTTCATACCTTTGAGATTATTGAATAAGTTTCATTGTACGCCAAAGCAGTACAAGAACATAAAATGATTAAAACTTGAATAAAAAAAAGAAGAAAATGCTTACGTCCGTAAGCGTGTATCACGTAGAAACACATTATATATATACTCAACCCCGAGGGGTCATCCCAGTACCACATGATGTGACGATCATACGCCCCATTCCATAAGTTGTGATATTGTTATAATGTGTAGTCATTTAGATTAAAATGTTTGTTAAAAGTTTTATCGTTGGCAAATATAAGAACATTTTTCTACAATCAAACACAAAAATAGATTTTTTTGCAGTTAAAGTCGTTTTTTTTGTGACAAAACAGACATTAAACATTTGTTAGTATACAAAAAAAGGAAGATGTATCAATCTATTTTACACCTTCCTTTATTCATATTAATGAATATTTTTATTATTCAGCAGAACCAAAAAGAACATCTTCTCCCTGAATAAATCTAATATCACGAGGTATTCCTGCACCGTTTATCTTGTCAAGGTCAGCCTGAAGAGTCGGAGTTATCCCACCGTTTTCTATTCTAAACTTAGTAGCAAACTCAATATCACCGTCTCCCTGAGTCTTGAGGATAAGAGCTGCCCAAGAATTCATGGCATCTTTAGCCTTTGCAAAGTCTATAACATATTGTCCTTTTGCATCACGTGAAAAAGCACCGGCCTTCTCCATATAATTAAAACACATCATGTTAGCTTTACCATGCGATGAAGCAGCACCAAATCTTACAGAACGCAAGATACCGGCAATATATGTAGCAATCGCATCCTCAGCTGTAATATTTGTAATCTCACCCATTTCTACCAGTTTAGCAACCATGAACAAACCGAGAATATCAGCCTTGGCCTCTTCCCAAGATGTCTTTTCAGTACCCATCACAGCATCTACACTACCCTTTCCGTTGATAGTCTGTTTCACTCCCAGTCCGTGAGCCACTTCGTGGAAAGTAACATTCCAGAAGAAAGCGTCAAAGTTCAGATATTTCTGCTGTTCTGGAGTCAGGATAAGTTCTCCGATAGGCATTAGTATCTTGTCAAACTTAGCTTTCATTGCATTTCTCAACTGAAGACGACGAGTTCCTTTCAGAGCATGCACCCTGTCATCATTAGGAAGGTTTATTGCAATGGTCTTACTTCCGGCATTACAGTCGCCTGCATAATAAACCGCATCATATACATTAAGGTCTGACGAAGTTCCAGGCACAAAAGTCTTGTATTCAGGTGCACAAGGCAATTCTTTCTGAAGAGCTGGAAGCATAGATACGAATTTCGCCAGGTCCTTACTTCTAGCCTCATCTTTCAGAAGAATAAACGATTCATATGAAGTTTTGGTTTCGCGGAATTTATCATCATAGCTTTCAATTGGTCCTGTCACGAAATCAATCTTGCTTTCCTTCATGTCCATCCATGCAAGGTCGCTGGCAAGGTAATCATCAGTCTTGAAAGCTTCAATACGTTTTTCCAGATAAGTTTTCAATCCCGGATCTTCAGCAAGAGTCACAGCCTTTTCCAATAGAGTGCAAATCTGTCCTATCTCTTCTGCATATTCATCATGATACCATACACTCTTTAGAGACCCATCTTCATTTCTGCGTATTACAGTGTACCAAGAATCCTTGTTTTCATCTTCGAAAGCATCAAATTCTTCTGCTGTAATATCGTGCGGATAGTAATTGCATACATCAAGTTTTTCGCCATATCCGGCAATGAAAGGTTTGTTATTGTCCAGACGGTCCCATACTCCATAATGAATCATGGCAAATTCCTTTGCATAACTGTCTGTAATAGTATCCAGCAGGGCCTTATCTCCAAACGTCTGTTTCCAGAAAAGGTCGTCGGTAATCTTTCCGACCTGGAAGAATATCTTTACCAACTCTTTTTCATTTTCACTAAGACCATTAACCAAATCCGATTTCAATTCTACAGGTGCATACTCCTCCACTTTTACCTTCATAGGAGATTCCGGTTGTTTCTGTTCACTGCACGACATCATGGCAGACATAGCAGCCACTCCAATCACTGATGCAGAGAGATTAAGAAATTTCTTTTTCATAAATATCTATAATGTATTATTTTGTTTCTTCAGTGAGCGAAGATAGTAAAAAGATTTTGATTAGTAAAAACATATTTTTTTCATAGAGGCATAGGGGTTTTTACGTAACCATGCGTTATACCAGTGAAAGAAACAAAGAAATGAAAAGAAATTAAATACTAACTTACTAAACTATTTGAATTATGAAACTGAAATTTTTAGCATTGTCTTTATTAATGGTAGCAGGTGTAAACATGGTTAACGCACAAAGTTCAACAAAGGATTTCGTATCAGAGGATAGAAAGCACGATATCAGAGTATCAGTGAGCGATGGACTTACGCAAGGTACTGCAGACATCCTGGGAATGGGGATAGGCGATGCTGTTTTAGGAACAAAACGTTCTGACAGCAAGACAAGCCTGACTTACGGACTGGGATACCGCTACAGCATCAACCGTTTCAGACTTGGTGCTGACCTGGGATTCGGAATGACCAGCAGCAAACTGGCATTGGCAGGTGAAAAGTCACCTTCAATAAAAGAAAAAGATTTGCGTTTCCTTGTCCTGCCTACCGCAGAATTCGTTTACTTCAAACGCAGACTGGTAGAACTTTACGGTTCGGCTGCTGCCGGTGTGAACCTGTCAAGACACACAGAGACAGCACTTACTAAGGAAGCAGCGGCAGGAAAATCAAGCCTCAGCACCGAATTTGCATATCAGGTAAATCCTATTGCATTAAGAGTGGGTAACAACCGTATAGGCGGTTTCGTAGAAGCAGGCCTTGGTACTAAAGGATTCCTTACAGCAGGTGTAAGCTTCAAATTCTAAAAAGAAACAAACCTGAGAATAATCGAAAAAAATCACTTACCAGTTAAGAGTCGGCAATAAGATGACCCTCATAGCCGGCTCTTACTCTTTTATTCAGAAGTCACAATTCTATTTCTTTTATACATCCGGTGTGATTGTAGAACACCTTATTACCCCACAATGAATAGAAAAAAGCATACTTATCTACCCCCGTACAATGACACACTCCCAGTTCATCAGGCAATGATTCTTTCAATCCATCAACTATTACCTCATCTTTCTCAGACAAAGCATTATGTATATGGAAACCACCTATAAGCATCTTAAAACGGGAATTATCAAAATACGATGATATACTGTGTAAGATATTCGTTATTCCACGATGCGAACAAGCACTAAGCAGTACCATACCCTCCTCGCCTTTCAGCACCAATGCTAACTCATCTTCAAAACGGTCAGGAATCAATTCTCCACCACGTTTCACTACAAACTGCTCGAAATGTGTATCCTTTTCATTCAATACAGGTAAATCCGGAAATATCCAGACTCCAGGTAGTATCTCTGTTGTTTTATCCACAAATATGAAACGAGACATATCCAGACGTCCTGCATTCCTTATACCATTCTCTCTGTCTCCCTTAAACTTAGGGTCTAGCGCCTCACGTTTACATATAACCTTTGCCTTACTGTTTATCTCGAGGAATGTTTCAAGACCTCCGGCATGGTCACTATGTCCATGCGATAAAACAAGATAATCCACCTCCAGCAAATCGCAATGTAAAAAACGGGCATTGCGTACAAACAAATCCGAAGCCCCTGTATCGAAAAGCACTACATTGTCTCCTACTTCGACATATAAGGACAAGCCATGTTCAGCCTGCAACTTACGACCATAAACACAATTCTCTACTAATGTTGTTATTTGGCATTTCATAATCTTTTTACTGATAATTATTATTGTTTGCAATTATAGTAAAAAGAGAATACATAAAATGGAATAAATGAAAAATATTTAGATAAAGTTTGATACATAAAAATGCCAAACGTATGCAACGAGTTACGTCTTTCAAAATTTATCTTACAAATCCTTCATTGCGTTGTGCTCTATTCACTCCAATAAAGGAAGACGATGAGTTTATTGGAAGTATGGTAGAAACAGCAGTGTTTTCTCAATGGATTCAAGGTGGAAAGACCGACTTTTTTTACGCTAACTGGGCTAAGGGGCGCACGAAAGGCGAGGTTAAGATTGCATAGGTGAACATGGCATCACAAAAAGCAGTTTCTGCTACAGAAATTAAGTGGACTGACCGTTTTGTCGAGAACCCTACAGAATTAAAATCACTTCATACATTTTTATCGTCTAACCATAGTGTAATAAAATCTTTGTCATATCCAAAACATGCTTTGGGAAGTATGACACACCGGAAGGAAAGATTTTATTCATACCTGTAGCCATCTATTCGTACTGGATATCCAACTTTCTTTACCACTCAAAAAAAGTAACAGTTTACAGTAATATTATCATATGTAAAAATAAGCCTTTTTTTTAGGCTTATTTTTACATCCTAATATAAAATATTGATTTTCAATAAAATAAAAGAGTAAAATAAGAAAGCAATAAAGTATATAACTGGGGAAAGCTATTCTTGTTTTACACAAATTTGTAGTTATGCGCTTATAACTAATCAAGATACAACTACAACAATTCTATTATCTATTATATCATACATTATTCCTAAATTTTCGATTACTTGCCAATCTTATACTCTAAAAACTTTCATAGTACATATTGATAATAAATTTATTACTTAATTGAAAGTACTTTAGTTGATTCCTCCCCAAACTGTGAAATTACACGAACTGCGACTTTACGCCCCTGACGTTTTTCAATAGGCTGGCTTCGGAAATCATAAAGAGTATCCCAAAGTTCTTCATTAAGCTGAATACGTAAAGTTGATTCTGCTTTCTTTTTTGTGGTTTTCGGTGCAACTGACTGTAACCCTTTCTTCCAGGCATCAAACTCTTTCTTCGAACCGCCACAGAAATGCAGACCTCTTACAATGAATTGCTCACCATTGTAGTCATCATCAATTTCCCAATAGGCAATATCTTCTACAGAACGAGGTTTGACAATGTCTTTAATCGGGTCATAGATATCCAGTCCTTGAATCTCCACATGGACAGTTTTACCTCCTTCGTCTTCGACTATTGCAATATCCGGCTCTCCAATCGTAATGAACGCTCCTGCCCCTTTGTCTTTCTTGAGCAGTCCGTCTTGCATCAGATCGTCATGCATACGGACTTTACTTACAACAAACGAGCCCAAATTATAGTCCTTTTCGTTGATATTGTCCTCAAAAGAGAAACCAAGCACACACAGCCACGAAGCCCCTTCATTTAAAGCTATACCACGGAATTCTTTAAGAGCTTCACTAACTGCACGTTTACTAACAGTGCCAAACTTAGGGCCAATATGGAAATAAGCCAAACGTTCTTTTCCTTCTGCATCTTTATAGTACCCTTTCGCATTGAGATAAGGATTCGATACTGTTTCTATATTGTAGAATATAGCTTGTTCATTCTTTGCTCCATTACGTATTCCGGAAGATTTAAGGTGAGCAAAAATTCTTTCCTGAAAATCTTCCGTTTCATTTCGTTCTTCAACACCAATCGCATCAGGGCTTACCACATTGAAACTCTGTAATGTTTCTACTGTAAAAGGACCCGCAACACGAATCTTCTTCTTATCTTCTTTAGGCTGGTCATACAAGATTTCTTCGTCAGGTTCAAGATCATTTGCCAACGATTTCAATGTGATATGTGGAACTGTTTTATATACAAACCCTTGACGGATATTACCGTTTTCCTTGTCAAATAATTCATAATAGGGAAATACAGCTGTAGTCAATCGTTTTTTTGCGATATTAAGAGCTATTCGGGATGTATCTATTGTTATCCAACGACGCCCCCATTGTTCTGCAACGTATGCTGTTGTTCCACTACCACAGGTTGGGTCAAGAACTAAATCACCAGGATCAGTACACATTAACATGCAACGTTGAATAGGCTTAATTGAAGTTTGACATACATACTGAATATCCGTAGCTCCGTGAGTATCATCCCAAAGATTATTAAGTTCTTGATATGGAAAATCATTATGATATAAAATATAACACGGCAAGTCACCAGGAGCCATAACTCTATTAAGTGCAATTATTCTTTGCATACCTTCCTTATGTGTTCTCCAACTTTTTTTACCACATTTATAAACCTTACCATTAAGCTCAATATCATACATGCAAGTTGGTGTATAACCAGATGAAGAAAGCGTACTTGTGAAAAACACTTTCGATTTTTGAGGAAGTAAAGATGGATTGTTTCTTTCATTTGAAGTCATTTTTCTACGCGTACCATCCTCTAACTCTACCCATGTATACCCAGTACCAGCACCAATAGGTTTTTCTTCAAATAATTGACGATATTTTACTTCATCTATATTTTTAGCATACCAAATTATATAATCAGAAATTCCAGCCAGCCCAGAGCTTCCTAGCGGCAAAGTCTTTTTGAAAGTAATGAAAGCAAAAAAATTCTCACTCCCAAACACTTCATCCATCAAATTCCTCACAAGATGCACATTCTCATCCGAAATTTGTACAAAGCAAGAACCTGATTCAGTCAAAAGTTCACGAGCCAACACAAGGCGATCACGCAAATAAGATAGATAACTATGAATCCCTAATTCCCACGTATCACGGAAAGCCTTAATCATTTCCGGCTCTCCTGTCAAAGACTCATCATTATCTTTCACATCGCGATTGTTAAGTTTCATCTGCCAGTTAGAAGCATACTTAATTCCGTATGGTGGGTCGATATATACCATCTGTACACGGCCAGCCATTCCCTCGCGTTGCAGCAAAGAATTCATCACCAAAAGAGAATCACCTTGAATTAATCGGTTACGCCAGTCCGCGTTGTGCTGATAATATTCTGTAATTCGTTGAAGTTCATCTTCATATACCGTTTTAGGCATATCATTTCCAAAAAGAGAAGCCATACCAAATGCGTTTTCATCAGCTTTTAATGTGTATAGCTGGTTAATTAACATTTCCGGACGAATCTCTTCATGACGATATAATGAACGGGTATCAACTTTCAAGTCAGAAGATTTGGTTTCATCGTCATCGTTTTTATATTTACCCAGCCAATAAAGTTCAGGGTCACGTCCACGATCAAATTCATGCTTAAATTGTTTATATTTTCCCTCTGGTGACATATTTTCCGCAACCAAAGATTCTTCTCCTGCGAGTTCTGTTGTAGGAATAGACGCACGATGTTCATCATCATGATTGATAGCTCCTACAGGCATTATATTGTTATTTTTATTATTCATAATGAGTTAATTTTCTTGATTAATATAGCTTTGATATTATCTATATCTGACACCTCTACGAAATCCCAAATTCCGTATGTTTCAAGATTTTTTGCAGCAGGAAGCCAAAAATCATTTGCATACTTACGTTTGAAATCTTTATGTCCAAGTCTGTCATTGGACAAGCCTGAAATTTCAATAATAAGATTTACCTCCTTGCCACTTTCCGTCTTGACCACTGCTATAAAATCAGGTACATATGTATGTTCAGTTGCTCCAACCAGATATGGAATCTTGAAATCAAGAAAGTGGTTCTTCACATATCGAACTACCTGTGGCAATTCTTCAAGCGTCTTGGCTGCAATTTGCTCCCATGAATCCGTATCAGCTACTACATAATTTACGTGGCTCTTTACTGTAGGATATATCTCTTTGGAAGTAGCTCCAAACACATACTTTGTACTTCCTGTCGGATTATAGTAATTTAAAATTGCTTTTATTTTCTCCTTGTCTGTATTGGCACGCCTTATTCCTTCATAGATAGAAGTCGCAGTTTCTTTCTGATTCCAGAAAATCACCAATCGCCGTATTTCTCTAGAACCATCACCACCAATAATTTCAACCTGAGAATCATACCATTTTTCAACAATCCGTTTCAGCTGACCGAACAACTGAAATTCACGACCATTTTCATGATTTGTGTAATACTGCTGAATTAATCTTTGCGTAAGTACATAAATGACTTGAGCATCACGCAACTCACGATAATCTTTCTTTAATATCTTAATATCTTCACCTATAGGAGTGGAAAGAATCGTTTCTTCTGGAATCTGTGTAAAATTAAGCTTGAATTTTGGTTCATCGGTATAATCAGCGTCTATACGCCCCATTACATTTTCACTACGATAACCAACTATATTAGGGAACTTAATCTCCATATTTCTCCTTTCATCAAGAGCCTTAATAACAATCTTTGGTTTATGTGGTGGTGGAGTTCCAGCACCACCGCCTTTGAATGTTTTGAATGGCACTCCAATGATATGGGCATATTCAGGAGGAAATTTCCATATTATATTTTCTTTCTTATACCTTTTTATATTTTTCTGCTCAATCTCGTTACCATCTTTATCGTATGGAACAAGTTCATAGCTCTGACGACGTAATGCACGACCTGCAACCTGTTCACAAAGAAGTTGCGAACCAAAAGCACGAACCCCACAAATATGTGTTACCGTATTGGCATCCCATCCTTCAGTCAGCATAGAAACAGAAACAACCAATCGAATATTCTGTCCTAGTTTTCCCTGCTTACCGACACTATTAACCACTTCTCTCAGAATATCTCCATCTGAAAGTGAATCCGCACTTCCAGAGCCATGAAGTATAGCATATTCTTTTTTGAATTGTTGTATTTCTTCAGCAAATACTTTCTTGAAATCGTCATCAACAATTGAACCGGCTTCATCTATGGCTATACTGTCAATGAGAAGTGACGGCTGTTTTTTTACAGGAATACCATTTCTGTAATTAGAGAAAATATCAAAATGCCCGTCTATATAGACTGTATTCCCTTCACTATCAACAGTTTCATAACCAGCCATATATTTAAATACTTCTTTTGAAACAGTAGTATTATTACAGACTATAATAAATACAGGAGGAGCTGTAAAAAGATTTTTTATAGCTTCATTATCTTGTCTTATTCCTCTATCATAATCCTCATAGTCCTTAACAAACTGTTCAAGAGCAAGATTAAGCAATGAGGGAAGATTAGGAGCTTTCTCTCCCTTAGGTAATTCCTCACCATTTTCTTTAGCTTCCTTTTTTTGCTTTCTCTGTCCTTTTTTAGGAAGTTCTCTACTAATATGTTGATATATATTACGTAGCTTAGGTTCATCCAAATCGTGCGAAGAGTCCATTGTTGGTAAAAATGGTATTTTCACAAGACCACTCTCTATGGCATCTACAAGTCCAAAATCACTTACTACCCAAGGAAACAACGAATATGGAGTATAGCCTGAACCTTTCAGATTGTAAGGTGTAGCAGAAAGATCATAAACCTCCTGAACTTTATAGCCAAGTCGTTTCATTTGTCGCAAGCCTTCATACCACACCATAGCCTTCTTGTTTTCCTCGTCAGTTTCCTGCTCTTCTTCAGATCTATTTCTTGAATTACTCTCCTTAGGAAGATAGCAGTGATGCGCTTCGTCGTTAATCACAACAATACGCTTTCCTTTCATGTTTTTCCCGAGCATTCTGGACAGAACAGAAGTAAATTCCTCTTTATCCTTTTGCTTTACCATTTCGCCATCTTCATATTTGAGTTTTCCATCAAAAGGACTTGACTTTTTGCCTGTATAAATCTTTGGTTCAAATTGATGGTAATTGGTAATAGTAATAACAGAGTTTAGTCCACCAAGCAATCGGGCATATTTTTCTGGAATTAGTTCCCGCTGGTGATAATAATCCAATTTATCGTATGTTGATTTACCAGATTCATCTATATAAAGAACACCAAGACGGTCACGAATAGTAATACCTGGTGCCACAATCAAAAAATGGTCTGCAAAACGTGTGTCTTGCGGATTCTCTTTTTTGTTGATGTAGTGGTAAAGAATAAGCATTGCCATAACAACAGTCTTTCCTGTTCCTGTTGCCATCTTAAATGCCGTACGCGGCAGAATATCTTCATATTTATCAGAAATAGTTTCCCTACGCATATCTAATTCATGAAGAATACTTCTTCCAAGATTCGGATCACGTGGAGCAACCTCATTCAGGTAAATAGCAGTTTCTATAGCTTCTCTCTGGCAAAAGAAAAGAGATTTATTAAGTTCTCTTTCTGGATTCAAAAACCAATAAGTCAGAAGGTCACGTGATGTACGAGTAACTTTAGGATAGTTTTGCTCTCTCCATTTTTTGACTACCTGCCTGATTCCATTTATGAAATTGGCATTTTCATCTTCCAATGGAATATCTTCTGCTGAAAATAAAGATTTAATAGATG
Organism: uncultured Phocaeicola sp.; assembly: GCA_944322395.1. GTDB lineage: Bacteria > Bacteroidota > Bacteroidia > Bacteroidales > Bacteroidaceae > Phocaeicola. Next base: position 28,570 of record CALUPA010000012.1, read on the forward strand.
AAGTATTTGGAATAACAGTAAGATTAGCTGAATAGGGTCTACGTCCTTCTAAAATTTTCGAATAATCTAAATTCCCTTCAAGAGTAGCATCGTAATGCCACTTAGGTTCCTCGTAAGGATTATTCAGAATAGGACTTTTATTATTTGAAGTATTCATTCGTATTTTATTGCTCATTTTATATTAAGGCAAATATACTTATTTTTTGTTAGATTTTCACACAAAGGAATTAATTCTCAAACTATTTAACATAGTATTTAAACTATATAAAAACATTATTACAACACCAACTTTCTTACATTTTGCAACTAAATTAACATAATAAGCAACACTCACATTCATCATTTCTCATCATCGAGAGAAGAACAGTTAAGTTCATTCTTAATATAATCAACAAAAAACATCACTTAACAGGATATAATCTTTAAATTTCCTATAAAAATTAACATTTCCAGATTGGAAAAACTTTAAGGAAACGACAAGAAATCTTAGCTAAAACGACAAAAAGTATTTTCAAAACGACTTGTCATTTTTTAGGGACATTCCAAGCTCCCTAAAATCATTGAGAAATTGATGTATTTATCTCTATTTAATGGATATGGACAGACAACTTAACGCTATCAATATAATAACAAAACAAGAATAATACTACACCACATATCAGCAATACACACATTTATAGAAGAAAATAACATCTTTTACCCACAAAGAACCAGTTTTTATTATTATACAAACTTTTAAGAATTAAATTTTAGTCAGGTATCAACCTTATATCTGTAAAATTCATATTCTAGGATATACAAATTTATCAATTTGTCAGATTGATATTAACAATTGAGTTTTCAAACAAATTATAGTCCGATACTTAGTAATTTGAAAAACTACTTTTTCATTTGCCCTAACACTCACATTTCGCTATCTTTGCAGATATTGATAAAAAACTTTTCGTAACTGGTACAGTAAGCGATTGGAAATACGTATAACTTATACTTATTCGAACATATTTAACTACTTTTGCAGAACATAAAAATCAGGCTTAAACAATGGCAAAAGACAAGACAGTATTCGTATGCACAAACTGCGGACAGGAGTCGCCTAAGTGGATTGGCAAGTGTCCTTCGTGCGGACAGTGGAACACTTTCTCGGAAGAGGTGGTGAGAAAAGAAGCACCTGTGGCAAAACATGCTGCCCACGGAATTGAATCCATACGTTCAAAACCACAATATCTGAGGGAGATTGTTTCATCGGACGAACAGAGAATTGACCTTATGGACGATGAACTGAACAGAGTGCTAGGTGGCGGACTTGTGCAAGGCTCACTCACACTGCTTGGTGGCGAACCTGGTATAGGTAAGTCAACTCTGGTTCTGCAAACAGTTCTGCATCTTACCAACAAAAGGATACTGTATATTTCCGGCGAGGAAAGTGCGCGACAACTAAAGCTGCGTGCCGACAGAATAAAGCACAACGGAGAAAGCGAACTACTCATTGCATGCGAGACTTCCCTGGAACAGATTTTTGCAAACATAAAGAGTACTTCTCCGGATCTGGTTATTATAGACTCAATACAGACTATTTCTACAGAAAATCTTGACTCATCGCCAGGAAGCATAGTGCAAGTGAGAGAGTGTTCGGCAGCTATACTGAGATTTGCCAAGGAGACAGGTACTCCTGTTATACTGATTGGACATATCAACAAGGAGGGTAGCATTGCCGGGCCTAAAGTATTGGAGCATATAGTAGATACTGTACTCCAGTTTGAGGGCGACCAGCACTATATGTACAGAATACTGAGAAGCATAAAGAACCGTTTCGGAAGCACTGCCGAACTCGGTATATACGAGATGCGTCAGGACGGACTGCGTCAGGTAAGCAACCCATCGGAACTGCTGCTCACTCAGGACCATGAGGGCATGAGTGGAATTTCTATTGCTTGTGCCACAGAAGGTATCCGTCCTTTCCTTATCGAGGTACAGGCTCTTGTAAGTACAGCTGCTTACGGTACACCTCAACGCTCGGCTACCGGATTCGACATCCGAAGAATGAACATGCTGCTTGCCGTACTGGAAAAACGTGTAGGTTTCAAACTGGCCCAGAAGGATGTATTCCTGAACATTGCCGGAGGTCTTAAGGTGAACGACCCTGCTATCGACCTGGCTGTGATAAGTGCCATTCTGTCAAGCAATATGGACACCGAAATAGAATCGGGAGTATGTATGGCAGGCGAAGTGGGACTTAGCGGCGAAATACGCCCTGTGAACAGAATAGAACAGAGAATTAGCGAAGCAGAGAAACTTGGTTTCACACGTATGCTTGTACCAAAACACAATCTGCAAGGACTTGACAAAAAGAAAATAAAGATTGAACTTGTCCCAGTAAGAAAAGTGGAAGAGGCTTTCAGGGAACTTTTCGGATAAAAACCATTCCAAACTCATCAACTAACAACTAAAGACTAAAAACCAACAACTCCACCAAAATGGTAAACGAATATCAACTCAGAATATTGCCTGAACAGGCTGCAAGCGAACAGTCGCTGAAGACATATATCAGCCGTGAAAAAGGGCTTGACATCAGAACTATCAATGCCGTAAGGGTACTGAAAAAGAGTATCGACGCACGTCAGCGCACAATATATGTAAACGTAAAGGTACAAGTGTTCATCAACGAAGTTCCTGACACACAGGAATATATTCCAACCGAATACAAAAATGTAAGCGGAAAGCCTCAGGTGATTGTTGTGGGTGCCGGTCCCGGAGGACTGTTTGCCGCACTGCGACTTATAGAGCTTGGTCTGCGTCCGATAGTGATTGAACGCGGAAAGAACGTACGCGAAAGAAAAGAAGACCTGGCTAGAATCAGCCGCGAGCATAAGGTTGACCCTGAATCGAATTACAGTTTTGGTGAAGGTGGTGCCGGAGCATATTCAGACGGTAAGCTTTACACCAGAAGCAAGAAACGCGGCAATGTGGACAAGATTCTGAATGTGTTCTGCCAGCACGGGGCTAGTACATCTATCCTTATAGACGCTCATCCTCATATCGGTACGGACAAACTGCCGAGGGTGATTGAAAACATGAGAAATACAATTCTGGAATGTGGAGGAGAGGTTCACTTCAAAACTAGAATGGATGCCATCATAATAGAGAAAAACAAGGTTGTAGGTATTGAGACTAACGATGGAAGAACCTTCAGAGGTCCGGTGATACTTGCCACTGGTCATTCGGCTCGCGATGTTTACCGCTGGCTTTATGTCAACGGCGTAAAGATGGAAACTAAAGGCCTTGCTGTAGGTGTACGTTTGGAACATCCGTCAATGCTTATTGACCAGATTCAGTATCACAACAAGAACGGTAGGGGCAAATATCTTCCGGCTGCGGAATATAGTTTCGTACAGCAAGTGGACGGACGCGGTGTCTACAGTTTCTGTATGTGTCCGGGTGGTTTTGTGGTTCCGGCAGCAAGCGGTCCACATCAGCTGGTTGTGAACGGAATGAGCCCAAGCAACCGTGGTACGAAATGGAGTAACTCTGGTATGGTGGTAGAAATCCGTCCTGAAGACCTGAACGACCCTACACTGCAACTGCAAGCATGCGAAGTAATTGAAGGTTCTGCCGAACAGCAGACAGAAGAGCTGATACGCAAAACCGCCAAGGACGGAGAACAGTCAGTACTGGCTATGATGCAGTTCCAGGAAAGACTGGAACAGATATGCTGGCAGCAGGCAAATATGCGACAGACGGCACCGGCACAGAGAATGGTGGATTTCACAAGAAAGAAACTCAGCTATGACCTTCCTGTCACTTCCTACAGTCCTGGAATTATATCATCTCCCCTACACTTCTGGATGCCAAAATTCATCAGCGAACGTCTGAGCAAGGGATTCGAAATGTTCGGAAGAAGTTCGCGAGGTTTCCTTACCAACGATGCAGTGATGATTGCTGTAGAAACACGTACATCGGCACCAGTCAGAATTGTACGCGATAATGAAACACTGCAGCATGTCACAGTAGAAGGACTGTTCCCATGTGGCGAAGGTGCAGGTTATGCCGGAGGAATAGTATCGGCGGGAGTTGACGGAGAGAGATGTGCGGAGGCTGTTGCAGCATTTATGAGAATTTAAAAGCCATTTAAACACCATTCAAATACTGTTTAAACGATAATAAAATGATTCCTGAAATTGCCATCATCGAAAAGAACACTCTTACGGCACTTGGACTGCAGACCATTCTGGAAGAGTTGATACCACAGGCCGTCATACGCGTGTTTCATTCGTTCGAAGCTCTGATTGACGACACTCCGGACATGTATGCCCACTATTTCGTGTCTATATCAATATACTTCGAACATACAGCTTTCTTCCTCGAAAGAAAACCTAAGAGTATTGTACTGTCGGCCGGAGAACCTCAAATACCTGTTGGTGTTCCTGTGCTCAACACATTTCTGCCTCAGGAAAAACTTATAAAGGCCTTTATGGAAATGAGAAGCAGAGGACACGAAATGACTCATCACCCGGTCAAGCCTCAGCCGAAGGACAGCATGCCTGCACTGTCTGCCAGAGAAATAGAAGTACTGATACTGGTAACTAAGGGATATATAAACAAGGAAATAGCCGAAAAGCTGAATATCAGTCTGACCACGGTTATATCACACAGGAAAAACATTACAGAAAAACTTGGCATAAAATCTGTCTCTGGACTGGCCATTTATGCTGTAATGAACGGATACATTGACGCCGACAGCATTTAAAATCATAATAAATTAGGATTGTACGTTTTCGCGGATTGCATTTCCTTTGCATCCGAATTACAAAAACCATATACAGACTGAAAAAATGAGAAGACGTACAGTTCTAAAAACATTTAAGTTCATGGCGGCAGGCGTTACAATAGCAACCGGAGTAACTCCTGCCTACAGTCTGCCCACAAACGAAAATATCAATGCACCGGCAGACACAACCAGAGTGATAGACATAGAAGAGGTAGTGGTTATCGCTACTCCTAAGGAAAATAACAGATTGAGGCAACAGCCTATCTCTGCCACATCTTTCTCGCAGGGAGATATGAGAAACAATTCCGTAACATCGGTAAAATCACTGTCCGGGCTTGTTCCTAACCTTTTCATTCCTGACTACGGCTCAAAACTTACAACATCTGTCTACGTAAGAGGTATCGGTTCAAGAATCAACACTCCTGCAGTAGGACTATATGTAGATAATATTCCTTTCATCGACAAATCTGCTTTCGACTTCAATTACTCGGACATAGAGCGCATCGACGTATTGCGCGGTCCGCAAGGTACTCTGTATGGACGCAACACTATGGGTGGTCTTATCCGTGTGTTCACAAAATCACCGTTCACATATCAGGGTACTGACATAAGCCTTGGAGCTGCAACATACAATAATTATAAGGCTTCCGTAACTCACTATCACCGTATTTCAGAGAAATTCGCTTTCTCGGCAGGTGCTTTCTATGAACACGAGGGAGGCTTCTTCGAAAATGTGGCACGCAATAACGAAAAGATAGACAAAGGTGACGAAGTAGGTGGAAGAATGAGGGCTATCTGGCTGCCAAAAGAAAATCTGAAACTCGATTTCACTTTGAACTACGAATATTCTAATCAAGGAGGCTATCCATACCAGTTGACAAATATCTCCGAAACAGACATTTACTATCAGGACTTGAAAGGCGACTTGGGCAAAGTGGCTTACAATAACGAGTGTGGATATATGCGTCATCTCCTCAACGGAGGTCTGAACATCGAACATCAGGCTGAAAACTTCATTCTGAACAGTGTGACAGGTTTCCAGTATCTGAAAGATGAAATGAATCTCGACCAGGACTTCACGAGAAAGAATGTATACACTATGGCACAGAGACAGAACTCAAAGACCATAAGTGAAGAAATTGTGCTTAAGTCGAAACCGGGACGCCGCTGGCAGTGGACTACAGGTATTAGCGGTTTCTATCAGTGGCTTGACACTGAGGGACCTGTGACTTTCCATGAGGACGGACTGGCATGGCTGAACGACATGACAAATAGCAATGCAAATAAGTATATGCCGGAAATTCCTGTAGAAAAACAAATGGGACCTATGAGTGTTACAGGAACCATGAAAATGAATTTCAGCGATGTAATATCAGGGAATTCACTAAATATACCTGGCTATTTCAAGACTCCATTATTAAATACAGCCATATTCCATCAGTCAACATTCAATGATTTGTTCGGAGCTGAAGGACTGTCATTCACAGTTGGTTTGCGAATGGACTATGAACATCTCAAAATGAATTACAACTCGGGATGCAATTATTCGCACGTATATTCTCTGGGTGGTACCATCAATTTCAATCCTCCCCTCATGCCAGGAATGCCGAGCAGCGTAAATATAGAAATGGTTCCAGCAACCACTTTCAATCAGGAAATCAGCTATAAAGGCGATATAAGCCATGACTATATACAACTATTGCCGAAATTCGCTCTTCAGTATGATTTCGACAAAAACAACAATATCTATGCAACAGTGTCGAAAGGATATCGTTCAGGAGGATATAACATACAGATGTTCTCGGATATTCTTCAGAATGACATGAGAAGCAACAATATGGGAGATGTGGCTACAACCACCATAGCTGCTCTAGATAAAATGCCAGCGGGAATGGTGGACGAAGAAACTGTAAATAAAATTATAGGCATGATGAACGGTATGGCACAGAAAGTAGAAACAAATATTAAGGACGCCACACTGTATAAGCCTGAATACTCATGGAACTACGAAATAGGCTCGCACATGACAATGTTCGACGGACATCTGCAGGCTGATGTAGCAGCCTTTTATATGGACACTCACGACCAGCAGATTTCACGCTTTGCGGCAAGTGGTCTGGGACGTGTCACCGTCAATGCAGGAAAGAGCAGAAGTATAGGTGGAGAACTGGCCCTGAAAGCTCAGATAACTGATGCATTCAGTCTGAACGGTAATTACGGGTATACCCATGCTACATTTACAGATTACGTGGTAAGCGATGAAGTAAACTATAATGGTAACTATGTACCATTCGTTCCAGAACATACATTCACAGTTGGAGGTCAATACATATTCCATATGAAGAGCGGTGCATGGCTGGACAATATAGTAGTAAACGCGAACTACAAAGGTGCAGGACGTATCTACTGGACAGAACAGAACAATGCTTACCAGAATCTTTACGGTACACTGAACGGACGCATCAGTCTGAACAAGGGTAACGGCCAGATTGGTATCTGGATAAACAATGCACTGAACACTGACTACCAGGCTTTCTACTTCGAATCAATGAACAGGGGATTCGCACAGATGGGACGCCCGATGCAGATTGGTGTTGACCTGAGATGCAGATTCTAAAACAACAAATCATAATATACACAAAAACGGCGGGACAAATCGTTCCGCCGTTTTTGTGTATTTATATCATACTTCATTATTAAGAGCCTTCCATTTGTTTCGCAAATAGATACCGTCTATCACTCCGTCAGCAAGTCCGATTACAGGTACATAAATGTAAGTCGCTTTTATAATATCTGCAATAGTAAGGAATATATCACCTGCCGGAACAATCACATCCGCACGGTCCGGTTTGAGATTGAATTTCTGTATTCTTTCTGCCACAGTGTACTGCTTCAATTCATTATGCAGTTCCTGCAATGAAGCAACAGTCATACGTGCACGTTTCTTGTCCTTTTTCTCAATCATACGATACAGTTTGTTGATATTACCTCCTGAACCGATAATATTAGTATCGGGATATGACTTGGCAAGATCTGCCATATCATTCTTGAGTCTGTCCCATTCGCCTTCCTTTACCGCCTCATTAAGAATACGGACTGTACCGATATTGTAAGAACGGCTGCAAACCAACTGACCTTGCGACAACAGGTTTATCTCTGTACTGCCACCACCTACATCGACATACATATAGTTGCCTTTGCGGTCGTCCATTGATTCCACATGGTTATTGTATACTATTTTTGCCTCTTCCTGACCGTCTATAATCTCTATCTGTATCCCTGTTTCCTTGGCTATACGTTTTATTATTTCAGGTCCGTTCTTTGAGTCACGCATTGCAGAAGTTGCACACGCACGATAATCCTTTACATCATATATCTTCATCAGATGGCTGTAGGCCTTCATCAGGCGAAGCATATTCTTTGCACGTTTTTCTGATATTTTATTCTTTGAGAACACATCGAAACCCAGACGAAGAGGCACTCGCAACAGCAGGACCTTTGAGAATTTCACCCCATCTTTCGTTTCTTCAAGATGCTTGATAAGCAAACGTACGGCATTGGAACCTATGTCGATAGCCGCATAATTCACACCATTTAGTGTCGTTTCAATTTCTTTGCTCATAGTATTCGTTTTTTATCATTTAACAGTTAGTTTATAAATGCGAATAATTGCTTGCCACCATACCCTTACGGGTAAGTGACAAGCAACGTAGTGAAAAATCAAGCTATAATATCTATTCGTTCTCAACAAGATAGTTATTGTAGAGAGCCTCTTGAGAACGGAACGGTGTTTCATCTTCTGCCAGAGAAATGAACTTGTTATCACCAAATCCGTCGACAATACGTCCCTGAAGAGTGTCCTTAAGTCCGTAGTCTACAATACGCTTCAATTCACCTTTTATGGCTGGATCATAAACCGGAGTAATCACCTCTACACGGTTGTCCAAATTACGCGGCATCCAATCAGCGGAACCCATGAAAATCTTTTCCTCTCCTCCTGCGGCAAAGATAAAGATACGTGAGTGTTCCAGATAACGGTCTATAATACCTGTAATTCTGATATTACTGCTCACTCCCGGTATTCCAGGCACCAACGAGCAGTTTCCTCGTACCACCAAATCAATATCCACACCGGCCTGAGATGCTTCGTAAAGCTTTTCTACCATTATAGGGTCTGTAATGTGGTTTATCTTAATCTTGATGTATGCAGGTTTTCCAGCCTTACGGTTCTTTATTTCATTATTGATAAGGGTTATAAACTTGTTCTTCATCTCATTTGGAGAAACAAGCAATTCCTTAAACTTAATCGGTGTGTAAGGGCGCTCGATAAAATCGAATACTGCATCAACATCATTTACAAGTCTTCTGGAAGCTGTCATCAATACACAATCTGTATACATACGGGCGTTTCCTTCGTGGAAGTTACCTGTACTTACGCAAGCTATATCCGGACCTGTTTTCATACCGATGTGTGTAATCTTAGAGTGTACCTTCAAACCTTCTACTCCGAATATTACCTTAATGCCAGCATCCTGCATTTTCTTTGACCAGCTTATATTAGAAGCCTCATCGAAACGGGCTAACAACTCGATAACGACAGTAACCTTCTTTCCATTTCTTGCTGCACCTATAAGAGCTTTTACCACCTTCGACTCCTTGGCAAGGCGGTATAAAGTAATCTTGATACTGTTAACCCTCTTGCTGACCGCCGCCTCCTGAAGCACTCTGATGAACGAATCAAAGTTATGATAAGGTACATGGATAAACCTGTCTCTTTCCTGAATCTTTGACAAAAGACTTTCCGGTCCGTCAAGTTCCTTTTTCATAATAGGAGTCCATGCCGGATATTTCAGGTTCTTCCTGCCACAATCAGGAAACTTCATCAAGTCTTTATGATTCTGATAACGGCCTCCGGAAAGGATAGTATCCCATGAATCTACATCCAGTTTGTCTAGGACACGCTTCATCAGGTCCTTAGGCATATCGCCATCATAAATTACACGCAAAGGTTCACCACGTTTACGGCTCTTTACGCCTTTGGAAATTTTTTGTAATGTACCTGTACGCAAGTCATTATCTATCTCCATTTCGGCATCACGGGTAAATTTAAAGGCGTATGCTTCGAACTTGGTATACTCAAGTCCTTCGAAAACGATAGGAAGACAGCATCTAACTACATCATCAAGATACATCATATAACTCTTTCCATCGCAGTCCGGGAGACGGACAAAACGTCCGCACAATCCCACAGGCAGTTCAAGAAAGGCATAGTCAGTCACATTCTTCGAGCCATTGTCTTTCTGAAGCTTTACAGCCAAAAAGATATTTTCATCAGTTTCAGACTCTAATGTCTTTACTGCCGAAAACCATACAGGAACAATAAATCCGTTAAGTTTTTCCTTATAATATGAACGTATATACTCCAACTGCTCAGACGAAATATTTTCATCATCAACCAGAAATATATTTTCTTTTTCCAGATCTGAGATGACACTTTCCACAGCCTTTTCATACTCCTTGGCGTATTCCGAATTCAGTTTTGTGATTTTCTTGATTATTTTCTTAGCCTTTTCACTATCCTTGGCTGCTGATTTATCCTCACACTCAGCAATACGGTTCTGTGAGGCCATACGGACACGGAAGAACTCATCAAGATTATTTGAGTATATTCCCAAGAAAGCCATTCTCTCCAGCAAAGGAACATGCTGACGAGTTGCCTCCTGCAGGATACGTCTGTTAAAATACATCCAGCTTATATCTCTTTCAAGATATGGATTTTCTTTCTTCTTGTTTGCCATAAATTCTAATTTTTGTGCAAAGGAAAGTAATACATATTACATTGTTATTGCAATATACAAAAATAATCAATTCAATATTCTATAATTAAAAAAAATACTGAATAGAGTATTTTTATATGTATTCCTCCACCATATACATATTAGGCATAAATGCAGTAGAAACAAGACTTTCAAGTTCGTTTACTATCATGTATTCGGCCGAGTTTACCCACTCTTTGAATCTCTCGTCAGGTTTATATGTTTCAGCAAATTCCAGCAGTTTACCCAGATCAAAGTCGTTGTCGACAATACCTGCAGAACTTTTCATGGCATCAAAAGCATTGCATTCCTGCTCTATGTGTGCTGGCACCATCATTAAAGGCTTGCCCATATACATAGCCTCGCATACAGATTCAAAACCAGCAGTACTAGCATATGCCTTGCATCCTGCCATCTGACGCAAAAACTCAACATCATCCAATTGATAGAAACTCAATGTTTCATCAACCTTCCGAATCGGCGCTTCGTCCCATCTATCCCAGAAAAAACGCAAGTGAGTTTCCGGATGCTCCTTGTGCCAACGCATTACACATTCAGAAAAACCGGAATTGACCATATAACCGTGTATGTAACCGCCATTTGAAGTTTCCTGACGAAACACTTCACGCCTCAACAAAGGAGGTACAACTTTTATCTTATTGTTGGCATCATCATTCATACTGCGGAAAGAAAGAGCCAAATATTCTTTTGCACCTAATGCTGTAAGTCTGGTAAACATATTTAGAAGCATCATACCAAACTTATTCTTTGCCGGCAATTCGAAATCCTTATGAAGGAAAAGATATTGATGACCTATACATACCTGAGGAACAGCAGGACGGAAGAAAAAATACGTCAAACCTGTAAGCAACTCATAAAAGTTGATAACCATATCGGCACCTGTTTTAGATATACGTTCATTAATATAGCGCATACTCCCCCAATATTCAGGTACTTTCATTACATTATACAGTATACTGCGTGTAATATTTACACGTTTATTTGATGGTGTAGGAAGAAAATTAGGACTAACAAACTGTTTTACCGGAGCATGAACACTACGTGTAAAAAAACCAGGCAACCGTCTGGACTCGCTTTTCCCTACAAGCATCTCCACTACCTCATGACCACTTCTCAACAATACATTCTCCAAAGTAATGGCTTGGGTAAGGTGTCCACGCCCTTCACCCTGAACTATAAACAGAAACTTCATTATGCAACAGATAAAATTGTTAATTTGGATGTTTTATTCAATTGATTCATCACATCAGAGTAGTTTACCACTTCCCATTTTCCGTTTTCATCTTCTGTAAGGGCAGAAAGAGTCTCTACCCAATCACCGGAATTTAAATAGTGAATACCATCTACAATTCTGTTTTCTGGATGATGGATATGTCCGCAAATCACACCATCGCAATCACGCTTACGCGCAAAATCCACCAAAACTTTCTCAAAATCAGAAATATAAGATACAGCCGATTTCACCTTATGTTTTATAGCCTGCGACAAAGAATAATAAGGCTTACCTTGTTTGGCACGATATTTATTATACATACCGTTCATCCAAAGCAATAACGTATATCCAACATCGCCTAACTTTGCCAACCATTTCATTTCAGTGGTCACTTTGTCGAACACATCACCATGAGTAACAAAATAATGACGTCCATTACTTTCCAAAATATAATCCTTGACTATACTGATATTGGAAAATCGTAACGGTACAAGATTATCCAGAAAATCGTCATGATTTCCACGCACATAAATAACCTCAGTACCACACTTTTCCATCATTTTCATAATAATCTTAAAAAAACGGGTATGCTGTGGTTTCCATTTCTTCACACCAGATTTCTGCAAATGCCACCCGTCAATAATATCACCGTTGAGAATAAGTCGGTCGCAATCCACCGTACTAAGGAAATCACTCACTTCATCAACTTTAGAATGAGTTGTACCCAAGTGAATATCCGATAAAACGATTGTTCTGTAATGTGGTCTTAATTCCATTTCTCTTTCATTTTTGTCTGATGCAAAATAACGGAATCAATATTACAAAGACATGTAGTTTAGATTAATAAGGTAATACATTACAACAAATAAAAAAAGGAGATGTATTTTTATTTACATCTCCTTTTTCGTGCGCCTGATAGGACTCGAACCTACACGTCTCACGACACCAGATCCTAAGTCTGGCGCGGCTACCAATTACGCCACAGGCGCGTGAGAAGCTTTATTTCTCATTTGCGTTGCAAAGGTACGCATTTTTTTTATAACTGCAAATATTTCACTGATTTTTTTTCAAAAAAGTGCATGCTTCCTCTATTATGGTATCTTTTCCACGTAAAATATCCTCTTCAGACATATCTATACGAACATCCGGCTCAATACCAAATTCTATTTGGTTCATTTCTGCATCATACATCGGAGCAGCCGAAAATCTTATTGACCAACCGTTTGGTATTTCTGACGAGAATGGCAAACCTGAACCTCCTCCTGTTTTATCACCCATTATCGTTACAAGCGGCATATTCTTCATACTGTTTACAAAATCGTTAGTAGAACTATAAGAACGTCTGTTAGCTAAAACCACAGCTTTCTTTTGCCAACGTATCCCATTAGACGGTTCAATATATACAGGTTCCGGAGTTGAGAAATCATTATGTCCAGGTCCAATTTTATGCGACATATAACCAACAAGTATCTTTTCATTGGTAAACCTTGCAGCCAACTTTTGCGCTGTAGTAAGATTACCTCCTCCATTATTTCTGACGTCTATTATCAGACCGTCACAAAGTTCCATCTCTTTCAACATATAATCAAGATTTCCGTCTCCTATTCCATCAGAGAAACTGGAGCAATATACATAACCTATATTGTTTTCCAAAATCTGATACGTCAATCCAGATGTTATTACATAATCTTTTCCTAAATAATTACTTTGAATGCTATCGCTGAAGTTACGAGGATAAGCATCAAACCACTCTCTATATTGCGAAGTACCATATCCGCTACTTAAATTTACATGTCCGTCACGCAGTTCATTGACCATTTCCGACAAAACCTCAAAAAGATTATAATCTGACATATTTGAAGTTATACGTTTCGAATATCTTGAATATACTTCATTCCAATCCAAGCCATATGCTTCATTTTTATAGTCAAGAAAACAATATTGCTCATCAATTATCCTCCATAGCGACTCAAAATTCGCCTGAGGAGTATTACCGGACACGTCTTCCCGAATACAGGACAAAGACATTATGGCCAATGAGAAACAAAGCAGTATTGCAAATAGAGAGTAATTCTTATGTTTCATACAAAAAATCATTTAATCAAAACGGAGTAACCTTAGCCGGAAGACTTATCTTGTTTTTTCCTATCAGCATTTGGAAGTTACGAACAAAGCCAATCATGAAATTATGTGAATAGAAATGGCTCTTCAGATTATTTACCCTTGCCTGTTGTATATCACACAGATAACCGGCACGCATTATCACCTTACCTACAGGGAAGTCCACAGTCAGCATTTGTCTCAACGATGGAGCGTTATGAAAAGATGTAAACAGCACATTCTTACCACCGTGCCCCAATGAAAAGATCTCATAATAAGACTGTCCGTACTCCGGTGAGAACGTCACTCCAATAAAAGGCAGATTAGCCTGATACCTGAAAGTCATAGGATACCCACCTATTCTGAGTTTATATATTGCCATTGCAGAAACATCAATACTACCGTAGACTTTTGCTTGAGCTGGATTATTGGAATTACGGGTATTATAAATAAATCCACCATTAAAATCAAACATCGGCCCAAACAATATTTTCAATTTATCGTCCACATTATACTGATAATGCAATGCGTATGTCCAGTTAAACATTCCGGCATACGATTTTGCCGATTTTGAGATATTGTCAGTACTTGATGCATTGACCTGTACTATGCGTTGTGCAGAAACCTGCCCACCCATGAGCCTTGTCATACGCATACTTTCGTGCATGAATCTCAATTCCGGTCCACGATATTCCAACGGTGAGAGGTATGTGTCGTATACATTCGACTTTCCAACACCTATCATTACGGAACGTACTAGAAACTTATCATGCGACAATGAATCCTGTGCCAATCCTCCGGCACAAGACACCAACAACATAAGCAATACTGATATATATAATCTACACATAATATTAGAATAACTTCATCTGGCCGTCATCCTCATTCACCGTTTCTTCATCATTAGTCTCCTCATCAACCGTTTCTGGCTGCACTTCTTCCCTTATTATAGGTTCCAGTTCCTCTATCTTGTCTACAGAGAAAGTAGTCAGACGTTTACCTTTTGCCTTGAAACTCTTCACCCCAACAAATTCTTCGGCATCCACTATCATAGGCTCTCTGAAACTATCGTGACCGCCAAATACAACATTTACCCTTGGATACGTTTCCGAAGTTAGAAGCAACAATTCACTCTGTTTATTCTCACCTAAGAAATTCTGGCGTTTAGAACTCTGTTCGAAACAGAATCTCTTCAGATATGGATAATTCTGCTGGTCGGCATCGTAAAGCACTGCAGTCCACACCTTATCCGGATCATATTTCTCCAATATCATTATATCGGAGTCATAATGATTGTTCAGGTCAAAATCAGTAGTATAGAATTCTCCGTTCTTATGCACTACCAATATACAGTCTTCACTCTGGAATTCTCCCAGATATTCACCGCGCCCGTCATAATTAAGACGAAGCACATCATAGTCGAACCATACTTTTCTGCCTCCAAGAGTAGATCCTCCTTTATGTTTGAGGCTTATCTTATGGACTTCCAAACGTGTCAGCAGGTTTCCCATAGACTGACGTCCCTTTATGGAAATCTCACTGAAATCACGTTCCAGAATCAGTTTCTTTATTCTTGGGTTTGGCCTGAGAGCTACTTTCACTACTTCAGCCTCACCGTTCGGATTGGCAGTAAAGTACATTATCTTCGAGCCGGGATTACCTTGTGTGACATCATACTCACGGTCGCGTATCATCGAAGTGACATTAAAGCGCTTTATAAAATACGCCCCATCCTTACCATCGCGATATATCACATTGTATATTGTACGCTTGTCATTCTTCTTGAAAATATTCACATATAGGATATTCTTGCCTACGAACAGTTTGTCGCTTATTCTTACTATCTTATATTTGCCATCCTTATAGAATATTATCACATCGTCTATATCAGAACAGTTGCAAACGAATTCATCTTTCTTAAGTCCGGTTCCGATGAAACCTTCCTCGCGGTTGATATATAGTTTTTCGTTTGCTTCAGCCACCTTTGTTGCCACAATGACATCGAAGTTTCTGATTTCAGTCTTACGCTCGAAGTTTTTGCCATACTTGGCTTTCAATCCTTCGTACCAGTTGATGGTATAGTCGGTTATATGAGCCAGATGATTGTCAATCTCCTCAATTTCACCTTTCAGACGCGCAATAAGTTCATCAGCCTTATCTTTATTGAACTTCAGTATGCGTGCCATCTTTATCTCCATCAGTTTCAGTATATCCTCCTTGGTCACTTCGCGCACCATTTTAGGATAGAACGGAGTAAGACGGTCGTCAATATGTTCGCATGCTGCATCCATATTTTCTGCCTGTTCAAACTTGGCATCCTTGTATATACGTTCTTCTATGAATATCTTCTCCAGTGAAGAGAAATGTAGAGCTTCCAGCTTTTCCTCGCGTTCGATGTTAAGTTCCTGACGAAGCAAATCCAGAGTATTGTCAGTAGATTTCTTAAGCACATCGCTGACAGAAAGGAAATGAGGTTTCTTATTGTCTATCACACAGCAGTTTGGAGATATATTCACCTCACAGTCCGTGAATGCATATAGCGCGTCAAGTGTCTTATCCGACGAAACACCCGGAGCCAGATGAACAAGAATCTCAACTTTTCCGGCTGTATTGTCTTCCACTTTCTTAACCTTGATTTTGCCTTTTTCTACGGCCTTCAAGATAGAGTCTATAAGCGAAGATGTAGTTTTTCCATAAGGGATTTCACTTATACACAGGGTCTTATTGTCAAGTTTAGAAATCTTTGCTCTCACACGTACCACCCCACCACGTTCTCCGTCGTTGTATCTCGATACATCTATCGAGCCGCCGGTCTGGAAATCAGGATAAAGCTGGAATGGTTCACCTTTCAGGTAAGCTATAGCAGCATCGCACAGCTCATTGAAATTATGCGGGAGAATCTTTGACGACAAACCTACGGCAATACCCTCAACCCCCTGCGCCAAAAGCAAAGAAAACTTTACCGGCAATGTGATAGGTTCTCTGTTTCGTCCGTCGTAGGATGACTGCCATTCTGTAGTCTTCGGATTGAAAACTACATCAAGAGCGAACTTTGACAAACGAGCTTCGATATAACGGGGAGCAGCAGCACTGTCACCTGTAAGTATATTACCCCAGTTTCCCTGACAGTCAATAAGCAGTTCCTTTTGTCCAAGTTGAACCAAAGCATCACCAATTGAGGCATCACCATGTGGATGAAACTGCATGGTATGACCTACAATATTAGCGACCTTATTATACCTTCCATCGTCCAGACGCTTCATGGAGTGCAGAATTCGTCTCTGCACAGGCTTAAGTCCGTCATTGATATGCGGCACTGCTCTTTCAAGTATTACATACGATGCATAGTCGAGAAACCAATTCTGATACATACCGCTCAACTGATGCCTCACAGCATCATTAGACGTATCTGCCGGTTTATAATCGGAATGTCCTTCACCTCCCTGTGCTTCGTTCTCTTTATCAAATGTATTTTCGCTCATTTTTAGTATTTTAATCAAGAATAAAAACAGTCTTTGCAAATTTAAGAAAAAAAGAGGATATACCACGAAAAGATATATCCTCTTATTTAGAGTATTTAGTTTTTAAATCTGTTATTTAGCTACTTTTTCAAGCCATTTAACCATGAACAGCATTACTCCCATAGAAATGAGACATACTATCATGAAAATAGCCCAGCAATATGCGATAGGAATAGCATTATACATAAGAGGGCCAATCCACAACAGGAGGTTACCTACAGCGGTTGCACCTAGCCACAATCCCTGACAAAGTCCCAACAGATGTTTTGGGGCTACCTTCGAAACGAACGACAGTCCAAGTGGAGAGATGAACAATTCAGCCACAGTAAGAAGGAAGTAAAGGACTATCAGCACCCAAGCTCCTGCCTTCACCTGCTGGTCAATAGGAAGATCTCTGTATTCTGCTGCTGAAGGATAACCCATCACAAGTGAATATCCTGCAAGGAAAAGATAAGCCAATCCTGCTATAAACATACCGATGGCAATCTTGCGTGGAGTAGAAATTTCCTTTCCTCTTCTTGAAAGAGAACCGAAAATCATCATGATTATCGGTGTTAATGTAATCACGAAGAACGGATTTACAGCCTGCCATATTTCAGGGGCAATAGTAGATGTATCGACAAAATCTCTTGCAAAGAGTGAGAGTGAAGTACCGTTCTGATGGAAAGAGAACCAGAAGAATATAACAACACCAAGTACTGCAAACAATGCATACAGACGCTGTTTGATTTCCTTCGCCATTGCTGCTTTTTCTTCGGCTGTATAAGTAACCGCTGCAGCAGCTTCTTTCTTTCCCGGATTTGGGAACTGACGTTTAGTAGCAAAGAAGATTACCAAAGAAATCAGCATTGCAGCAACAGATGCGACGAACGAGTAATGGATACCTTCATTGAATATCTGAAGATACTGCGCACAAGACGCAGCCATATCAGCAGTTTCGCCTACACACTGCGACATCAGCTGGTTCAAGTTACCCATAGCCTCAGCCGACATTCCGTCAGCACCTTTTGCTATATATTCGTGACACAAGGCAGGAAGACCGGCATTGTATACCATATTGTGAGCACTAAGCCACCAGCTTCTCAATAAAGGAGCCACAAAAGGAGCTATAAGCCCACCGATGTTGATAAACACGTAAAATATCTGGAATCCTGAGTCTCTCTTGCTTTTTGCTTCAATCAATTCCTTTTCTCCTTTAGTTGCAGCTTCCGCTTCAAGGTCATCATACATCTGACCTACTATAGCCTGAAGATTACCTTTGAAAAGGCCATTACCGAAAGCAATAAAGAACAATGCAACACATGTAAGCGTAAGCAACCATGTAGTATTGCCGGCATTTGCTGTAATAGGAACAGACAGTGCAATATATCCTATGGCCATAACCACAAGACCAGCCATAATGGTACCTTTATAATTCTGTTTTCTATCGGCTATAAGTCCACCGACAAGACTCAGAAGATAAATACCAGCGTAAAAGAATGAATAGATAAGTGTACTTTTCTCCTCACTTATACCGAATTTAGAACAAAGGAACAACACCAGCACAGCATTCATAATATAGTAGCCAAAACGCTCACCCATGTTCGAAAGTGCCGCAGGTATCAATCCTTTAGGATGCTTTTTAAACATAAATAATGAAGATTTAAATGATTAATGAATAAATTTTTATGCAAAAATAAAGAAAAAACGGATAACATACAATATAACTGTCACTAAACACTATTTTAATCTGACATCATTATCATCGTACACGGTAATTTCAAACAAAAAGAGATATAAAAAAAGGAGATTATCAATTACAGACAATCTCCTTTTAATATTTTTTCAAGCCTCCCTATAAAAGGAGACCGTATTTATGGAAAACGTATTATTCAGCCAATTTGTTGTCTGAGCCCAATACGTTAATGATTTTGTGCTTGTAAAGTTTTTCCATGTTGTCACGAGCTGGACCAAGATACTTACGTGGGTCGAATTCAGCTGGTTTTTCAGCAAATACCTTACGTACAGCAGCAGTCATAGCAAGACGAGAGTCAGAGTCGATGTTAATCTTGCAAACTGCAGACTTAGCAGCTTTACGCAACTGATCTTCTGGAATACCGATAGCAGCTTCCAATTTACCACCATACTGGTTGATTGTATCAACTTCTTCCTGTGGAACTGAAGAAGATCCGTGAAGAACGATAGGGAATCCAGGAAGTTTTTCCATAACTGCATCCAATACGTCGAATGCCAATGGAGGAGGAACCAAACGTCCTGTTGCAGGATCAACGTGGCACTGTTCTGGTTTGAATTTGTAAGCACCGTGAGAAGTACCGATTGAGATAGCCAATGAATCGCAACCTGTACGAGTAGCGAAGTCGATTACTTCTTCAGGGTTAGTATAAGTGTGATGGTCAGAAGAAACTTCGTCTTCAACACCTGCCAATACACCAAGTTCACCTTCTACAGTTACATCGAACTGATGAGCATATTCTACAACTTTCTTAGTCAAAGCTACGTTTTCTTCGTATGGAAGGTGAGAACCGTCGATCATTACTGAAGAGAAACCTGAGTCGATACAACTCTTGCAAGTTTCGAATGTATCTCCGTGGTCAAGGTGAAGAACGATTTCAGGATGTTCACAACCCAATTCTTTTGCATATTCTACAGCACCCTGAGCCATGTAACGCAACAAAGTAGCATTAGCATACTGACGAGCACCTTTAGAAACCTGAAGGATAACAGGTGATTTTGTTTCAACTGCAGCCTTGATGATAGCCTGCATCTGTTCCATATTATTGAAGTTGAAAGCAGGGA
>CALUPA010000013.1 GCA_944322395.1 uncultured Phocaeicola sp.
CTGGATACCGTATTTGGTAAGATCTAAATTTGCCATTGTTCTAATGAATTAAATTGGTTATTATTTTAGATATATTGTTTCATTTTTTCACGCTGCAAAAATACAACATTTTATTTTAATGCGATTAATAATTAGAGAAAAAAATCCGTAATAATGAAAGATTTATACTTGTGTAACACATTTGCAACGTATATGTTGCAAAACATAGTTTTAACATTAAAAACGGCTACTTAGACGTTTAAAAAAAATGACAGGACATTTCAGGTAAAACGACAAGGCATTTCAGTCAAAACGCTTTGTCGTTTTTTTTAGCACTTCAGATATTATATGTATATCAGATATTATAATTATGTATAAGCAAAGCAAAAAACCAAAAATTATACCTTTTGAGATTAAAAGTACACATCTGTTTACATAGATATTCATACTTTTGTCACAATGAAAATCATAATCAAAAAATTAAAATTAAATTCAATCCATGAGAAATAAACTGATTTACACATTGGCCTTTGCCGGATTGGCATTCATAACTACGGCATGTTCGCAAAACTCAAAACAGGAAGTTAAAGTTAATGTCCAGAACGAAACAACAGAAAAACCATGGTCGGTCAGAATGGTAGAGTCGGAAATGCAAAGATGGCCTGAGTCATGGCAGCTGGATTTCCAGCCAAAACTGAAATGGGACTATTGTCATGGGCTGGAACTGCAAGCTATGCTGGATGTGTACGACAAATATGGTGATGAAAAAATATACGAATATGCACTTGCTTATGCCGACACAATGGTAAATGCAGACGGAACAATAAAGATGTACAAACGCGAAGAGTTCAGCCTTGACCGCGTAAACTCCGGAAAGTTCCTTTTCCGCATATACGAACAGACCAAGGACGATAAATACAAGAAAGCTCTTGCTCTGATGAGAAGCCAGTTCGAAGATCATCCTAGAAATGCCGACGGCGGTTTCTGGCACAAGAAAATTTATCCTAACCAGGTATGGCTGGACGGTATATATATGGGAGCACCTTTCTATGCCGAATATGCTTTCAGAAACAATGAAGTGGGAGCCTATCAGGACATTATAAACCAGTTCCTTATGGCTGCACGCCACACTTACGATCCAAAGACAGACTTATACAAGCATGCATGTGACGTGAGCAAAAAAGAGAAATGGGCAGACCCTGTAACAGGACAGTCTCAGCACAGCTGGGGACGTGCTTTGGGATGGTATGCCATGGCATTTGTCGATGCACTGGAGTTTATTCCTAAACATGAAGCAGGAAGAGACTCAATGCTAATCACTCTTAACAAGGTGGCAGAACAGATAAAAAGACTGCAGGACGAAAAAACCGGTCTGTGGTATCAGGTACTTGACAGAAGTGGCGATGAAGGTAATTATTTGGAGTCATCATGTTCAGTAATGTTCGTCTACACTTTGTTCAAAGCTGTACGCAAAGGATACATTGAACCATCATATCTGGCCGTGGCCGAAAAAGGGTATAAAGGAATATTGGAACATTTCATCACTACAGACGACAAAGGACTTATCAGTATAACAAAGGCATGTGCTGTAGCCGGACTTGGAGGAAAGAACTACCGTATGGGCGACTACGACTATTATATTAACGAGCAGATTAGAGACAACGACCCTAAGGCTGTTGGTCCGTTCATAATGGCAAGCCTGGAATGGGAAAGACTGCAGGAAGTAAGAGAAATAGTTAAGTGAGAAGATAGATAAGTCAGTAAAGTAAAAAGAGTCAGAATACAATGAAAAGCAAAATAACATTTCTGTTAGGACTGTTTATAGTCCTGACAGCATTTGCTCCGGCCAAACGAAACATCACAATATTCACCATAGGCGATTCGACTATGGCAAACAAAAAGCTTGAAGGAGACAATCCCGAAAGAGGATGGGGACAAATGCTTTCTAGATATTTCACCGAAGATATCACGATAGACAATCATGCCGTAAACGGAAGAAGTTCAAAGAGCTTTATAGATGAAGGCAGATGGGACAGTGTTCTTTCGAAAATACAAAAAGGCGATTATGTATTCATACAGTTCGGACATAATGACGAGAAAGATGACCCGAAACGCCACACAGACCCAGGCACTACATTCGATGCAAATCTAAAAAAATTTGTACAGGAAACCAGAGAAAAAGGTGGTATTCCGGTACTGTTCAGTTCCATAGTACGCCGTAATTTCGGAAAAACAGACCAAAATGCCGTAGCAGATGCCATCAGACAGGATGACATACGAAACGGTATTGACCCTAAAGCTCCAAAAGAGAAAATTGAGGAAGGAGCCAAATTGATTGACACTCACGGAGCATATCTGGAATCGCCAAAGAATGTTGCAAAAGAGTTGAACGTTACTTTCATCGATCTGAATGCTCTTACCCACAAACTGGTAGAAGGTATGGGACCTGAAAAATCGAAAGAATTATATCTGTGGGTTGAGCCCAAAACCGTACCTGCACTTCCTGCCGGAAGAGAAGACAACACACATCTGAACATTCATGGAGCATCTGTAGTGGCAGAAATGGCAGTAAAGGCTGTAGCAGAAGCCATTCCGGAACTTAAAAAATACGTATGCCATTATGATCTGGTAGTTGCAAAAGACGGTTCAGGCGATTTCTTCACAGTACAGGAAGCTATAAACGCAGTACCCGACTACAGAAAAAATGAAAGGACTACCATACTTATAAAGGAAGGCACTTACAAGGAAAAAGTAATTATACCTGCCAGCAAGAATGGAGTATCACTTATAGGTCAAGGAGAAGTGAAAATCACTTTCGACGATTATGCAAGCAAGCCCAATATTTTCGGAGAGAACAAAGGAACTTCCGGTTCATCGTCGTGCTACATTTATGCATCGGATTTCTATGCAGAAAACATTACTTTCGAAAATTCTTCAGGGCCTGTTGGACAGGCAGTTGCATGTTTTGTAAGTGCAGACAGAGCTTATTTCAGGAAATGCCGTTTCCTGGGTTTCCAGGACACACTGTATACTTATGGAAAAGGATGCAGACAGTATTACGACGAATGCTACATTGAGGGTACTGTAGATTTCATCTTCGGATGGTCTGTGGCTGTATTCAACCATTGCCGTATACACAGTCTGGGAAAAGGATACCTTACAGCTCCATCGACAGACAAAGGACAGAAATACGGCTATGTGTTCTACGATTGCGAGATTACTGCCGACGATAATGTAGACAGAGTATACTTGTCGCGTCCATGGAGACCATATGCACAAGCTGTGTTCATACGTTGCAATATGGGCAAGCATATTCTGCCTGAAGGATGGGACAACTGGAGAAATAAAGAAAACGAGAAAACTGTTTTCTATGCCGAATACCAAAGTTCAGGAGAAGGCGCAAATCCACAAAAACGTGCAGCTTTTTCCAAACAATTGAAGAACATCAAAGACTATGATATGGAATCCGTCTTGGCAGGAAATGACGGATGGAATCCTGTAAAAAACGGCAATGCATTACTAAACATAAAGAGGTAACACCATGAAATATAGAATATTGTCAACTATCATGGCCTGTTTAATGACAGTAATAGGCATAGCAGAAAACTATCCGTACAGAAGCGATCTGCTATGGGTTACAGAACCGGACCACTCAGACTGGATATACCAAACAGGAGAAAATGCTAAAATAAAAATCAGTCTCTTCAGATACGGAATTCCTCAAGATGGGATAACCGTGAACTATGAAACGGGAAGCGAACTTATGCCCGCCGACAAAACAGGCAGTATAGTGCTGAAAAACGGAAAGGCTGAAATAAATATAGGCACTATGAAACGCCCGGGATTCCGCGACTGCATATTCAGTGTAGAAATGAACGGAAAGAAATACAGCCATCATGTAAAGGTGGGATTCTCGCCGGAGAAAATACAACCTTATACCCAAATGCCTGACGATTTTTCTGAATACTGGAGCAGCAATATCAAGAAGGCAGCAGAATTTCCACTGAAATACACTAAAGAAAAAGCAGAAGAATATTGCACTGAAAAGATAGACTGCTATCTTATCAAGCTACAACTAAACAATAAAGGTCAAGCCGTATATGGGTATCTGTTCTATCCGAAAAATGCACATCAGGGAAGTTGCCCTGTAGTATTGTCACCTCCGGGAGCAGGAATAAAAAACATAAAGGACCCACTTAGACATAAATATTATGCAGAAGAAGGATGCATCCGTCTGGAGTTCGAAATACATGGCATCAATCCTACCATGAGTTCAGAAGAATTCAAAGAAATAAGCAATGCATTCAACGGAAAAGAAAACGGGTATCTCACCAATGGTTTGGATAACAAGGATAATTACTACATGAAAAGGGTGTATCTGGCTTGCATACGCTGTATTGATTTGTTGACATCATTACCGGAATGGGATGGCAAAAACGTAATTGTACAGGGAGGAAGTCAAGGCGGTGCACTTGCAATGGTTACAGCAGGACTTGACAAACGTGTTACTGCATGTGTAGTGAATCATCCTGCTCTGAGCGATATGGCAGGATACATGGCAGGACGGGCAGGCGGTTATCCACATTTCTTCCGTATAGAAGGAATGGACAGTAAGGAGAAACTTGAAACCATGGCATATTATGATGTAATAAATTTTGCCCGACTGATAAAGGCAGACACCTTCATGACATGGGGATTTAATGACAATACTTGCCCTCCGACCACCAGTTATGCAGTGTTCAACACACTGGAATGCCACAAAGAGGCTCTGATAACTCCAATCAATGAGCATTGGACATCGGAAGAGACCGAACGAGGACATCTGGACTGGATAAAAAAGCATCTGAAATAATATGATGTCCAAACTGTAATACACTATTAACAAACAGTTAAAGCCCGACAGACGCGAGTCATTCGGGCTTTAACCATTTATTGAAGAATAGCAAAACCTCATACTGCATATCCCTATTAAAGAGAACTTCATCATTTTATTGGTTAGTTATTATGCGAATCTAATAAAAAAGACTAGTTTTTTTTGTATTTTTGCAATGATATGTCATAACGATTTCAATAGAATTATAACCACTATAACAATATCATGAGAATCAAACTCTTTTTCATACTCCTTACACTCCAAATAGCCAGAATATTTTCACAAACAGATTGTGTAATAACTCATTATTCGTCGGAAGACGGTCTGTCTGAAAACACAGTAATGGACATTCTGCAAGATAAAAAAGGAAATCTGTGGTTCTCTACGTGGAATGGTATCAACAAATTCGACGGTTATACATTCCACACATACAAAGGTTTTCTGGACAATGAGATAGCTCTGACAAACAACCGAGTAGACTGTATGGGAATTGACAGATACGGGTATATATGGATACTGACCTACGATGAACGTACATTCCGGTTCGACCCGCGTACGGAAATTTTCGAAAGCGTACCTGATAATGTTGATACAGAAATACATATACCGATAACAAAAATAAAAACACTTCCTAACGGCAATGTATGGCTACTTTCAGAAAGCAGAGGAGCGATAAGAGTAAGGACAGACTCTATAACAAAAAAAATCTCGACAGATTATTACTCGTCAGGATCTGAGATTTTTCCAATATCCACTGTTTATGAAGTATTCCAGGCAGGGAACAACGAATGGGTTTTGTCCGACAATGGACTGGCATGTTTTAATGAATCGTCCAACATACCGAAGGTATTCTTTGAACACAATAATTCAAACAAGGAGAAAGACAGTGAAAAGTCAACTTTCTTCACTGTAGAAAAATGTAATGACGGACTCTTCTTTGGGGCAAACAATGGATATGTATGGATTCTGAACGAAAAGAACAACATATTCACACCATTAAAACTTCCCGTACAGTCGGATATTACAGGCATAAAGTATATAGAAAATCTAGACAATGTTGTAATAGCATCTGAGACAGACGGTTTCTTCGTCTATAATATCAAAGACGATTCATACAAGCATTTTACAGCAAATCTTCTTCCGGATGCAAGCGTTGTAAGTATATACGAAGACGGAGCAAACGAGATTTGGTTCGAACAGAATGTCACGGGCGAAGTTGCGCACTTCAATCCATATACAGATAAAATCAAGATAGAAAAAGTCTATGCCGAACCAACCAATACAGACAGGTCGCGTCCGGCATTCCACATACACGAAGACATATTCGGTTCGCTGTGGGTACACCCATACGGTGGAGGATTCTCATACTTTGACAGAAGCAGGAACTGCCTGGTTCCTTTCTATAACAGTATGGATGGCGGTCAATGGCACTTCTCAAACAAAATACACTGCGCATTCTCCGACCGTCAGGGAAACCTGTGGATATGTACACACTCCAAAGGACTTGAGAAAATCACTTTCAGAACAGAGCATTTCAGAATAAAACGCCCGGTAGAATCGCATTATGAGACATTGAGCAATGAAGTAAGGGCATATCAGGAATACAATAAAAACCTATGGGTGGGACTTAAGGACGGTATGCTGCGTATCTACGATAGCGAGTATACAGAAATAGGTTATATTACTGAAAGCGGAAGAATATCCAAATCAGGAACTCCTCTGCCGGGAAATGTTTATTACATGATGTGCGACAGCAAAGGAACGATGTGGATTGCCACTAAAGGTGCAGGACTGATTAAGGCAGAGCCTACGGCAAACGAATTTCAGTTCCGCCTTACACGCTATCAGTATGAGCCAGATAATATCTACAGCCTTTCAGATAACAATGTCTATTGCATACACGAAGACAAGTCCAACAGAATCTGGATTGCAACATTCTCAAACGGAATAAATTACATTACTCAGAATGATAAAGGTGAAGATATATTCATTAATCACAGAAACACATTAAAAGGATTCCCTATAAAGCAATGCAATAAAGTGAGATATATCACCTCTGATGAATTAGGAAGGCTGTGGATAGGAACAACAGGAGGACTGGTCATGACAAAACTGAATTTTACCAATCCGGCGGATGCAATGTTCCATCACTACATGCGTTCACCTAATAATCCGACCACATTAAGCAATAATGATGTACACTGGATTACCCCGACTAAGAACGGTGAACTGTATATTGCCACATTCGGCGGAGGACTTGACAAACTTGAGAGAATAAGTGATGACGGAAAAGTCAGTTTCAAGACATATACAGTGCAGGACGGATTGCCGTCAGACATTCTATTATCCATACAAGAAGACAAAAACGGATTATTATGGATAAGTACAGAGAACGGACTTACCAAATTCAACCCTAAAGACGAACGTTTTGAGAATTTTCAGGACAGACACAGAAGTTTCAAAATACGCTTCAGTGAAGCCTCATCTGAATATTTGTCGAATGGCGACATGGTGTTTGGAACAAATCAGGGAATATTCTATTTCAATCCGGACTCTATAAAGAAGAGTATTTATGAACCACCGGTAGTATTCACACAGCTGCTTCTGGCAAACAATACCGTAGTGCCGGGTACAGCACCGTTAAAGGAATGCACAATAGACGATACGGAACTACTTACTCTGTCACACGAGGAGAACATATTCACCATACAATATGCAGCTTTAGACTATACCACACCATCGGATATACAATATGCATACAAACTTGACGGGTTTGAAAAGAGCTGGAACTATGTAGGAAAACAGAGAATGGCAACTTACACCAACTTGCCTAAAGGTGACTATGTGTTCAAAGTACGCTCAACAAATTCTGACGGCGTATGGATTGACAACACACGAAATCTCAGAATCAAGGTTCTGCCATCATTCTGGGAGACATCGTTGGCATACCTGATATACGTACTTATACTACTGTTGATAGTATTTACGGCCGTATATATATTATCAACAATTTATCGGTTGAAGCATAAGGTAGTCATGGAGCATCAGCTTACAGACCTGAAACTAAGATTTTTCACCGATATATCGCATGAGCTCAGAACCCCATTGACACTGATTACGGCACCGCTTGAGAATATTATGGAAGATACTGAACTTCCAAACAAAATACGCGAACAGCTTTCCGTAGTGGAACGTAATGCCAACCGCATGCTAAGACTTGTCAATCAGATTCTTGACTTCAGAAAGATACAGAACAAAAAAATGAAGATGCAGGTCCAGCTGCTAGAAGTGGTATCATTCACACGTAAAGTTATGGAATACTTTGAGGCCGTGGCAAAAGAACGTAATATCTCATATAATCTGGAAACAGACAAAAATGCAGTTTATCTGTGGCTGGATGCCGACAAATATGAGAAAATCATATACAATCTGCTGTCAAACGCATTCAAATATACACCAGACGGAAAAGCTATTACAATAACAATAAAGGAGAATGAAGATACTGCGTCTGTATCTGTAGCAGATGAAGGAATAGGAATAACAGACAATAAGAAGAAAAAACTTTTTGTACGCTTTGAGAATCATGTAGAAGCAAAAGGAACATCACAACTGAGTACTGGAATAGGCTTATCGCTCGTAAAAGAATTTGTTGATATGCACAAGGCCGAGATAACAGTTACAAGTAAGCGTGATGAGGGAAGTTGCTTCCGGATTGACTTTATCAAAGGAAAAGAACATTATGACGATAAAGTGGAATTCCTGCAGAACGATATATACAATACTGTAAGCAATGGTAATATTATAACAGATAACAATAATAATACTGAAACGGCAGACTTGACAGAAGAGGAAGAGTTTAACACCAACAAGGATATTATGCTGATAGTGGAAGACAACTCTGAGTTAAGGCAGTTCCTCCGTACCATCTTCTCAACAGACTATCATGTAGTAGAAGCAGCCAATGGTGAGGAGGGAAAAGAAAAAGCCTTTAAATATGTTCCAGATATCATTATCAGCGATGTAATGATGCCTGTAAAAGACGGATTCCAGATGATGCAGGAGCTGAGAGGAGATATCACTACCAGCCACATACCTCTTATACTTCTTACAGCCAAGACTGCAATAGAGAGCAAGCTTGAAGGATTGGAATATGGAGCAGACGACTATATCACCAAGCCTTTCAGCGCAACGTACTTGAAGGTAAGGGTTAAAAACATTCTGCAAAGGAAACTTAAAATACAACAGGCATACAGAGAAAAGCTTCTTGATTCTGGTATTAAATCGGAAAAAGAGACAACAGAAGATAATGAGCCACAAGTTCCTGAAATGTCACCTAGCGACAGGAAATTCATGGACAAGCTTATGGTACTGATGGAAAGCAGAATAGACGACAGCGACCTGATTGTAGATGACCTTGTTAAGGAAATGGCTGTCAGCCGTTCGGTTTTCTTCAAGAAGCTGAAGACACTTACAGGTCTGGCACCTGTAGAATTCATCAAAGAGGTAAGAATAAACAAAGCAATAAAACTTATAGAATCAGGTGAATTCTCTATCACCCAAGTGGCATATATGGTGGGAATAAACGACCCAAGATATTTCAGCAAATGCTTCAAACAGAAGATGGGCATGACACCATCAGAATATAGGGAGCAAATGAATGGGAAATAAAAATTCTATTTTCAGTCCACAAACAAGTAATTTTTGACCTATTTGTGGACTTTTTTCATATCAGTGAATATCATTTTTTTGCAGCCATCGCGGATATTCTTTAAGAATTTTTGAAGGAGCATTGTTATACCATGAATATCCTCCTCTGCGTTCTTTTCCAACTTCTTCAAGAGTAGCTCTTTTAATACCGTCTCTATCACAGAAATAAGGTTTACCTGTTTCAAGGTCATAAAAACGAGCCCATACATCTGAACCCGGAGAAGGAACAAGCCTGGAGTCTCTTTCACCTTTTTCATCACGATAGCGTTCGTACTTCATATTAGGAATCTTATGTTCGTCGAACCATTTCACTGCACCTTTTACAGCAGCAATAACATCATCCGAAGGATTAGGTAACGACATAAGCAAAAGAGTTATATTTACAGACTCTGCTCCACTGAATGAAGGTAATTCATAAGCACGCGCTTTTGCCGGTTTTAAAGTAACTTGATCATGCTGTGCACACCACACAGTTCTTTCTCCATTTACAATTATCTGAGTGTCAAGAATACATCTCACGCCTTTATAAAAAGAATCATGTGCCTGTTTCTTTACATCTTCATCTAAATTTAAGGACCTGAATTCATCAGAGTCTGTAAATATATCTCTCAATAGATTCATTACATTAATATATGCATTGTCATTGAATGTGATATATCCTGAGTATGAGACAGATTTTCCAGATCTTACCGGATAAAACTGTGGCCATCCACCATTATCATACTGAGCTTTTAAAATATAATTGAATCCCTTTATAAAAGCTTTTTTATATCTTTCATCATTCCTACTTCTATACATTTTCGCCAAAAAACGCATCTCCATTATAGTAGCACCATTATCAAATGTTGCACCAATTCCTGTTTTAACAACTTTATTCCAATCTTGTTCATTAATCTTCTTATGAAAAAGAGTATTCTTTGTCCAACCTCCTATATCTGTTTGATGACATAATACATTTTCTGCTACATTAGCAGCCTGTTCTGTAGCGTACCATTCTGTTAGCATACCAACAGCAACCTTTTTCCATGAAAGTTTACTCAAATCTTGTTGCGCAAATAACGTAAAGAAACCTGACAAATACAG
This sequence comes from uncultured Phocaeicola sp., assembly GCA_944322395.1. GTDB lineage: Bacteria > Bacteroidota > Bacteroidia > Bacteroidales > Bacteroidaceae > Phocaeicola. The sequence goes on from CALUPA010000013.1 coordinate 10,643, forward strand.
AATACATAAAATTGTTTTCTTGACTATATTTTTCATTCTAATTATATTTTCAAAAGTTAATCACACAAATTTACATAAAAGCAATTTATTATCAGCCAACAATAGACCTATAACAATACTAAAATACCCAGGTTTACATAAAATTATGCCAACCTGGGTATATTTTGCTATCTAATCACTACATTTACCAACCTTCATTCTGATGTTCCTTTAGTGCTGGATTCAATTCAATCGCAGAAAGAGGAATAGGTCGTAAATAGAATTTTTCTACAATCTGACCTTCTGACACATCAGGATTATGTTTCTCTACATACTCTTTCAGTTTTCCAGTTCTGACCAAATCAGCCCATCTATGATTTTCACCTGCCAACTCGCGTGCACGTTCATTAAGTATATAATCAATACTCATTTCGCTTTCCTGAGCCAAAGTAGCATTAGCTCTAGTTCTTACTATATTCACATAACTCAAGGCTCCGGAAAGATTATCAGATTTAATACATGCTTCGGCCGCTATAAGATTTGTTTCAGCAAGTCGTGCTATATATATATCACGCATTGATGATGTAGTGGAGAACACATCTTTACCATTCTCTGTATCATCAAACTTACGGAAACATGGAAGTCCAAAAATATCTTCCTCCATTTTTGCTTCGTATGAAGTAACTACTCCATTATAATTCTTCCCTTCTGGAAGTAACTCTATAACGACAGCATCAGCACGACTTGGAAGTTCTGCTCTCCATGCGTCAACATTCTCTAACTCCCATGACGGACAATAATAATATTTAACCGGACTTACATCTTTCTTTGCTTCATCATAATAGTCCCAATAACTTTGGCGAAGTTCAGTCATAAATGTTGCCTCATAGCGTTTATCCTGAGCAGGATTATCTGTATCAGTATTGAAAACTTCGTGCATCCATAATGTAGGAGTGAGAGTGGAAGATGTATATTTATGTCCATCACTGGCATTATTCAGATATGAACCGAAATGAGCCTGTTGTTTATTACCACTCTCTTTATCCTCAACTGTTGTCAGATCATATACTACTGACAAAAGGACTTCACTATTACCTTCGCCTGCATTACTGAACAAAGTACTGTATTCTGTAGTTAGAGGCTGACCTGCACCGGCAGCGACGGCTGCAGATATGGCATTAGTAAAATCTTGTTTGTCATTGGATATATATCCTTTTGAAAGATAGGCTTTTGCCAGATAATGGTTAGCTGCACGTTTATTGAAAGTGCCATCGGTAGCTTCAGCAACCAAATCACTTCCCTCAACCAGATTTTCCAATTCTGAGATTATATAATCGTAAGTATCAATAGTTGATGCACGCTCTGCACTTTCCAATATTCCACTAACACGTTCTTTTATCAAAGGAACTCCTCCAAACTGCTGAACCAGATTCAGATAATATAATGCTCTTAATCCTCTGGCCTGTGCTACTACACCTTTCCTTGAGTCATCACCACTTCCCCAATATATCAACTCATTGGCAAGTGATATTGCTTTGTAGTGTTCTGTATAGAAATTGCTTACAGCTTCATTTGCACTAGTATATGCACTACTGTACAAATTGCAGACATCAACACTTGTTCTTCCTGTAGCGAACAAATCTGTACCACCTTCAAAAAGCCAAGGATCACCACCATATATATTTCGTAAAGAACTGTAGGCCGCATTTATAAGACTCTCATATCCTTGTGCTGTAGCATAAAACTCTGGTCCGGGAACATTAGATTTCAGATCTTGTTCCAAAAAATCTGAACAACTAGTCAGGGCTGCAAGTGACAACATAGCAGCCAATGTATATATTTTTTTCATAATCGTCTGTGTTTATTATATTAGAATTTAACATTAAGACCTATCTGATAGCTGATTGAACTTGGTCCACCAGTACCATCAGAAATAGCGGCGTCTGCCCATTCAGGATCAAAACCCTTATACTTAGTAAATGTAAATGGATTCAATACATTGGCATAAATTCTCAAGTTCTGTATTCCCACCTTGTTTATAAGATTCTTAGGGAAAGTATAACCTAGAGTTATATTCTTGATTTTCCAATAAGAAGCATCAACATAACAATTTGACTGAAACTCTTTATTCTTTCCTGTATACCATCCGGTACCACCTCCATGATTATAGTTCACATCATTGAATGGATAAGGATATGAACCCACTATAGTAGACTCTGCAACCTTTGAAGGATCTGATGTCAGAGATGAATAATCCTCACCATCCCAAGTATAGTTGAATATAGGTGCTCCTTCCGGAATATAGAAATCCATTGCCAGTTTATTACGTCCTCTGTCTGAATAATCAGTAAATTCCTGCATAAACGGACTCAAGACTGTATGTCCCTGCTTTGTATTCACTGTCATAGAGAAATCCCAATTCTTGTAAGTCAATGATGTAGATATTGTTCCTGTCCATTTAGGCATACCTTGACCAATAATTTGACGGTCATCATCGTTTATCTTACCATCCATGTTCAAGTCTTCATAAGTCATGCATCCTTCAAAATATCCATACCATTCGCTTTTTGTCTTTGTCACTCCATCAATGGTAAGTTTTTCGTTAGCCATAGCTTGTGTACAGATTCCTGTTTGTTTCAAATCATATGCCACATCAATAGGCTGACCGATGAACCATCTTTGAGCACGCATATCCTCTTTCTTTCCCTGAAGTTCCAATATTTCATTATGGTTCATTGCAAAGGTAGCAGTTAAATCCCAATAGAAATCTTTTGTCTGCAGTAATATACCTTTAAGCATAGCTTCTAAACCTCTGTTCCGTACCTTACCTACGTTTGCAGTCATTTGACCTGTAGGAGTTCCCTGTTCCAAAAGAAGTTTCATATCCATAAGCAAATCTCTTGAATCGCGGTTATACCAGTCCAATGTTCCTGAAATTCTTCCATTCAAGAAAGCAAAATCAAGACCTATATTGAACTCGTTCGTCTTTTCCCAAGACAGCAACTCATTTACTACTGAAGGGCCAAAACCTTTACCAAAGCCTGAATAGTAAAGCTGATTTGCAAGGAACATTGTTTCATAGTTACCTACAGAAGCATTATTACCTGTAACACCATAGCTGGCACGCAACTTTAAGTTTGTTATCCATGAAGCATTATCTTTTATAAAATCTTCTTCACTAATTCTCCAAGCCAAAGCAGCTGAAGGGAATACTCCCCAACGATGGCCATCTAGAAACTTTGAAGATCCATCCCAACGTGTTGACACGGTAGCTAGATATTTTCCCTTATATCCATAATTCACACGAAGAGCATAGGATAGCATTGTAGCTTTTCCAAAATCACTGGAAACATTATTATAACTGGCAGCAGAGCCAAGATTATACCAGAGAGTCTCGGCATTAACATCTTCGCCTGTAATAGAATATTTTTCAGATTCTGTTCCATACACACTGAAAAGAGCCATTGCATTAAGATTATGGTCTTCATTGAATGTCTTTACATAATTGACCTGAGTATCCCATGTATAACCAAAAGACAGATTGTTTGTAACAGTAGCTTTTGCCTTACCCAGACCTGTTGTCTTATCATAAGTACTTGATTGTTCGGAAGATAATCCACCATAGTATTCACCTCTTCTACGTGTAGAGAATGTAGGAGAGAATGATGTTTTTATAATTACATCATTAATTGGCTGATACTGGGCATACATAGTAGCAAGTAATCTATATCCCTTAGTCTTATCACTAGAGTTCATTGCATCCATAATTGGTGAAACTGAACCGGAGAACCCTACAGGGAAAGCTTCACTATATGTCTGTCCCGGGACAAGGTCATTACCAGGCTGATAGTTTAATTCACCTGTAGCAGAGTTATAAGGAAGCCAGTAAGGATTGGCACGGAAAGATTCCTGAACTGCACGTTTTGAACCATAGTCATAATTAAATACTGCTATATTAGTAGTCATACCCATTGAAACCTTGCTGTTGATTTTTCCATCCACAGCCAATTTAAGGTTATACCTCTGCATTTCATCGCCCATAACACCATCTTCCTGCTGATATCCCAATCCTGCGCGATAAGAAACCTTTTTGCCACCTCCAGATACCTGAATAAAATGATTCTGCTGTGTTCCATCCTGCAACATCAAGTCACTCCAGTCTGTATAATCTTCTGTAAGAAACTGTTCACGTCTTTTTACAGAGATAGCATCTCCTTTGTCATTCCATATTGACAACAAGTAACCAGGAGTAATCTCCAAAGGTAATCTACCATCAATAATAGAGATTTTACCATCAGTCTTAACCGGAGATGCATACTTCATATATCTGTAAGCCGCCCATTCTGTTCCATCCATAAAGTCAGGCATACGCGCAACTGTTTTATATCCGGCATAACCATCGTAAGTAACCGTAGTGCGCATATCATCACCAACTTTAGCTTGTTTTGTAGTTACTATTACAACACCATTTGTAGCTCTCGAACCGTAAATAGCAGTAGAAGAAGCATCTTTTAAGATATCTATTTTTTCTATATCCGAAGGATTAAGGAAATTGATATCATCACAAATTACTCCGTCTACTACAAACAACGGACTAGTACTACTACCCAAAGTACTCTTACCGCGTATTGCAATATTAAAACTTTCACCTACACGGCTTGATGACTGGCTAATATCTACACCTGCCACTTGTCCTTGCAGTGATTCCATCACCGTTGATGCACCTTTTCCTGCAAGAGCTTTATTGTCTACACTACCTATTGATCCTGTCAGGTCTGATTTTTTCTGTACTCCATAACCCACAACGACTACTTCGTCAAGCGATTGTGAATCCTCATTCAATACTACTTTAATGTCATCCTGTGAATTTACCGTTATAGTCTGCGTAACATAACCGATGAAAGAAACCTGAATCTTTGAGCCAGATTGTACATTCAGACTAAAGCGTCCTTCCAAATCTGTAATAACCCCGTTAGTGGTTCCAACCTCTACCACATTTGCACCGATAATAGGTACATCGAAACCATCAACCACAATACCTGTAATTTGTCGCTCCTGTGCAAAAACGACTAAACATAGCATGTTCATTATAAGAACAGCCAATGCTTTCTTAGTTAGATTTTTAAAGTTCATAAATGTCTTTTTAATAGTTATTAAAATAATAAAGGCTAGCGTTTATGTTACAAAGGTAATGACAAGCATTTTTTTCAATGTGGAATAATAGTTTTATGATGTGTAATATCTGTTTATTCTCATGTGTAAAAAAAATCAGCCGGCAAGCATGGCTAAACCATAACTTACTGGCTGATTGTAGATTAACGTAATTCTATCTATCTAATTTGTATGTATCATACTACATATAAATTACAAATTCAAATATCTCTTTGCATTGTTATAAGAAATATCATTTACCATCTGGCCAAGGAACTCAATTTCAGATGCTGGCAATTCACCTTTCTCTACATCCTCACCTATCAAGTTACAGAGAATACGGCGGAAGTATTCATGACGAGGATAAGAAAGGAAACTGCGTGAATCTGTAAGCATACCTACGAAACGACTCAACAGACCAAGAACTGAAAGACAGTTCATCTGTTTCTGCATTCCATCCTTTTGGTCAAGGAACCACCATCCTGAACCGAACTGAATCTTGCCGGCTACTGGGCCCTGCTGGAAGTTACCTATCATTGTACCGATTACTTCATTGTCGGCAGGATTTAGATTGTAAAGAATTGTCTTTGTCAGTTTATCGGCTGTGTTAAGACGGTCAAGGAACTTGGCCATGGCCTTAGATGTATTGAACACACCTATTGAGTCGAAACCTGTATCAGGACCAAGTTTCTCGAACATACGTGTGTTATTATTACGAATGGCTCCGTAATGGAACTGCTGAGTCCATCCTTTTTCATTGTCCATTTCTGCAAAGACAACGAGCATAGCCGACTTGAACTTGAGGATTTCCTCATTTGTAAGTTCACTACCAGCATATACTTTGTTGAATATTGCATTAATTTCTGCATCTGTATAGTCTTCAGCATAGAATTCTTCGATTCCATGATCAGACAAACGACATCCCATACTTGCAAAAAAATCATGACGATTTTTCAATGCATCGACCAAATCATTGAATGTGCTGATAGAAACAGATGATACTGAAGAAAGTTTCTCAACATAACTGCGGAAATTTGCTGCATTCTCAACTGCCATAGCTTTGTCCGGACGCCATGTAGGAAGAACCTTAACCTTGAAATCACTTTCAGCTACTGTCTTATGATATTCAAGTGAATCAACTGGATCGTCAGTAGTACATACTGTTTCTACATTGTAACGCTCCATAAACTTACGTGCTGTATAGTCAGAAGTTGCAAGTTTAGCATTACATTCATCGAATATTTCGCGTGCAGTCTTAGGAGAAAGGAGTTTGTCAATACCAAAGGCAGTCTTCAGTTCCAGGTGACTCCAATGGTAAAGAGGATTTCTCATTGTATAAGGGATTGTTTCGGCCCATTTTTCAAACTTTTCCCAGTCTGAAGTAGACTTTCCTGTGATATATTCTTCATCCACTCCGTTTGTTCTCATGGCTCTCCACTTGTAGTGGTCACCGCCAAGCCATATTTCTGTGATTGAAGAGAATTTATAGTCATCTGCAATCTTCTTTGGTTCAAGATGGCAGTGATAGTCAATAATCGGATTATGTTTTGCAAAATTGTGATACAGATACTTCGCTGTGTCCGAATACAACAGGAAGTCTTCATCCATAAAATTTCTCATAATTATTATGTTTAAAATTATTTTTTAACGTCTGATGTCAAACTCTTAACTGCAAACCAGCTTAATATATAAGCCACTGAAGCTACGAGGAATACGATCATGTATCCAGCCTGAATTCCCTCAAAACCAAGGAAAGCCATATTACTCTCTCGTGAATATGTGAACAAGATTCCTGAACCCTGGTTGAAAAGGAAACTTCCAAGACCACCGACCATTCCGGCTAGACCAGTAAGTGTAGCTACCACCGATTTAGGGAAGAGGTCACTTACCAAAGAATATGCATTGGCACTCCAGCTCTGGTGTGCGGCACCGATAATACCGATGATGATTATAGGATACCAGCATGAGTGTACTCCAAGGAAAGGTGCGACTATGCCCAACAATGGGAATAGCGAATAGACAAACATTGATGATATACGACCGCCAAACGGAGTAAGTCCTTTCTTGTTTACAAGGAATGTAGGAAGATATCCTCCGATAATTGAAAGCATAGTGATGAGATACAGTGTGAATATCAGCATCATGCCCATGAAAGAGTCAGAGCTATATCCATAAATATCTTTTACATATGCAGGAGCCCAGAAAAGGAAGAACCACCACACTCCTTCAGGAAGGAATCGTGAAGCGAATATAGCCCATGTATGACGGTATGTGAAATACTTGAAGATATTCACCTTTTCCTTTGGTTCTTCAGTCTGTTTGGTCTCATTTGATACCTTATCTTCATCCTGACGTATATAGTCAAGTTCAAGCTTGTTCATACGTTTGTTATTATCGGGCGCTTCATATGTCTTGAGCCATATACCTAGCCATACGAAACCAAGAAGACCGATTATTAGGAATGACATCTCCCATCCCCAGAAACGGGCTATCACTGGAATTGTAAACGGAGCAAGCATAGCACCTATCTGTGAGCCAGAATTGAAAAGACTTGTTGCAAAAGCACGGTCCTTCTGAGGGAAATATGCAGAAATGGTCTTATTGGCACAAGGGAAGTTTCCAGCCTCACCTGCCGCAAGAATACATCTCGCAATAAGGAAAAGCCACATGCTCACTGTCGATATACCCATCATGGCAGTGCCTGCATTGCGGGCTATTTCGATATGTTCACGTGCGCCGGCAAATGTCATCGACCAACTGTCAAGTACTATTCCAGCTGTAGCTATACCGCAAAATGCATGAAGGCAGGCACCAAGCGACCAGAGAGCGATTGCCCATGAATAGCCTTTCTTTATTCCCAGATAATCTACTGTTCTTCCGGCAAAGAACATCGCTATGGAATATACAAAGGAGAAACATCCGGTAATGGTACCGTAATGAACGTCAGTCCAGCCAAATTCAGGAGAAATGAAGTCTTTCCATGTAAGAGAAAGGACCTGGCGGTCAAGATAGTTTACCGTGGTTGCAAAGAACAGCATCGCACATACATACCAACGGTAGTTTGTCATTTTATTATTATTCATTCTATATGTTTTTATGGTAGTTATTTATGGGTTAAAGTATTACACCGGTCTTGAAAATAGATATCTCACGGTAATTGTTTATCTCATTCTTTACATACGCACCTGAACAGACAGAAATGACAAAGTTGAAGAAATTGTCAAGCACTTCATCCTTACTCTTGCCTTCTACCAGAACACCGGCATTGAAGTCCATCCAGCGTGTCTTACGGTTATAAAGATTTGAGTTGGTGGAAATCTTTGCTGTAGGTACGAATGTTCCAAATGGCGTTCCACGTCCTGTAGTGAAAAGTACCATATGACATCCGGCAGAAGCAAGTGCAGTACTTGCCACAAGGTCATTACCCGGAGCACTTAGTAGATTAAGTCCGTGAGATGATATACGGTCACCGTATTCCAGCACATCAATTACCGCACTAGAACCTGATTTCTGGGTACAACCGAGAGATTTCTCTTCAAGAGTTGAGATACCTCCGGCCTTGTTACCCGGTGACGGGTTTTCATATATCACCTGATCATTCTTTATAAAGTAATTCTTGAAATTGTTTATCAGGCTGACTGTTTTCTGAAAAGTATCCTCGTCTTTGCAACGGTCCATAAGAATTGTCTCTGCACCAAACATTTCAGGCACTTCTGTCAGTACGCATGTACCGCCATATGATACAAGACGGTCAGTGAAAAGACCGAGCAACGGATTAGCTGTTATACCAGAGAATCCATCAGAACCTCCACATTTAAGACCAATCCTCAGTTTTGAAACAGGCTGTTCAGTTCTTACGTCTTTCTTTACATTTTCATAGAGTCCCATAAGTATTTCCATACCTGCAGAAATCTCATCCTCTACTTTCTGACATTCAAGAAATTTCACTCGTTCGCTATCATACTCGCCAAGCATTGTTCTGAATGCCGAAACCTGATTGTTCTCGCATCCAAGCCCCAAAACAAGAACACCACCTGCATTAGGATGAAGGACCATATCACGAAGTATCTTGCGTGTATTCTCGTGATCTTCCGACAACTGTGAACACCCCCAGTTGTGTGTATAAGCATGGATACCGTCAAAATTATCAACTTTATCACCAGCAGTCTTTTCATTGAACAGCTTTACCAGTTCGTTTGCCACACCGTTCACACAACCCACTGTAGGAACTATCCATATTTCGTTACGGATTCCCACATCACCATTCTTTCTTTCATAGCCTTTGAAATAGACCATGCCTTCCGGCTTGCATGAATGTATCTCTACCGGATTGTATGTATAGTCCTTAATCTCACCAAGGAGTGTACGTATATATTTCTCGTTGATAAGACTTCCTGCCGCTCTGTCTTCCTTTAGCGAACCGATTGGGAAACCATATTTCACTACTACATCTCCTGTATGGAAATCCTGCAATGCAATCTTATGTCCGGCAGGAACATCATCCTTCAGTGTAATGCTACGTCCGTCCACAGTGATTTCTGTTCCGGCTTTAAGATCGGACAACGCCACTACGACGTTGTCCTTACTGTTTATATGAAGTATATTTTCCATCAGGGATTTATTTTACGTATTCTTTTACCATTTCATACATACCCTTTTCTTCAATTCCCTTAAGCATATCTGCCACCATATCTGTCAGGCCAGGGATATTGTTAAGGTTTTCTTCCCACACAAAGTCTGCTGCCAGCACCTTTTCTGCTACTGCATGAAGGTCGGACAGAGTCCATGCATTCTTCACGTATTCTACAATTTCAGGAGCGTCGTTCGGAACAATTTCAGCACCGTCAGCACGTTTTCCACCCTTATAATATACGATAAGTGCTGCAAGACCGAGTACAATTCCGTATGGAAGCTCACCCTTACGGCTGAGATATTCTTTCACTGAAGGAAGATCGCGTGCTGTAAACTTAGGGAATGCATTAAGCATGATTGATGTAACCTGATGGTCTACGAAAGGATTCTCGAAGCGTTCGAGTACGCTTGCTGCAAACGCCTTAAGTTCGTCTTCAGGAAGGTTGAGTGTCTGCATGAGTTCTTCATACATAGCCTTACGGATATACTTACCGATTACTTCGTCCTTACATGCATCGCGCACGATATCGATACCTGAAAGATAAGTTATAGGTGAAAGGATGGTATGTGTTCCGTTAAGCAATGTTACTTTACGTTCGTGGTATGGTTTTTCAGATGGAACGAATAACACGTTAAGACCAGCCTTATTTGCAGGGAATTCTGCTGCTACACTTTCAGGTGCCTCAATAACCCAAAGATGGAATGCCTCACCCTGAACTACCAGGTTATCGTCATAACCGAGGTGTTCCTTGATTTCGTTGATAGTCTTTCTTGGGAATCCAGGTACTATACGGTCCACAAGTGTAGCATAAACGCCACAAGCCTGTTCGAACCATGTCTTGAATTCTTCACCAAGATTCCATAATTCGATATACTGATAGATTGTTTCCTTCAATTTATGACCATTCAGGAAAATAAGCTCACATGGGAAAATAATAAGACCTTTGTCCATAGCCCCATTAAAAAACTTGTAACGGTGATAAAGGAGCTGTGTAAGTTTTGCAGGGTATGAACTTGGAGGAGTATCCTCAAGACGACATGCAGGATCGAATGCAATACCTGCCTCTGTAGTATTTGAGATTACAAATCTCATCTCAGGCTGCTCAGCCAGTGAGAGATATGCTTGGTATTCTGTATAAGGATTAAGGCAACGGCTGATTACATCAATCAGTCTGTATGAATTGATTACCTCACCTTTTTCCAGTCCTTGAAGGTTTACGTGATAAAGACCATCCTGGGCATTGATCATATCTATCATACCTTTATCGATAGGCTGCACAACAACTACGCTACTGTTAAAATCTGTCTTTTCGTTCATGTTTGAGATAATCCAATCCACAAAACATCTAAGAAAATTTCCCTCACCAAACTGAATGATACGTTCAGGACGAACAACCTTTACGGCTGTTTCTTTATTTAATGCTTTCATAATGTAAAGAAATTAGTTTGTACTATTATAGTGTTTATTCATATTTGCAAAGATATTCATATAGCTCTAATAGGATGTGTAATATTCGTTCATTATCATGTATTTTTTGATATTTTCATATTCTTATCTACGCTGCAGTCAGAAGTATTACCAGCAATTGCAAACAGGCTAATATTATATAAACAAAAAAAACAGAGATGTATCTTTGAGAATACACCTCTGCAATAAAATAAACCAATCTTAATCAGAGTTCCACCTATAGGAACTCAGTCTCTCTATTTTGTAATTTTGAACCAATCCACATCAGTCCACCCGCCATCATTTGTCTTAATGGCAGGACGGGTACAAAACATACCTACTTTGGCACCTATCCATTTACCTTCTTTTGCCTGGAATCTATTACCTAGTTTCTTGTATTTTTTACCATCAAGGCTATAGCTGAAATCGCACATTACTATAAGGTCATGTCCCCCCTCGCTCTTTGCTATTTTCTTTCCATCACAACTGAATTTAACCCGGAGATATACCGTATTGTCCGAAAGAGGAACAGTAGCATTCTTGGTTTCCTGGGTCCCTTTATCAGCTTTCTTGCACTCCACTTGTGAAAGTTCAAGACCACTGTCTGTATTTTCTATAATCAATCCAGAATAATCAATACCCATTACAACCAATCCTGTACGTTCACCTTCATATTTAGAGGATGGGGTAAATGTCAGCTTCATGGTAGCCGTAAAGTTTTTTGCCGGAGTTTTCTGTAAAAGCAGATTTACCACATCCCACAAGTTTTTATAATCGTCTACTACAGGATATGAATACAAACGTACCATACTCTTATCACCGGCATAATAAGCCCACTTCTCATTTATGTTGGCATGCCATTGCCACTGTGGAGAAAGAGTAAATCCGTCAAAGTCATCACTCTCTTGAGGAGTACATACCGGAAAGTTTTTCCCGACATTTGGCTTTTTATAAGTAGATACTGGTTCACCACAGCCATCACCATCCTTATCAATACCTATAACAGGCCAGCCGTCTTTCCAAGTCATTGGTTGCAGATGCACAAGACGTCCATATGCTCCAACGTCCTGGAAATGCAAAAACCAGTCTTCGCCCGTCGCAGTATCGACCCATGCCCCTTGATGAGGACCGTTAACATCTGTATTCCCCTGTGCCAATACAGTTCTCCATTCATACGGGCCATACACATTCTTCGAACGTAGAACGACCTGCCATCCTGTAGGAACTCCTCCTGCCGGATGGAAGATGTAATAATATCCGTCTTTTTTATAGAACTTTGGACCTTCACAAGTCTGATGCGCTTCATGTCCGTCGAAAATAATACGCGACTGGGTAATAGCCTGGTTAGCCTCAGCATTGAGTTCGCACACAGCAATCACGCTTTTCAGTCCCGCACGACTTCCTGCATATGCATGCACCATATATACCTTGCCATCCTCATCCCATAACGGACATGTATCAATAATACCTTTACCTGCCTTTACCAAAACCGGTTCAGTCCACGGTCCCTTAGGATCCTTTGCCTTCACCATAAAGGCTCCCTGATCAGGGTCACCCCAAAAGATATAAAACTCTCCATCATGATGGCGTATACTAGGAGCCCATACTCTATTACCGTGTTCAGGTCTTTCCGGAGTATGTGCCGGTGCAAGTTCATATGGCACAGCTGCACCTATTATAGTCCAGTTAACCAAATCTTTGGAATGAAGTATCTGAAGTCCGGGTAAACAGTTGAAACTGGAAGACGTCATATAATAATCATCACCAACACGACAAGCGTCAGGGTCGGAATAATCGGCATACAGTACCGGATTCTTATATTTACCGTTCCCAAGGTCGGATACCCACACCTGTGAAACATATTCCGTGTTCTGTGCAACAACAGGCATAACAGACAAAGCTGTCAATCCAATAATACTTTTCAAAATGTTCATGGCATTAAATCTATATATCAATAAATAATCTTCACTTCAACAGGATTTTCCAATTCGCGTTTCCATTCATCCATATACTCGAACCATGAAGAAGAATCTTCAAAGCCAAACTTCTCCTTTCTTGATGTAAACATTGTGTAATATCTGAAAGAAGTTTCTCCTTCAGCAGATATAGTATATAAAAAGTTATCCTTATCGCTTACTTCATGTTCTACATACTTCCTTGGAATAAACGTAGCAATACCTACAGTCTCCTTGGCATATTTCACTGTGTCAGTGACAGGCCAATGCCGTCCCCAACTACCAACTAGTCCGCTATGATCTGAATAAGTGACAGTTTCTGTTCCCATAATATTCTGAACTCCGGTACAAAATACCTCGTTCTTCAACGGAGTACTGAAATATGTATCAACAATCAGGTCTCTATGTCCTGCATACAATGTATATCTGTTTGTCATATTGAGCAATGAGCCCTGATATTGCCATCCTTCTACATTTACCTCTACAATTACACGAACAGGACCTTTTGCCAATATCCTTTCAGTTCGAAATGCTACCGGTTCTATATGTACTGCTTTTTCACCGTTCCATCCTTTCAATGCCCCTACACCACAACTGTTGCCTACCATAAGAACATCATCCCCAAAGCCTTGTGACAATTGTTCATCGTCAGGATAAAACTTGCTTTCTTCAAGTTCAAGACCTTTGCTGAATTTTCCATACGGATCGACAGTCTGTTTGGCATTAAAATAGATACGATAACCAACCAGTTCCGATTCGAACATTGGTCCATGACCGTAAATCATATTATAGAAATTAACATCTCCAGGAACTGTAACTGAACGAATTTCGGCATGATTTCCTTTTTTATGGTCACGTGCAAGCATTGTTGCAAACACTCGATTAGGATATTCTCTGACATTTTTTTCATCACTCAGTCCTATTTCCAGTCGTTTTATTGCATTCGCAGGCATATCAACGACAAAGGCCAATTCATCTGCCACATAATCAGAATCCATATCATCCAGTTGTGAAGGAATTTCCGATGAGCCATCCATCACAGTAACCGAATGAATTGTAAAATCAGCTTGCAATTGCATAAGATTTATACATACCGGAACATCCTTCAAATCTTTATTCAGATTGTTATTAAGTTCTACATAAACTGTTTTGGCATATTGTCCCATTACAGAAACATATCCGAACAATAACATAAAAATACACAAAAATGTCTTCATAGATACATGATTATTAAAAATATTGCTCTTTGCACCCGAAATTTAAAAAAGAATGCAAAGAGCAAATTATAAAACCACATTATTATAAATCTCCCAAAAACAATAAGCAACAATTATAATTCATCAGTTATGGAATTCTTCTCCGTTTACCTTGACATTTTTTGAAAATCTGACCTTCAATGTTTCTCCCTCAGTCTGAACGTTGGCATTATCAATAGTCACATTCTCTGCCTGGCTTATCACAATACCAGATTTAGCATTTGTAATTTCCACATTCTTTATATCGATATTACGTATTGGCATCTCTGGAAGTCCATTAAAGAACATTGCACGTCCAACTCCGTTTGCTGTAATACCCGATATGTAAATATCACGGAAAGCTGGAGTTTCTTCTGTTACAGGAGGTACAGCCGTCTTCATACGGGCTATCAGTTCTTCTTCAGTTTCTTCACCGGCACCTTTTCCTCCGTAGAAAAGATCGAACAACAGAGCCTCATGAGGAATATCTATCATATTGATATTATGAATATGAATATTCTCTACTACACCGCCTCTACCACGTGTACTTTTAAAACGCAAGCCTACGTCAGTTCCCAGAAAAGTACAGTCGGAAACATAAATATTTTTCACGCCACCCGACATTTCACTTCCAACCACGAAACCACCGTGTCCGTGAAGAACAACATTATTTTTTACAATAACATTCTGACAAGGTTCACCACGTTTACGTCCATCCTCATCCTTTCCTGATTTTATACAAATAGCATCATCGCCGGCATCAAAAACATTGTCAATAATCAATGCATAATTACATGACTCAAGGTCTAGTGCATCACCATTCTGTGAATACCAAGGATTGAAAACCTTTACATCCTTAATTGTTATATGTTCACATGAAAGAGGATGAAGACACCAGCTAGGAGAGTTTTTAAATGTCACGCCTTCAAGAAGCACTTTCTTGCTTTTTACAATATTAAGTAACACCGGACGTAACCAAGGTCTTATTTCATTCCATTCCTCATCTGTTTCAATACCTTCTGGATTATTGAATTCCTTACATGCTTTCGCTCCCTTCAGCGAGCCTTCTGTGGGATACCATATATCATTTTCCACAACTCCACCCGATGCAAGCAAAGATTTCCATTGCGAAGCTGTCATCTTACCTTTCTTCACAGGACGCCAGCTATCGCCTGCGCCATCGAATACTCCATGACCGGTGATGGCTATATTCTCGGCATTCCATGCAGAAATAGGCGACTGACAACGACGTGTATTCAAGCCTTCGAAAGAAGTCTCAAGTATAGGATATGCATTAAAATCGTCAGTGAAAAGTACCAATGCATTCTTTTCTGTATAAAGGTTTACATTGCTTTTCAGTTCAATAGGACCGGTAATCCATAATCCGGCAGGTATGACAACTTTTCCACCACCTTTTGAATTGACATCATTAATAGCATTATTTATTGCCTCTGTGTTCAATGTCTTACCATCTGCCACAGCACCGAAGTCTTTAATATTTACAGAATAATCCGGGAAAGACGGTTGTTCCACCTGAATCATTTCAAAGGGCAAACCTTCGTATACAGATGTATCTATCCCTTTGTTACAAACGGGAGCTTCCTGCTTTTGTGTACACGACAGCGGAACTATAGCCGCTGCCAGTACAATGATATTCTTAAACAGTTTATTCATGATTATTGATTTATAGTAGTATTTGACTGATTGCAAAAGTATAGCACAACACTAAATACTTGGTGTATTAATTGTTGAATATTGTATAATAATTGATATACAAGCTATAAAAACACCTTTTAGAACAGATGATTTACCAAACCATTCATATAAACCTCCAAATTTGTATATGAAGGACTAAGGTTATATGTAGCTCCATCACTCGCATCATTTGGGTTCAAACCATTCTTTTTCTCCCATTCATCAGGCATACCGTCACCATCAGTATCAAGCGGTGCTTCTGTCTGATTATATTCACCCCATCCACCGACATCCTGAGGACGGTCTATCATACCGTTAGTACTTCCATGCGAGCCTTCGTAAGTATAATTACCATTTCTTACTTCCTTTACAATACGTTCATCATGTTTGTCACGATGCAAAGAGGCACCGGCAAATTTCAACACAGACTCGAAAGCATCCCATGTGGACTGCAATGAAGTATGTTCTGCTATCTGGAATGGATCTTTTACCAACAATTCATCAGCAGGAGCAAAATCGTTCTTTATTACCAATCCTAAGGAATTGTCTTTGTTGACAGGCATAATGGCTTTACGTTGTTTTTCTGATAATTTAGAGCATGTAGGATCTATATAATTGCCACTGAAACAGAAAACGCCATGAGTACCTTTTACGTTATTATTCTTGCCATCATCCTGATAAGCTGTGAAAAGACGCTTGTACGATGATTTGGTAGCAGTAAAAGGTCCTGGTTTATAATAATTGTTTATAAAGTTATATGAACCACCTTCACCGGCATAAGCACCATCATTGCCATAATTGTATATCACATTATTGAACAGTTCAACTTTCTCTTCTTCAGGTTTTCCCGTGTAACGGCTACCGCAAAGACGTGGAGTACGGTTAGTGTGATGTGCCAGAAGATTGTGATGGAACGATGCTCCCTGACCACCCCAGATACCTCCATAGCCATGAGCACCCTTTTCATGGATTGAGTTGGCCAGACTTTCACTTATTATACACCACTGCATGGTAAAGTTGCTATTGTTATAGAACGTAGCACATTCATCTGTACTCCAACTTGCCGAACAATGGTCTATAATGATATTCTTATGATTCTTATAACCGTTCATAGCATCATCACCCTTTCGTACAATATCAGCTCCCATACGCGAACGAATGAAACGCACAATAACATTATCTGCCTGAATTCCAAAAGTATAGTTTTTCAGACATATTCCATCTCCGGGAGCAGTCTGACCCGCAATGGTAACGTCACCATTTGAAATTTTCAGAGGGCTAGTAAGTTCTATTATACCACTTACTGCAAAGACAATTGTACGCGGCCCTTTCTTTTTAATAGCCCAACGTAAAGTACCTTCCGAACCGTCATCTTTCAATGATGTTACAGTATATACTGCACCACCGGCACCACCGGTAGTATATTTACCAGCTCCATCAGCACCCGGAAAAGCCGGAACCTTGCTTCTGTCAGGAGTAGGATAATTGTTTGCACCAACATATCCAACAGATAATAAACTCATGCAAACCAAGCCAACCAAATTGTTCAACATAAATCGTCTCATAATCATTAATATCTTTTTTTAATATAAATCTTCCACTAAACTATTATAATATACCTCAAGATTAGTATATTCCTTACTTAAATTATATTTAAAACTGTCATCTTTATTCTTGTCAAGTCCATTTTTCTCTTCCCAATAATCAGGAATACCATCTTTGTCCGTGTCCAGTTGCGTAGTTCCTCTAGAATATTCAGGCCATCCACCTACATCGTTCGCATTGTCTATAATACCCCATTTGCTACCATTACTACCTTCGGCTGTAAAATCACCGTTACGTACATTATCTACAATTCTTTCGTCCACTGCATCTCTTTTTGTTGAAACTCCAGCTTTGGAAAGAACAGATTCATAGGCTTCAGAAGCAGATTGGGTGAACTCATTAATATCAGAAGAAATAAGAAACTCTGCTTCCGACTGCAAAGATAATTTTCCACCTTCAGGTAAAGGCACATTAGTCGTTGCATTTGGCTGAAGACCAACCCAGTTATCCTGATTCACAAGACTTATGCTTGTTTTTTCCTCGTCAGTAAGATAAGAGCAAGAATCATCAAAGAAATTTCCACTTAGATGAAAAATTCCCCATGTACCCTTAACGTTACCTCCGTTCTGGGTTTGTGAACCATCATCTCCGTTAGGCTGGAAAATTCTGTTGACAATATTCTTTTTAGTTGCTGTAGACGGACCTGGTTTATAATAATTATTCACAAAATTATAACTGCCTCCCTCACCGGCATATCCACCGTTAGTAGGTCCCCAATTGTAGAACACATTGTTACGGATATCAACTTTCTCATTCTCCGGTTCTCCGGTATAACGACTTCCACACAATCTTGGAGTACGGCTACTATGATGTGCTATAAGGTTATGATGAAACGTTGCGGGCGAACCTCCCCATATACCTCCATATCCGTGTGCACCCTTATCATGCAACGATTTTGCCAGACTTTCACTTATAATACACCATTGCATAGTAAAATTGGTATTGTCGTAAAATGATGAACATTCATCCGTACTCCAACTCATTGAGCAATGGTCAATAATAATGTTATTATTCTCTTTTCCCCACATTGCATCAGCACCATCGGCCTCAGAATCTGTAAGGTTATCAGAACCCATACGACATCTTATGAATCGGATAATAACATTATCAGCCTTTACTGATACCGGATGACCTTTTAAACATATTCCACCACCTGGGGCTGTCTGTCCTGCTATGGTTATGTCGCCATTTCTTATAGCCAGTTCACTTTCAAGTTGTATAAGTCCGCCAATCTGGAAAACAATAGTACGTGCTCCGGACTGATTTACCGCCCAACGCAAGGTTCCTTCAGAACCGTCATCTTTCAGAGAGTTTACTATAAGCACTTTACCGCCGGCTCCTCCTGTGGTATAAGCACCAGCTCCGTATGCTCCAGGGAAAGCCTTTATTTTTGTTCTGTCAGGTGTTCCATAATCAGGAAGTTCACTATCCTGTCCATTATCGTCTGTGTTTTCATCATTATCATCATCAGAATCTGTATTTTGAGAACCGTTGTCTTCTGGTTGTTCCACCGAGGGAGTACTATCCGAACATGAAGGGAACATAAAAAAAGACATAGCACATACAGCTAAAAACAATATATTTTTTTTCATGATTACGATATTTATATTTAAAAAGCATAAACGTTCGGGAGGGATTATTTATCCCCCGAACGTTTTTTGAATTAGTCACTCAAACTTCCATATTTATTGACAGCTTTCACTGTATAATCACCTCCATTTGCATTAACTTCCATAGTTGTTTCCGTAGTCTGACCTACAAATTCTCCATCTTCGAAAACCAAGTAACAAATAGCCTTGTTTTGACCATCCCAACTCAGAGTCGTACCATATATGCTTATATTCTCTACAGCCGGCAGTTCCTCTGTTGTATAGAATGATTTCGGATCCCAACCATCTGCACCCATAATAATATTTTCATAAGTATAATCTGCAACTTCACTTTCTGTAAACACCATGTTCTTCTCATAAGGTGTTGAAACTCCATTTACAGAGAAAGAGGTCTTTCTTTTACTGGTATCTACAGCTGTTCCATTTGCATCAACCGTGTTATATTCTCCATATATATATGGCAATACACTCATATCCATATATCCTACAGGATCAAGATTCACCTTACATGTTGTATTTATCCATACAGATATCGGTTTATTCTGCCATGGACGAGCAAAGTATGTAGTACCATTTGCAGAAGGCAAACCGTCTACAATACAATCTTTCATTATATGTCCCCATGTTGTTCCGTCGTAATGACTTCCTGCTGTCATCACATTTCCACTTAGTCCGACATTATAGAAAGTACTATTTTCTACCAAAAGATTGGCATTACCATATACATAGTCTGTTTTACCTTCAATCCAGCAATTATCAGCATAATTTCTGGCATTTATTTCCTCCGGTTTATTGTTCATACGTACCCACCATGTATCCTGATAAGAAACCATTGCACAATTATAGAATGAAACTCTATCAGCACGTGTCATCATTGCATCAGCCTGTCCGTCGCTTCCCATACCACCATATTCATCTGCTCTTGCTCCATAAAGGTTAATAAATGAAATGTTTTCAGCGTGGAAGTCGGCTCCCTTTACCAATACTATTGATTCCTGCGAAGAAGTAAGTCCTGTCTGAGCCTGGTAAGCAGGATTCTGCGATGAATAAGGCCATGCTACAGGCTGCTCGCCTGTTCCATCCCATTTCACACGGTTCATGAGATACTGTACCTTTGTATTCTCACGGCTCTGTCCAATCAGATGTATGAATGTCTTGCTTGCAGAAATGTTCAGATACTCCTCATAAACACCATCGGCCACAAATATGAGATATGGCACATCGCTATTATTAGGAGCATTATCTATAGCATCCTGAATCTTGGTATAATCACCTTTTCCATTTTTATCAACAACAGCATCGAAAAGGCGTTTCTCCAATTTTATTTCATATTTTAGGTTAAGTCCTTCATATTTCTGAACAGAATTCATGTCTGTCAAAGCTCCATTAGGTATGTCCAAAGTAACATGATCTGCTAAAGGTTCTGAATACTTGGCACGAACTACATTATCAGTTATTATTACTCTTATGGCTTTTCCATTAATAGTTATTTCTGTATCGGGAGCCTGACGAACAGCTTTAGAAAAAGTAAGTTCTATTGTACCTTCAGTACTTATATTACCTCCCTGTTCCGGTGTATACGACAGTAGTGTCAATGCACTACTGTCTATATTGTTATTTTCATTTTCCTTGCATGACTGAAAAAGGAATACAGCTACAAGACAAATAAAAAGTTTAGAAATTATTGTCATATGTTTCATATAAATCATATTTTAAAGTTATTTATTCCAGTATTGGTCTCCGTAACTCTTATATTCAGGAACTTTGACTGTAAAATCATATTCTGCAGGATTATTAAACAAATCCGTGTCTGAATATTGAATAACCTCCTCACCAATAGAAGACTCAAATGAGCTACCTGATGTTAAGAAAACATTCTCGCATGATTCAATTATTCCTCTATCAAAGTTTTGGAAGAATTTAACGACAGAGAAACCTCCCATCAAAGTATTCGAGATACTTACATTAAATGTAGCTTTCTTTTGGTCATCCAGTATTGCATATGTAAATCCATACAATGTACAGTAGTCTATATTTATATTCATCTGTGTAGATGATTTTGATTTGACAGTAGCAGAACTTGCTGCATTGTAAGGTGTATATGTACAATTACTTAAGTTCAGACTTGCAACTTCATATTCACCTTCAAGAGTACACAATCCATAACTTCCTACATTCAACATTCTACAATTAGTAAAGCTCAAATTTTCTATCTTACCAGTAGCACTACTACTAGCTCTGAAAACGCCACGAGCTTCATCAATATCGCACGAAGTCACAGAAAGAGATTTTACACTAGATGCATTTTTAAAATAGAAAATATAATTTGATGTACTACCTACAGATTTAAGATTCAGATTATAAAATTCTACAACATCCATATCATTACCAAATCTAAAACCTTTTATAACTATACTAGGTTTAACCGGTAAAGTTTCGTCACTTAATACCAACAAAGACTTGATTGATGATGAGAATTCATATTCTTCCTTCAATTCAATATCACTTTTTACTACTACTGCAACTTTTTCAGAGCTTATGGAACTTAATTTAGACGACCATTCGTCTACACTATTTACATCAATCATAGTATAGTCACTTGGAATACCCATTTCTGTCTTAAATGTCTGCATTGCTCGTACTGTCTTGTCACGCATTATTGCAACAGTATAAGTTGTATTAGGTTCAAGTCCTGTCAGTTCAATTCTACCTGATGAAATCTGCTCATCTGTAAGTGAATTATTTGCTTCTTTAGGATATGTTTCACCTGCAGCAAAATAATACCCGGTAAGTCGGCCTACAGATGTGTCCCAAGTAAACACAGCAGAGTTCTGTTTCAAGTCGGTAATACTTGATTCCACCATAACAGCTTCTTTTGTCGTTACAGTCTGTTCACCTCTCAATATATCTCCATTATAGATATAAAACACATACTCAGTCATTGCAGATAAACCTGATATTGTAACTTTACCGGCAGCCTTTTCATCATCGGTAATATTATAAGTAAGCAATTCGCCATCCTGAGTATAAGTTATATGTGTTACCTCAAGACCTGCCTCCCACGACAAGACAACCGACTCATCTGTTATTTCAGTTTCAGCAACTTCCGAAAAAATCTGTTCTTTATCTGTAGTAAATTTATAATCCGGAAGATAAACCCATTTTGACTGTTTGTCCTCCGACATAGATTTGATACGCAAATAGTAAGTAGTTTCACCCATAAGACCGGTTATAGTGTATGGCGATTGGGTTATAGAACCATCCTCACCATATACTATACTGTTTTCTGCGCCCATAGGAATATCATCATATAATGAGTCTGTACTGGCTTCTATTATATAATACTTAGTATTTACAGTGGCATCCCATTCCACTTCAGCCGTAACAGCACCCTCTGTTACGTTAAAACTTGACTGTTTTGTTCCAAACAAACGGTCGAAAGAAGAATCGACTACCCAATCGTTTGCGTCGGTACATGAATTAAAGAATATGCCGGAAAGGATTATTGACAATCCTAAACCAAATATATATTTTGTCCTTTTCATAAAATACCTAATTTTAAGAATTAATTTGAATAACCATATGAATTGCTTATGGCTCCATTTGCTGCAGAGATAGTAGTAGAAGCTATAGGTAACAAGTAACGGTTAATAACCTGTACATCGTCACCAATCAAACCACTTGAAATAGAAGGCAAGTTTGTCTTACTTTGTTTTGGATCGGAAGTTGTTCTTTCAGCTCCCCAGAAACTGTTATTGCCATCATAATCTTTTTCCGACTTTCCGGAAGGTATTCCGCGCCATGTCACACTACTGATATCTATAGTAGTTTGAGCCTCATCTGTGTAATTAAAGTATACTTTAGATGGATAGCCATTAACTTCGTCCGACATTTGTGTTATATAATCATTCTTGAACTGCTTTATCTTATCAGCCAACAAATTCCAACGAATCAAATCAAACTTACGGAATCCTTCGCCGGCAAGTTCCCATGCATTTTCATCGACAATAGCTGCAAAAAAAGCATCCTTATTATTTGCTATACCATCTACATAAGCTTCTGCTTCTGCTTTGTGCGCACTGTCATAAGCACGTGTATGTACGGTTTTAAGAGCCATACGTGCTGTCATGCCATTGGCAGAACCTTCATAATCGGCATCAGGTCCTCCGGCAAGCTCGTTCATTACCTCTGCATACATAAGAAGAACCTGTGAATATCTCATACGGACACAATTAATACCAGTTCTCCATTTATCGTTTCCTACGCTTAATGCTATTGATGTAATATCGGAACTCATCTTACGTACGTCCCATTTACCTACATATATTCCAAAAGGAGCATTTCCAAGCATAAATTCTTTTGTAACATTATTCTCCTCTTCCAACTGGAGATTAGAGCAAGTTATATCCCTGCGCTGATCATTCTCCTTAAACGACCAGAAATATGGAGCTGTAAGCTTAAGTACACCGGAACTGTTTCTTCCATACTTCGATGTAAATCCGTTTGCACGTACACCAGCTGTATAACCAAGTTCTCCTGTTATACCCATACCCATTGGTATTTCGAATATATTCTCACGGTATGTTTCATCAAGCTTTAGCTGATTAAGCAGATACCACTCATTTTCGAACGAAGGATTCAATGAATGTGGTCCTTCCTTGATTATGATGGACAAATGTTCCAAAGCCAACTTATACATAGCTTCACGTGTCTGTGCATCACATCGCTGTGTAGGATAAACAGGGTCTGAATAAGAAGCTGTTTCGTATCCTTCTTTTGCAGCCTCACGGATAGCCCAACCGGCACGTGTCAATGCTATATTAGCCAAAAGTGCATGTGCATATCCCTTTGTTACACGTTCTGTAGTATATGATGCGTTTCTTCCTGCCCACGGCAGAAGTTCAGCAGCCTCCTTAAGGTCTTCAATAAGTTTATCCATAATGACATCTCTGTCTGTCTTGCCCAAGTAAGCATTACTTAAATCCGGATTGGAACTTTCCATTTTCAAAGGAATATCTCCGAAGAATCTCACCAGATCAAAATATATCATGGCACGGATAGTCAAAGCCTCGCCCTTGAATCTCTTCATGCTGGTCTGGTCCTCACCTTCCGTCTCCAGCAAAGGACTGTCGTTAATACCTTCTATAATGACGTTTGCGTTTTCTATTATTCCATACATGGCATCCCAAAGTTTTGCCAGATTTGCCCATCCTGGAGTAACGTTATAGTTCATTGCACCTCGCTGATGAGATGTATTGTATGCATCCGCTCCCAAACCATCAACCAACTCACAATCTGTATTAAGTCCCCATACGATAGGAATATACTGTGAATATGTTTCATCCTGTCCCATGTCGCCATACAGTTTATTTATGGCAAATTCCGTATAACCTACAGATTCGAACACATTCTGTGTTGGATATTCTGAAGGAGAAGTCTGATCCAAAAAATCAGAACAGCTTGTTATGAATACCAGACCTGCAGCCAGGCTTATTGTTTTTATAATATTTCTCATACTTATTAGTTTTTAATTAGAATGTTACATTAATACCTCCAACAATTGTACGACTCTTAGGATATGATGCATAATCTACACCCGGAGTCATTGCATTACGTTTTGAGCTGGTATCCACCTCAGGATCTGAGCCGGAATATTTGGTAAATACCAATAAGTTATAACCTGTCACATACAATCTAACCTTCTGCATGAAGCATTTTTTCACCCATGATTTTGGGAATGTATATCCTACAGTCACATTGTTCAAACGAAGGAACGAAGCATCTTCAACAGCATAATCTGTCAATTGCATCTGTGTTACAGCAGCCGGATTATATATTGAAGCATTTGTATTCAGCTCATTCAGACGCGCTATAAGTCCCATCTCACCTCCATAAGCCTCTACTGTACTAGTTGCCGGTCTTCCAAGATTCAAGCCAGTTTCAGGGTCTATCCAAGTATAACGGTTGGCCAGTGCAAAGTCATTATTAAGATTATATCCTCTTGACGAACCGGTATAGAAAGAAGTTGCCAGTTTTGCACCGTTTATAATCTGATTTCCTACAGAATAATTAAAGAATACATTGAAATCAAAGTTTCCTACACGTCCATCAACACCGAAACCACCATTAATAGGAGCAACTGTATTTCCAAGTTTCTGCTTTATCGGATCTCCATTCTCATCACACACCAGTTTCAATCCACCCGGATAATACTGTCCGCCAGTAATAGTAGTACTCTTGTCGTTTACACCATCCTTAAGTACCCAACTGTTACCATTCATAATAAGTTCACCTTCAGGGTTTGTAACAGGGTCATAAGCTGTATAAAATCCATTTGTTTTATAACCCCATATTTCACCCAACGAACCTCCTTGTTCTACTCTATAGTCTTCGTATTTTGAAATTGTACTACCTGCCCAGTTACTGCTCTGCCAAGGATTATCTGTTGCCAGTTCGTCTATACGGTTACGATTATATGCAAAATTCATATTGAAATTCAAAGCATATTTCTTCTTATCTATAATAGCCGCACTCAAAGTCAACTCAACACCTTTGTTTGAAGTCTTACCAAAATTACGGTACTGATAGTTATAACCTGTATTTGAAGGGATTTCGGATCTCATCAACAAATCTTTAGTGGTATTCCAGTACAAATCCAAAGTACCAGAAATACGGTTATTCAGGAAACCATAGTCAATACCTATATTTCTGGTGATAGTAGTTTCCCATTTCAAACTAGGGTTATATAAATAACTTGACAGTTCCAACATACTCTGGCGGATTTCATTGAAGAAAGGAGCCTTAGAAGTGTTCTCTGCCAAAGTATATGTAGTATAAATCAAACCGGAATTTATACGGTTGTTACCTGCCGTACCGTAGCTGAGACGTAATTTCAAGTTTGACAACCATTTTTCCGTAACCTTCATAAACTTCTCGTCCGACAAGCGCCATGCAAATGCAGCCGATGGGAATACTCCCCACTGATTACCTTTGGCAAATTTGCTTGAACCATCACCACGTACAGTCACAGTAAACAGATAACGGTCCATCAAAGTATAGTTAACACGACCGAAGAATGAAAGCATGTTCTCCTGAGCACCTATAGTTGACTGATTAGCCAAAGCTGTACCGATACCTGAGCTGGCCAATATTTCATCTATTGTCATAGATTTAGGGAAAGATATCGATGACGATTCCAATATATCTTTCTGACTGCTGCTGACTTCATGTCCCAACAATACATTAATCTTGTCACGACCGTCAAACAGTTTCTTGTTGTCATAAGTCAATGTATTGGCATTTCTCCAGTTTCTTGTGTTAGCACGTGTAAACACAGCCTCAGGAGTACCTTTTACACCAAGATTGGTATTCTGAGTAGCATCTGAGCCCCATGCCTGGTCTGTATTCTCATATTTCCATCCATAACCAAACTCACTGCGGAATGTCCAGTTCTTGAACGGCTTCCAGTTAAGACCTACGTTATAGTTCTGATTAAAAGTTGTTTTCTGTTTATAAGTTGCAAGCAATCGTTCCAAAGGATTCTTCTGAGTAGCTGTATTATTCTCATCATCATCCGAATTATATGAAAGAGGCTCTACAGGACGGAATCTAGCAGAATTTGCCACAATAGAGTTAGAGGCATTCGACTCGTTTGTATCAGCTCCACTACTAAGTCCGTCTACTACAGAATGACTCATTCTGGCATTAAAATCAAGAGTAACCCATTTGCTTATGTTTGCCTTAATCTTGGCATTTACATTATTCTTTGCAAAACCAGAATTAAGCATTATACTCTTTTCCTCATTATGAGCGTAATTAACATTATATGTAACATCCTTATTACCACCACTTACGTTTACATTATACTGCTGCTGATTACCGGTTCTTCCGAATATCTCGTCCTGATAGTCCTGACCTTCGACAGACTTCCAGACATCCAAGTCGCTGTAGTTTCCATAATCCTGAGAATCAAGTTCCCACTGATATGCTACATAATCATACGGACTCATCACCTTCATCATCTTTGCCACCTTTCTGATACCGAAAGACGCACCGAAATCAACCTGCGCCTTGCCTTCGTGACCACTCTTAGTAGTAACGATTATTACACCATTGGCACCACGAGCACCATAAATGGCTGTAGATGAAGCATCCTTCAACACATCAATACTTTCAATCTCTGTAGGAGATATGTCACTGATACTTGAAACAGGAAATCCATCAACAATATAAAGCGGAGAGTTATCCTGCGATAGAGAACCACCACCACGCACACGAATATTAACTTCGGCATCAGGAGAACCGTCAGTTGTAGTGACACTAACACCAGAAAGTTTACCAGACAAAGCTTCACTTACATTAGCTACCGGCACTGCAACAATATCTTCTGCCTTAACAGAAGCGACAGAACCAGTAAGGTCTCTTTTATTTACCGTTCCATAACCGATTACCACAACCTCATCAAGCACTTCTGTATCTTCATTGAGGACAACATTAAGAAAATTGCCAAGATTCTTCTTCAATGTCACTTCATGGGTTTTATAACCTACATACGAAAAAACTAATGTCTGGCCTGGCTTTACATTAGGCAATCTGAAATTTCCGTCAATATCTGTTACAGTTCCAAGTCCTGAGTCCTTAATTTGTACACTCACACCTATTAACGGTTCACCCAATGCATCCTTTACAGATCCATTTACTACACTCTCCTGAGCGAAAGAAGGAAAGCAGCACGCACTTGCCATCATCAACAAGGCTACTTTCTTTTCATGAAAATTACTACTCATAATTTTAAGATTGTTAGGTATATGTTTTTCTTCAAACTATTTCAAATAATGTTGTGTCTTTCAGAAAATCAAAATCTGCATCACATTTTTACAATTATTGTAATGCAAAATTAGTTTTATAAATAAGCATGATGTAGTAATTATTGATTAGAAATCTAGAAAAATTGACTTCTTTGATGCCGACTGTATAGATTTATAGGGTTACAAAACAGAATTTATACATATGTATCAATAAAAAGACATAAAACAAAAAAGAACTGCCCGAAGATCACTCCCCAGGCAGCCCCAATCATCTAATTATCACACTAGATAATGATAACAGTTAATTTTATATGAAATGATTGTGTGTGTTTTCTTTTTAAAAAAACGCTTTGTCATTTTGGATAAAACGTCAAGACATTTTAGGTAAAACGCCCTGTCGTTTTATCCTGGATTTATTTACTCACCTCTTCCGCCACCAAGAGCCTGATAGAGACTTATCACACTTTGTATCTCCATAAAGCGGTTTGATACCTGTGTGAGCTGTGCGTTAAGCAACGACTGGCGTGCTGTCAGCACCTCTAGATAGTTTGTAGTTCCATACTCCATAAGAAGTGTTGTACTGGTAACAGTCTTTTCCAAAGCTGTCACCTGTTTCTGATAGAGTTCAGTCTTCGACTTGCATGACTGATACGCTGTAAGAGCATCGTTCACTTCTGCTCCGGCATTAAGCAATGTCTGCTGGAAGTTAAGACTTGCCTCTTCCTGCTGAGCCTTTGCTATACGGAGCTGGGCTATATTCTGTCCGCGATTGAACAGTGGCAATGTGAGCTGTCCTACAGCATTTGCTATGAACTTTGCAGGATTAACTATAATTGACCCTGCAAGGTTTGTCCAACCAGCAGTTCCGCTAAGAACTATTGAAGGATAGAAAGCAGAGCGTGCCTGGTTAGTCACATAGAATGCAGCCTCAAGAGAACGTTCAGCCGAACGTACATCTGGACGATTCGAAAGCATCTGCAAAGGAACACCTACCGACAGGTCTTCAGGCATCTTCTGGTCTGCCAGTTTTCCACGTTCATAATTACGTGGAGTTTCTGCCAACAAAAGCGCCATGCTGTTCAGTGTCTGGTTGATTTGTTCTTTCAGGTCAATTACAGATGTCTGCACACTATAGTATGTGGCTTCCATCTGCGAAACACCTGCCTCGTTATATTGTCCGGCATCCATAAGCGCACGTGCCGAAGCTACTGTTTCCTTCCATGCCTGTTCCGATTCCTGAGCCAGGAACAACTGCTCGTCAAGCATAAGAAGTGTATAATATGTATTGGCTACACTTGCTATCAGTTGCGAACGGACTGCCTGTTTATAGTCTATACTTTGGGCATACAATGCCTGAGCCTGCTTCTTGGAGTTACGCATGCGGCCGAAGATATCAAGTTCCCAACTAGCCGTAACTGGCAATTGATATGACTTTGTAGTCTTCTGATTGTCAAAACTGCTTATTGTTCCCTGTGGAGCCAAAGCGAATGATGGCAGGAAGGCCAGTTTCGATGCAAGAAGAGTGGCTTTAGACTGTTCTATCCTAAGCTGTGCAGACTGATAGTCTGTGTTATTCTGTAAGGCCTGTTCTATCAATGTCTGCAAATGAGAGTCTGTAAAAACCTCTTTCCAGTCAGAATTACCAAAGTTCACAGTATCAGCAACCTCTACTTTTGCTCCATAAAGACTATCAGGTACTGTTTCCGCCGGCTTATATTTTGTATATATACCACAGCTGCTTAACATTGCAGCTGTAGTAGTAAGTATTATAAATTTCTTCATGTGTTATTCTTTTAATGATTATAACTTATCATTCTTGCTGAAAGCACTTCTTTCTTCAAGACTGCGCTGACGTTCCATCTTGAACTGGTCATCACCTTCTACCTGCATAGGCTTGCGGATTTTCTCCTGAAGATACTCGAATGTGATATAGAACACCGGAACTACGAAAAGAAGTGCCAATGTACCGATAAGCATACCTCCTACAACACCTGTACCCAACGAACTGTTACCGTTTGCTCCGGCGCCTGTAGCAAACATAAGCGGAAGCATACCGAAAATCATTGTCAATACAGTCATCAGGATAGGACGCAGACGTGCCTGAGCTGCAGAATATGCAGATTCGATGATTCCCATGCCTCTACGACGACGTTCAACAGCAAACTCTGTAATCAGGATGGCTGTCTTGGCAAGCAGACCAATCAACATGATGACACCTGTCTGAAGGTAGATATTGTTTTCAAGTCCGAATAGTTTCGCAAACAGGAAGCTACCCATCAAACCAAACGGAACTGAAAGGATAACCGCCAACGGAATAAGGAAGCTTTCATACAGACATGAAAGAATCAGATAGATAAGTACTACACATATTATATATATAAATATAGTCTGCGATCCACCACTCTGTGATTCCTCACGTGCGATACCACCATACTCATATCCGTAACCTGTAGGCAATGTCTGTGCAGCTACTTCCTTGATGGCATTCTGAACTTCACCAGATGAATAGCCCATCTGAGCATTTACGTTTACGTTGATTGAGCTGTAAAGGTTGAATCGCTTTGCAACCTCAGCACCCAATACGTTTTTCAATGTAACGAACTGTCCCAACGGAGCCATTTCCGAACCGTTACGTAGATACATATTATTGAGCGACTGTTCGTCAAGACGGTATTCAGGCGATGCCTGAAGCATTACACGATATACCTTACCGAACTCATTATAGTTTGATACGTATGCACCACCACAGTAGCTACCCAAAGCCGAAAGTACATCCGATGGAGAAATTCCGGCACGCTTACATTTGGCAGCATCTACATCGACTGCTATCTGAGGGAAGTTCATTGCGTATGAAGTATATGCCATAGCTACCTCAGGACGCTGGTTCAATGCTCCAAGGAAATTCATGACATGTCCGAAGAATACAGACATATCACCACCGGTCTTATCCTGCATGTTAAGTTCGATAGAGTTACCCATACCATAACCAGGAATCATACCTGTCTGGAAACAGAATATCTGTGCTTCCTTTATCTGGGCAAACTGTGCGTTCAGTCGTCCCAATACCGCTTCGGCTTTATGCTCTTCTCCCTTACGCTCGCTCCAGTTCTTAAGCTGGATAATACATGACGCATACGAAGTACCCTGACCGGAGATAAGTCCGTAACCGGAAGTAGCACTGTAGTTCTCTATTTCAGGAGTATTCTTAAGAATTTCCTTTACCTTATCCATAACCTTGGTAGTCTCAACAAGTGTGCTACCCGGAGCTGTACTAACGTTGACCATCAATGTACCCTGGTCTTCCTGTGGTACCAGACCAGTCTTTGTAGTCTTCATAAAGAATACAAGCAGAATAACAGAGATAATAAGTGAAGCCCAAACCATCCATCTGTGATGTATGGCAAACATTACACCTTTCTTATATTTATTCATGGTAGCGTTGAAAGAGGCATTGTATGCTGCTCTTACACGACCATTAAAGCTTTTCGGACTCTTGTTTCCATCGGATGGTTTCATCATAATGGCACAAAGTGCAGGACAAAGTACAAGGGCACAAATCATTGACAAACCTACTGATGTAGCCATAGTGATACCGAACTGGGTATAGAAGATACCTGAAGTACCACCCATGAATGTTACAGGGATAAACACAGCCATGAACACACATGTACATGAGATAACAGCCATGGTAACATCGCTCATAGCATCCTTTGTTGCAAGATATGGTGATGTATAACCGGAGTCAAACTTTTCCTGAACCGCTTCCACCACAACGATAGCATCGTCCACCACAGTACCGATGGCAAGCACAAGTGCAAACAGAGTAAGGATGTTTATACTGAAACCTGCTGCTACAAGACATGCGAATGTACCTACCAGTGATACGATAATCGCAATAGACGGAATAAGTGTACTCTTGAAATCCTGCAAGAAGAAGTAAACCACAAGAATAACCAAAATAATGGCTACGATAAGAGTTTCAACCACATTATATATAGATGCATAAAGGAAGTCGTTCGAACTCATCATCTGTACGAATTCTACACCCGGAGGAAGAAGTTCAGACATCTCTTCAAGACGTTTTGTTATAGCTTCGTTCACCTCTGTAGCATTGGCTCCTGCAACCTGGAATGTAAGGAAAGTCACACCTGGACGGTCGTTTACCTCACCGTGGAAACCGTATGACAGACGTCCCAACTCTACTTTTGCGATATCCTTAAGTCTCAATACAGAACCGTCGGCATTCGAACGGATAACGATATTATCGAATTCATTTACATCTTTCAGACGTCCTCTGTATTTCATTGCATACTGGAATACGTTTGGCGAGTTTTCACCAAGTGTACCTGCAGGAGCTTCAATATTCTGTTCGCCAAGGGCTGCAGTAACATCAGCCGGTACAAGACCATATTGTGCCATAAGTTCCGGATTCAACCATATACGCATACTGTATGTATCACCAAGCAATGTAGCGTCACCCACACCAGGAATACGCTTGATTTCAGGTATTACGTTTATATCCAGATAGTTGGCAAGGAATGTCTCGTCATATTTTCCGTCAGTACTTACCAATGTGTTGATCTGAAGGAAGCTGGTCTGTCGTTTTGCTGTAGAGACACCGATTTTTGTTACTTCCGAAGGCAAAAGACCCTGAGCCTTTGATACACGGTTCTGTACGTTTACAGCCGCCATATCCGGGTCTGTTCCCTGATTGAAAAACACCTGAATCTGTGCAGTACCGGAGTTTGTTGCTGTAGATGTGATGTACATCATGTTTTCCACACCATTTATACTCTCTTCTAGAGGCATGATAACACTGTTCATCACAGCATCGGCACTGGCTCCTGTATATGTAGCCTCTACCACAACTGTAGGAGGTGCGATGTCAGGATACTGTTCTACCGGCAACGATATAAGTGAGATAAATCCCACCAACAGGATTACGATGGAGATGGAAATAGCCATCACCGGTCGTTTGATAAATATATTTCCTTTCATTGTTGTTCTATCTTTATTAAAGTCACTCTAAATCAACTTTGTCGTCTTTAATTATTTCACCTGAGTACCTTCGCGAAGAAGTCCTGCACCCTTGGCTACTATTTCGTCGCCTACGTTAAGACCTTCGAGCACGATATATTCGCGTCCGTCGTTGTAAGCGGCAACCTTAATAAGAGTTGTCACAGCCTTACCATCAACTACCTTAAATACAGAAATCTTATCCTGCTGTTTTACTGTAGCTTCCTGTGGAACAATGATATAGTCATTATATGTACTTGGTATAGAAACCTTACCTGAAGCACCACTCAGAAGAAGACCGTTTTCGTTAGGGAACACGGCACGAACACCTACAGAACCTGTCTGAGTGTCAATCACACCGCTGATAGACTCTATCTTTCCTTTTTCAGCGTATGTAGTTCCGTCATTAAGTACAAGTGAGATTTCAGGCATCTTAGTAATTGCGTCGTCTATAGAACCGTACTCACGAACCATACCAAGAACCTGATTTTCTGTCATTGAGAAATATACGTACATCTCTGAGTTATCAGAAACTGTAGTCAGAGGTTCAACCATAGAAGGACTAACCAAAGTACCCACACGATATGGCAACATTCCTACAACTCCGTTGCTTGGACTCTTCACCTCTGTATAAGATAGATTGTTTCTTGCATTTACTTCCTGAGCCTCAGCTTGTGCCAACTGTGCTTTTGCAGTGAGGTACTGATTTTCAGATGTTCTTAATGTAAACTCCGATACAACCTTCTTTGCAAAAAGTTCCTTGTTACTATTATAAGTAAGTTCGGCAGTAGCCAAAGCAGCCTGAGCCGACTTCACATTTGCAACAACTGTATTGAGTGCAGCCTTGTAAGGAACCTGATCGATAATGAAAAGAACCTGGTCTTTTCTTACCTTCTCGCCTTCTGTTACACATAACTTCTGTATTGTACCTGATACCTGTGGCATGATGTTGATGTCCTGACGTCCACGGATGGTAGCCGAATAATCTGTTTCTACCACCTTATCGGCTTTCGCCACAACCATTGTTTCATAACCACCGGCTTGCATTTCTCCTTTTGGTGCTTGTCCGCACGAAGCGAACCACATTGCGCAACCAACAACTCCCATCAGTTGCAACCATTTTTTGTTTACTGTTACCATATAAATCTTTTTACTTTAAAATTCGTGGCAAAATTAAGTTAACTGCGAAAAACGTTAATTTTCTTTTTTACAACACAATTGTTCAAAAACGGAACTCACTGTATGGTTTATAAATTATTAAGACCTTAAATATTTTTTATTTAACGAAGAATAAAGAATAAAAAAATGAATGGCGTTTTTATTGATTTGAAATAATTGGCAGTATTTTTACTATGCATTATTTATATAAACCGAGATTAACAGAACTGCAAACATATGCATATACTTCAACTACCAGATAACGAAATTTTCAAAGCAGGAGCAGACAAGGATGAATGGCTGCCACAAGGTAAAACCATGAAAGTGGATGTTGATACAATCATCTTTTGCAGAAAAGGAACAGCACATATAGAAATAGATTTGATACCATACGAAATAGTAGCAAACACACAACTTATTATACTAGCCGGAAGTATAGTTCATAATATAGACAATAGTGATGATTTAAAAATCTCTTATATAATATTCAAACACGAAGTATACGAAGAAGCAACAGCGCAACTAGAACCTTCGTTCACCTTTTTCCTTAAAGAATACCCTTGCGTACAATTAGGGGAGAAAAGAATAAATAAAATGAATTATCTGGTAGAAGCTATGGAAGATTTTTATAACGAAAAGACCAACTGTTTCAGAGTAAAAATATTTAAAAACAATATCCAAAGTTTTCTGCTCGATGTATATGACAAGACAAGGACTCTCTTTAAAATAGACAAATCGGAAGAAGTGGGAAGAAGAGAGGAACTGTTTATCAAGTTCATTCATCTTATACACAAATATTGTCCACAACAAAGAGAAGTAGGATTTTACGCAGAGAAATTATACATAACATCACGCTACTTATCCTCAATAACACAAAGTGTTGCGGATAAATCCGCCAAATACATTATCGACAAACATGCAATACAGAGAATAAAGATAATGCTTAAATACTCGAATGTGTCCATACAGGATATCTCATATGAATTAAATTTCCCTGATCAATCATTCTTCTCGAGATATTTCAAGAAACATACAGGTATGAGTCCATTAGAGTACAGAACAAAACCTTAATAAATGTACAACATGCACTAATATTACTAAATAGTGTTATAAAACACGTGTTTTCGCACACAAAACTTGCAGATAACAGAAAAATCCGTACCTTTGCACTGTGTTTTTCATAGTATTAGATTTTAAGGTTAACAAAGGTTGGAGTACAGCGGTACTCCTTTTTTTATGTCCTT
>CALUPA010000014.1 GCA_944322395.1 uncultured Phocaeicola sp.
GCTGTATGCGGTGAAAGTCGCACGTACAGTTCTTAATGGGGAAAGCGGCAGCAATGCCGCCGACCTACATAACAAAACACAATGAAAACTTTATTTTTATTTGCAATTCTCCTTTTTTCTTCTTGCGCAGAGGCATCACGGAAATCGGTTTTTGTTGATAATGGCTACAGTCAAACATCAATAAATACTACCGTATTTCGCAATAGTTCACTTGTTAGTTATGGTGATTCCCAATATATTGCCTATTATGATTCTGTAGGAAATGTTGTTTTAGGAAAGCGAAAACTTGATTCGGACAAGTGGATTCTAAAACCCTCTCAGTATAAAGGAAACGTTGCTGATGCACATAATGTAATAAGTATAATGGTAGATGGAGACGGATATCTCCATGCTTCGTTTGATCATCATGGTAATCGGCTGAATTATTGCAGAAGTCTTGAACCGGGTGGATTAGAAATGGGAAATCTGGAACCTATGCTTTCCGTTGATGAATCGGATGTTACTTACCCTGAATTTTATAGAATACCCAATGGAGATTTATTATTCGCATATCGTTCAGGAGCATCCGGCAGAGGTAATCTGGTAATTAATAAATACGACCTTAAGTCCCGTAAATGGGAAAGACTACAGGATGTGCTCATTGATGGCGAGGGAAAAAGAAATGCGTATTGGCAGTTGTATGTAGATGAAAGAGGAACAATACACGTTTCATGGGTGTGGCGTGAAACATGGTTGGTTGAAACAAATCATGATTTATGTTATGCTTGTTCTAAGGACGGCGGAAAAACATGGCAGAAGTCAACAGGGGAAATATACTCACTTCCTATAAATATTTCGAATGCAGAGTATGCTTGTAAGATACCGCAGAATAGCGAACTCATAAACCAGACCAGTATGAGTTCCGATTCGGAAGGAAATCCATATATTGTTACATATTGGCGCGACGAATACAGTAAAGTGCCTCAATACCGTTTGGTGTGGAATGATGGTACGAAGTGGAATCACCGTCAGGTGATGAACCGCACATTAGGTTTTTCACTTAGTGGAGGTGGAACAAAGATGATACCAATATCCAGACCGCGTATCGTAGTAAATAATAGTGAGGCTTATTTCATATTTCGTGATGCAGAACGAGGAAGCAAGGTATCAATGGCTTATACAAGTGACTTGAACAATGGAGAATGGGAAGTAACAGACATTACAGATTTCTCGGTCGATGCATGGGAACCAAGTATTGACACTGAATTATGGAAGGGAAAAAAAGAGCTTCATATATTTGTACAGGAATCACATCAGGGAGATGGAGAAAAAACAGTAAATTCTGCTCCAACTCCAATTTATGTATATATTGTAAAATAGAAACATTAAAATTTAATATTAGCGAATGAATAAAATTTTTAAAACACTTTTGACTTTTGCTTTAAGTCTTTTGCCGTTTGTAGCCTTTGCAAAATACTGTGAATCGCAGGAAGTGAGAAAAATAATTGATAAGGTTAATCAGTATTGGCAATCAGAAAACAAACCGGAAGTACGTTCGTTCTGGGACAATGCTGCTTACCATACAGGAAATATGGAAGCGTATTTTCTTACTGGTAATGAAGCATACCGTCAATACTCTGAAGCATGGGCAAAATATAATGAATGGAAGGGTGCAAAAAGTAATGACCGTTCCAAGTGGAAATATTCATATGGCGAATCAGACGATTATGTACTATTTGGTGATTATCAAATTTGTTTCCAGACATACGCTGATCTTTATAATATAGCTCCCGAAGATTACAAGATAAGACGTATCCGTGAGGTTATGGAATATCAGATGAGTACACCTCAGAATGACTACTGGTGGTGGAGTGACGGGCTATATATGGTTATGCCAGTTATGACTAAGATGTACAAGATAACTCATAATAAACTCTATCTTGACAAGTTGTATGAATACATAATGTATTCGGATAATATTATGTTTGACAAGGACGAGAATCTTTATTATCGTGATGCAAAATATGTATATCCTGAGCACAAAAGTGTTAATGGAAAGAAGGATTTTTGGGCAAGAGGCGACGGCTGGGTATTTGCAGGATTGGCAAAAGTTCTCAAGGATTTGCCTGAAGATTATAAGCATTATGATTTTTTTGTCACTAAATTTCAAAACATGGCCAAGGCTGTAGCATCAATTCAGCAACCGGAGGGATACTGGACTCGCAGTATGATGGATCCTGAACATGCTCCTGGACCTGAAACAAGTGGTACTGCTTTCTTTACATATGGTTTTCTTTGGGGAATGAATAATGGATATCTTGATGAGGTTGCATATAAACCTGTTGTTGAGAAGGCATGGAGATATTTGTCAAAAACAGCCCTTCAGAAGAATGGTGCAGTGGGATATGTACAGCCAATAGGTGAAAAAGCTATACCAGGACAGATAGTAGACTCTAAATCGACAGCTAATTTTGGTGTTGGTGCTTTTCTACTTGCAGCTTGTGAGTATGTCCGTTATCTTGAAGCTCCTAAGAATCAGGATCGTATCTTTTGGTGTGATTTGGCATATAAGATAGCTTCACCAATATTGAGCAATATGGCAAAAGGAGAACTTAAGAAAAATATGATTGTTGAAGTTAGTCCAACTTGGGATGGACGTGACAAGAATGTGACATATATGGAAGCATTCGGTCGTTTAATGGCCGGCATAGCACCATGGCTGACACTTCCAGATGATGAAACGGAAGAGGGTAGAATGCGTAAGCAGTTACGTGAATGGGCATTGAAGAGTTATGCCAATGCAGTAGACCCACATAATCCTGATTATCTTTTGTGGCGTGGGCACGGACAGGCTTTGGTAGATGCTGCTTATATAGCAGAGAGTTTCTTGCGTGCATATGACAAACTTTGGATGCCATTGGATGAGACTACCAAGCAA
Source organism: uncultured Phocaeicola sp. (assembly GCA_944322395.1). Classification (GTDB taxonomy): domain Bacteria; phylum Bacteroidota; class Bacteroidia; order Bacteroidales; family Bacteroidaceae; genus Phocaeicola. Next base: position 2,918 of record CALUPA010000014.1, read on the forward strand.
CGTTATATAGAAGAATTTACACAATTAAGACGTGTAGACCCTCCATATACCAACTGGTTGCTGTTTTCTTCAATAATTGAAAGTTTTCTGGCTAAAAGCGAGGCAAATTTTGATGAGTATCGTGTGAATTCAGCAATACGTAAAGTTGAAGAATGGTATACTGGCGATGGATGGTACTCCGATGGTCCAAGTTTTGCTTTTGATTATTATAGTAGTTATGTTTTCCATCCTATGTATTTGGAAACATTGCAGGCTATGAAGGATTCAAAAAGATATACACGGATACATTACTCAAAATATTATGATAGAGCATTGAAACGTGTTCAGAAATACAGTATTATACTGGAACGTTTAATTTCCCCAGAAGGCACATTCCCGGTTTTTGGACGCTCAATACCATATCGTATGGCTGCAATGCAGCCGTTAGCTCTAATGGCGTGGTACAAAGAGCTTCCTGCAGGAGTGTCTAATGCCCAGGTAAGGTGTGCTCTGACTGCTGTAATGAAAAGGATGTTCCAGAGCGGTAATAATTTTAATAAAGGAGGATTCCTCACTATAGGTTTCACAGGTAAGCAGCCTAATATTGCCGACTGGTATACTAATAATGGAAGTCTGTATATGACATCACTATCATTCTTGCCGTTGGGGCTTCCTGCATCACATCCATTCTGGACTGATGCTCCGCAGGACTGGACAAGCAAACGTGCATGGAGTGAACAGCCATTTCCTAAGGACCATCATTGGAAGGATGGCGCACCAATGCCGGACTTGTTTTAATTGTTTTATAATTTGTATCAATATCAAAGTAGGAGGAATGCCATGCGTAAGATTGTTTTGCTAATCTCTGTTATTCTGTTCATAGTGCAGAAGCATTATTCGAATCCATATAAATTAGAACATTTAGGTGTTGGTAACGGCCTGTCCAATACATGTGTGCTTGATATAACTCAGGATAAGAATGGGTTTATATGGTTTGCCACCGAAGAAGGTCTTAATAAACTAAATGGAGATAAATTTATCTCATATTTCAAGGGAGATAATTGTTTGACAGGTAATGAGTTGAACTGTGTAATGGACGATCCTGTTGACTCTATACTATGGATAGGAACACAGAGGAATGGTATAAATGCTTATGATTATGCAAGAAAAAAATTCTTTTCTTATGAAAATATATATGGTGATACTAATAGTTTGATTACCAATAGTGTGACAGATTTATGCCCTGCTAAAGATGGTAATTTCTGGGTTAGTACATATTGGGGAGGACTTGATTATTTTGATAAGAAATCAGGTAGGTTTCTTCATTATAACAGAAATACAGTTCCTGGCCTTGTAAGTGATCAGTTGTGGACTGTATTCGATGATAATGCTGGGAAGCTGTATTTAGGTCATGTGAACAATGGTCTGAGTATTTTATCGCTGCATGACAGAACTGTGAAGAATTACATAAATGACAAGTATAATAAATATAGCTTGCCGGGTAATGAGGTAAAGTCTATTTTTAAGGACAGCTATGGTAATTTATGGGTTGGAACAAATAACGGTTTGGCACTGTTTGATGCTTATAATGAAAGATTTATAAATTTCTCAGAACTGGACTCACGTCTTGGTAATTATATATTTGATATAATTCAAAAAGAAAACGAGTTATGGGTTGCAACGGACTTTAGCGGAATAGCGATTTTAGAACTTTCCCAGCATTTATTATATTATCCTACAAAAACCCATATAGATTTTATATCTAATGCTCCGGATAATTATAGTTTATCATCTTCAAGTATAAGATCTTTGTATGTTGATGGTTATTCCAATATATGGATTGGTTTTTATGGTGGAGGTATTAATTTTATTAATAGTGAAAACCAATTGTTCAACAATTATGTGTATTTACGTAATGATGGAGATATTAAAATGCTTGATGATCCTAATGTGTTGAGTCTTTCATATGTGAACGATAAGTTATTAGTTGGAACAAACAGCGGTAATCTTAACATCATCACGGATGGCAGAGTTGAGCATATATCAATTTTAGGAAATAATAATACGAAGGTTATACAATCATCTCTATGTCTTTCTAATGGAGATATCTTATTTGGTTTATTTGGTGGCGGCTTAAAAAAGTATGATAGGAAATCTAACAAGGTGGTGAGCCTGTCAGAAGGGGATTTGGATTTAATAGATGTGCGTTCAATATATGAAGATAATAAACAGTTCGTATGGTTGTCAACAAGCAATGGTGTTTATAAGCTTGATATAAATAGTTATAGGATAATAGACCATTATGATATAGCTAACAATATGATAAGATGTGTTGTGAGGGATTCTAATGGTAACTTTTTTGTTGCTACTTTTGGTAGTGGACTTCTTATTTTTAATGGTGATTTTCAATTGATTAAGACGTATGAGGTTTCAACTGGATTTACATCAAATACCATTAATCATCTATATATAGACAGTAAAGACAATATATGGGTTTCTACAGGTGAAGGTCTTGTAAAGTTCTCTCCTGGGAATTATAATGAATATGAGAAGTTTACAAGAGATAGCGGTTTAAATAATATTCATATTAGGGCGGTAGTAGAAGATAATTGGAATAACATTTGGCTGAGTACAAATCGTGGAATAAGCTGCATTAAATCAGAGACAAACATTATTCTTAATTATACTGAAGTAGAAAATGTCCCTATGAGTGGATTTAACTCAGGTGCTGTGGCAAAAGATAGGAATGGAATATTATATTTTGGTTCAACAGAGGGTGTTTGTTTCTTTAATCCATATAATGTACTGAAGGAACGGGAAGCACCGGAACCGTTTATCTCGAGTATTGTAATAACAGAAGGACTTAATGTCAATAAGGCTGAAAGTTCAATTATATACCCTTCAAATGAACAGAAAATAGAGCTTGATGACCATCAGAATAATTTTAGTGTTTCACTTGATGTCATGAATTATGCTTTGAAAGATCAGGTGGAATATGCTTATATCCTGAAGGGATTTGATCCGTCATGGTATACAGTAGATAATCATGAAAGTCTTGTATTCAGGAATCTACCTTATGGTGAATATGAATTAATAATCAAGTCAAGGATAAGAAATAATGAATGGGGGAAAAAATTAAAATCAATTTCAATTATAATAAATCCGCCGTTTTGGCTTACATGGTGGGCCAAATCAGTATATTTTATACTCGTTATTGGCTTTATAATATACGGATTATATTTTTATAAAAGGAGATTGAATCTTTTATATTTGTATAAACTGGAGAAAGAAAACCATGCAAAGGAACATGAACTTAATCAGGAGCGTTTAAGGTTTTATACTAATATAACTCATGAATTGCGTACTCCACTTACTTTAATAATAGGTCCTCTTGAGGACATGTTTCATAGTGACTCACTTGCAGATAAGGATAAGAAGAAAGTAGAACTGATTTATAATAGTGCATTGAGACTTCTAAATTTGATTAATCAGATATTGGAGTTTAGAAAAACGGAAACCCAAAACCGTAAACTGTGTGTGAGTTGGGGGGATATTTGTAAAACTATTTACGAAGTGGGATTAAAGTATAAGGAATTTAACAGAAATAAGAATATAGACTTTAGAATAGAGACGTGCTGTGAACATGTGGAATTGTTTTTTGATAAAGAAATAATAATTATTATACTTGATAATCTTATTTCCAATGCCTTTAAGTATACAGATAATGGTCTTATAAAGTTGAGCTTGAATAAGAAGGTAATAAATAAGACTAATTATGTTGAGATTAAGGTCTCGGATACAGGATATGGAATTTCGGAAGAAGCGTTACCTCACATATTCGACAGGTATTATCAGGAGAATGGAGCGCATCAGGCTTCTGGAACAGGTATAGGTTTGGCATTAGTGAAAAATCTCACTAATTTGCATCGTGCTGAAATAAGTCTCGTAAGTAAGGTTAATGAAGGTACAGAGTTTACAATATTGTTAGATGCTGATTATACTTATCCTGATAATTTACATAATGATAATAACGCTTTGTCAACCATAAACGATGATTTGGATATCGTTGTTTCTGACAATATAGAGAAAAATGAAAAGCCTATATTACTTATAATTGAGGATAATAATGATATCAGAAATTATGTCTCTGAATCTTTTTCGGAAGATTTTGAGGTAAAGACAGCACGTAATGGTAAGATGGGATTACAAATGGCTTTTGATATTCTGCCTGATATAGTAATAAGTGATATTATGATGCCTGAAATGGATGGAATAGAAGTTTGCAGGTCCTTGAAAAATGATATACGAACTTCGCATATTCCTATAATACTTCTTACGGCCAAGAACACGTCTCATGATAAGGAAGAAGGGTATATGTCTGGAGCGGATTCATATATTACCAAACCATTTAGTGCATCTTTGTTGCGAACAAGAATTGATAATATTCTTGAAATACGCAAGAAACTTTCAGATAAAATATCAAGTGAACAGATATTAAAAGAAAAAAAGAAAATAATATTGGAGTCTACCACAAAATTAGATAATGAGTTTTTGAATAAGTTCAATAATATAGTGGAATCTAATATGTCGTCTGATAAGGTGGATGTGACATTTATTTCAGAACAATTATGTATGAGTAATTCTACATTGTATAGGAAAGTGAAAGCTCTTACAGGATTATCAACGAATGAGTATGTAAGAAAAATAAAAATGCAGCATGCCGAGAGGTTGCTTATGGAGCAAAAGTACACTATATCCGAAATTGCATATATGATAGGTATGAACAGTAGTGTATATTTCCGTCAGTGCTTCAAAGAAGAATTTGGTGTGTTACCTTCTGAATACATAAAGAAAATTAACGAAAATCTATAGATGAAAGGTTGATTTTATCTGATTTTATTGAAAAATGTGTATATAAATCATTCATTGAATGAAATAAGATTGTTTAATGAATGATTTGTATTATATGTTCTTATGATTTCTTAATAATTTTGACATGTGAAAAAACATAATATCTAATATTAAACACATGAGAAATGAAAAGAAGAAATTTATTCTGTAATGGTTTGATTCTCCCATTTTTGTTTGCTCCTTCGGTTGTAGCTTTCGCTTCAACAACAGGTGATGAAGCTATGTCATTATTGGAAATGACAAGGGAAAACGATTCTGCTGAGTCTGTGACTCAACAGCGTACTATCTCAGGTACAGTTTTTGATTCTACTGACGGATCTACAGTGGTAGGTGCCAATGTTGTAGTGAAAGGTACAACTAATGGAACGATAACGGATCTTGATGGTAATTTTTCTATTACTTTCTCCGGTAAGAGTTGTGTTCTTGAAATAAGCTTTGTCGGTTATAAGAAACAGGAAGTTTTTATAACAGATCAGGGACTTATAGAAGTGAATTTGGTACCCGACAATGAAATGTTGGCAGAGGTAGTCGTAGTTGGTCAGGGTACACAGAAAAAGGTTTCCGTTACTGGGTCAATTGCAACAGTGAAAGGCTCTTCACTGAAAGTACCTTCATCATCATTGACAAGTTCATTGGCAGGTAAACTGGCAGGTGTGATGTCTATGACAACAAGTGGTGAACCGGGCTCTACATCAGAATTCTATATTCGTGGTATCAATACGTTTGGTGGAGTAGCTACTCCTTTGATATTGATGGATGGTGTTGAAATTTCTTCAGCTGACTTAAATAGAATTCCGGCAGAATCAATAGAAAGTTTCTCGTTGTTGAAGGATGCTTCTGCCACAGCTATTTACGGTAACAGAGGTGCTAATGGTGTAATGCTTATTACTACCAAGAGTGGTAGCGCAAATACAAAGGCAAAAATCAATGTATCTTTGGAAGCTTCTTATTTCCGTCCTATGAATGTGGTTGAGTTCGCTGACGGTCCAACCTTTATGCGTACATATAATGAAGCTGCACAAGCCAGAAGCTTGACCCCAATAACAAATCCTAAATATTCAGAAGAACAGATAACCAATACAGAGCTTGGTTTGAACCCATATATGTATCCTAATGTGGATTGGTACGATTTAATCTTCAAAGAAGGCAATTATAATCAGCGTGCCAATATCAATCTTCAGGGTGGTGGGTCGCGAGTATCATATTATATGAGCTTGCAGGCTAATCATGATACAGGTTTGTTGGATTCGCCAAAAAATTATTTTTATGACAACAATATAAACAATTGGGAATACAATTTCCAGAATAATATTTCCTATAAAGTAACAAATACAACCACCATCGATCTTCGTATGATGGCACAGATTGGAAATAGAAAAGGGCCTAATTATTCCATTGCAAACATGTATAGTGATGTAATGCGTGCCAATCCGGTGGCATTCCCTGCATATTTCCCAAGCCAGGAAGGTGATGGTAGTATTATTCGTTTTGGTAATGCAGAAATTAAACCAAATGTTTTGGGAAATAACCCGTATGCATCAATGTTAGGTTCATTTAAGGAAACCAATTACAATACATTGAATACATCTATTAGTATAAACCAGAAATTAGATTTTATAACTGAAGGTTTGAGCCTTAAAGCACTGGCCAACTTCAAGAACTGGTCTGAATCTTCTTATAACAGAACAATAGCTCCATATTACTACAAGATTAAGGATGGTAGTTTCAATCCTGAAACACAGGAATATGAATTGCAGTTGCTCAAGACCGGTGAAGAATTCTTGCGTCAGTCAGAAATTGGCCGTAGTGCTGACCAGACATTCTATTTCGATGCACGTTTAGACTGGAAGCGGAGCTTTGGTGACAATAACTTGTCGGCTATGTTAATGTATATGATGCGTGAATATAGGAATGGTGTGCTTCCGAATCGTAATCAAGGATATTCCGGTCGTTTCACTTATGATTTTGCCAACAAATATCTGTTTGAGTTCAACTTCGGTTATAATGGTTCTGAACGTTTGGCAAAGGGTGAACGTTTTGAGTTCTTCCCTGCAGCATCATTGGGATGGGTTGTAAGTTCTGAGAAATTCTGGGAACCTATTAGCAAGTATATAAGTCATATGAAAATAAGAACTTCTTATGGTCTTGTTGGTAGTGACTCTTTCAGTGGTTCGGCACCACATTTCTTATATCAGAATAATATTTCTATAGGTGCAGCTCATGATTTCTGGACCGGTTTGCCTAATGGAGGTGAAACATATAGAAGAGGACCCGCTTTTTATGTGCTTGCAGTTCAGGATGCAGGTTGGGAACATGTAAAGAAGTTTGACATTGGTGTTGACCTTAACTTGTTCAATCAGGTTAATCTTACCTTTGATTACTTCCATGATAACCGTGATAGAATCCTTATGGCACGTTCTTCATGGCCGCTTATGTTGGGCTATTGGGGTTCAGTTCCTTGGAGTAATATCGGTGAAGTTGTGAACCAAGGTTTTGAATTAAGCCTTAACTGGACAAAAAGGTTGACAAAAGATCTCACATTTGATTTGCGTGGTAACTTTACTTACAACCAGAATGAATACAAGTATGTTGACGAACCAAACTATCCATATGTATGGCAGACAAAAACAGGAAAGCCTTTGAATACGCTAACAGGATATGTTGCAGAAGGACTGTTTACAAGTGAGGAAGAAATTGAATTATGGCCGGATCAATCACAGTTGGGTTCTAACATAATGCCTGGTGACATCAAGTATAGAGATATAAATGGTGATGGTAAAATTACTACTGAAGACCAGGTGATGCTTTCTGAATATAATCATATTCCACGTATACAATACGGTTTCGGATTGAACGTGCAATATAAGAATTTCGACTTTGGCGTATTCTTTAATGGTTCAGCCAAACGTAAGATTATGATTAACAGTGGATATTCTCCATTCCTTGCAGGTGGTGGTGATGGAATAACAGTCGAGACGTTGGAGAGAAACCTTATGCAGTGGATTGCTGATGATCACTGGTCAGTAGATAACCCAAATCCTGATGCTGCTTATCCAAGATTAGGTGTAATAGAATCAGATATTTCAAATAATATACAGCCAAGTTCATATTGGGTGAGAAACGGAAATTTCCTTCGTTTCAAGACTTTGGAAATTGGTTATCGTTTCCCGTTCTGTAGAGTTTATCTCAGTGGTGATAATCTTGCAGTGTTCAGTCCATTCAAATTATGGGATCCTGAACTTTCTTGGAATGCTTATCCATTGCAGCGTACATTTAACTTAGGTGTTCAATTAACATTTTAATAAATAGAATTTATATGAAACTTATAAGAAAAATATATAACGCAGCAAAGTTTATGGTTATACCTTGCTGTTTGTTGACAGGATGTAACTATCTGGATGTTATACCTCCAGCACAAGCCGATTTTGAAGATACCATGAAGGACCAGAATGCAGTAGAAGATTTCTTGTTTACCTGTTACGGATATGTTCCTCGCATCCAGCCGTATGACTTTAATGCTGTAGAGCAGTCGGCTGATGAGATTATTGCCCCAAAGGATTGGAATGACTATCCTCAGCAGATGTCTTGGGGTACTATTTCTGCATCAACTTATATAGGATGGGGAAATGGAACTTCGTCTGATGATTTTGGTTTGTGGATATCAGGTTATAACTGGATAGGTTATGTTCATCATTTCTTGAGTCTTATTGATGAACTTAACCCGGTCGGAGTTACTCAGGAAGATAAGGAACAATATAAGGCGGAGTGTTGGTTTCTTGAAGCATATTATCACTTTAAACTACTTCAAGGATTAGGTCCTATTCCTCTTATTACAGAGAAAGTAGATCCGAATATCACCAATAATGAGATTCCAGGACGTTCACATTTTGACTATTGTGTAGATTATATAGTGGCAAAACTTGATACTGCAGCAAAAATTCTGCCACCAGTAAGGGATGATCAGGATCTTGGTCGTGCATCGTCTACAATATGTAAGGCTTTGAAAGCAAGAGTCCTTTTGTGTGCTGCATCACCTTTGTGGAATGGTTCTTTCCCTAACAAAAATTGGAAAAATATTAATTACGAAACTCCAGGATATGGAAAAGAACTAGTAAGTTCAGAATATTCAAGAGAAAAATGGGAGCGTGCCTTGACTGCATGTCAGGAAGCAATAGCTGCTGCAGATGCTGCTGGCTATGAATTGTTTGATATTGAAACAGCAGACCGTCTTGCAGAACTCGATGGAATAGGACTACCATATGTTCCGGGCCGTGATCAGGATAACGATGAGAATAATCTGTTCAAGAGAAGAGTCCGTATGTATCAGTATATGTATACTGCACACGAAGGTATGGGAAATAAGGAAATGATATGGGGTGTACGCATCAATTCCGAATCTAACAATGGTGGTGAAGCTATGGATGCCCGTTTGCCGGCAAAGGTTGTGAAGAAGAGTGACGGTCAGTATGTGGGAGGATGGTCAGGATTTGCTCCTACATTGAATGCGGTAAAACATTTTTATACAGATAATGGTAAATTGCCAGAACTTGATCCAACTTTTTATGAAGAATCTGATTGGTATAAGCGATTGGATGAAACCAAGTCAAGTCCTGAGTTGTCTGAAGACCAACTTGATTCTAAAGATGTAACAAACGATATAATAAAATTTCATGCAGGGCGTGAAGCTCGTTTTTATGCATGGATTGCATATGACGGATGCGAATATGCGCAGAAAATCAATGATGGAAACCAGCTTTGGCTTAATCTGAAGAATTCTTATACAAATGGATGGAATCAAAATAACTCACGAAATTGTGCGGGTACAGGATATATTTCCAAGAAATTTGTAGATCCTAATATACGTATCACTAAGAGTGGTCAAAGAACTTACCGTGCTGCAAGACGTCCATTGATTCGTTTGGCTGAGTTGTACTTGAATATTGCAGAATGTTATGCTGCTTTGGATATGGTCCCGGAAGCATTGGATAATCTTAATGTAATAAGAAGAAGAGCAGGTTTTGATGATCTTACTCAAGCAGATTTGACTCAGGAAATGACCTTGACAGACTGGATACGCAATGAAAGATTTGTAGAACTGTACGAAGAAGGTTTCCGTTATTACGATATACGTAGATGGATGATTGCTCCTGAGGTCCTTAAAGCTGGAGTTAGATATGGTCTTAACGGATTGCCGGAAAATCCAACTTTTGAGGAATTCAATACTCCGACATTGATTAATCAGCCATTTAAGTGGGATGAACGACTTTATCTGCTTCCAGTTCCAACAAGACAAGGTTTGGACGAGTTATATAGTAATCCTCAATTAGTACAAGCTCCAGGTTATTAATTAAATATCTAAATTATAATGAAGAATATATATTATTTGACAGGATGCTTAATGTTATTATGTGCCTGTGATAATTCAAAATATGATTTGGAAAATCTTGTGCCACAGGAATATCACAAGATTCTCTATATAAAAGATAGTGGAAAACAGAGTATGACATTGTATGATACAAACGAGAATCAGAATTATACTCTGAATGTAGTTAAATCAGGAAGTGATATTCAGCAAATAGCAAATGTAAATATACAGGTCTTATCTCAGGATGAAGTTGATAAGGTTTACAGCGAACCAGAAGCTGAAAATTATAAAGTATTGACTCCTGAATGCTTTACACTTGATACACAGGAACTGTTGTTTGAATCAAACGACCTTACTAAGTCTGTAAATATCTCAATAAATCCAAATGAAGTGAAGAAATTTATCGAGAACAATCCGGATGCAAAATGGGTTTTACCATTCAAGGCAACAAGTGAAAATGACTCTATTAATTCAGAAATGAATGAATTATTCCTTCAGATTACAGGTGTGGTTATGCCTAATGTAGAGTTTACAAGTGTAGACGCAGAAGTGCAGGAGTTTCAATTTGAGGCTGTTCCAGTATTTGAAAACAAGATATCTATAAGACTGAATACAGAGAATAAATGGGATATTAACTGTGGACTTACTATTGATGAAAGCTATGTAGATACATATAACGAAAAGAACAATTCTGTATTTAAGCTTATGCCGGAAGGTTGTTATACATTACCTGAATCTGTTAGTCTTTCTTCTGTAACATCTGTTGATTTTACGGTTACTATTGACGGTTCGAAATTAAATCAAGTCGGTGATTTTATTTTACCTATAAAGATAAGTAATGTCTCAAGATTTGAAATATCACCGGATAAATGTGTCTATCCAATATTGGTGCGAGTTGTAGCTGAGGAATTGGACCGTACAGGATGGACAGCTACAGCCGATTCGGAAGAACAAACCGGTGAAGGCTCAAACGGTCCTGCACAAAAGGCTCTTGACGGTGATTTGGGAACATATTGGCATTCAATATGGCAAAACGGTTCAGGAAGAAGAAGTCTGCCATATACTATTATCATTGATGCTAAGAAAGAGTATACATTTGCCCAGTTTGGCTTTGTTCATAGAAGCGGTTGGACTGATACTGGTGATGTGGAAGTATATGTAAGTGCAGACAGTGAAAATTGGGGTGAAGCAGTCGGTAAATTTACATTGGCAAGAGTTGGTACTAATCAGATCTTTAGTATAGAACCTCAACAGGGTAGATATATTAAGGTTGTAGTAACAAGAAGTAATAGAGATGCTAATGCTTCATTTGCTGAGATTTATGCTTATGGTAAATAATTATAAGTAATAACTTTTTATGAGCCTTCTTTTGAGTAATAAGTAAAGAAGGCTCATGGGTTATTATAACGAATTAAGAAACTATAGTAAGACAATATCAATTGACATGAGAAAATATTTTTTATTATATGCTTTGGCTTTATCTTTATCGCCTGCAATAGCTCAACAGGCTTCTGTTATGGGACCTGACAAAAATCTTAAGGTTGACATTTCTGTAAAAGACGGTAAACCTCTGTATACTGTGACTTATAAGGGTGAAACTATTCTTGAAGATTCTCCGTTAGGTTTTGTTACAAACGTAGGCGACTTCAGCAAGGATATGGAATTTGTGTCCGAAGAATCATCTTCAATAAAGAAAACATACGTACAGGACAGAATTAAGAAGTCTGTAGTTCATTACAATGCAAATGAACTTAAAGTCAAGTTCAACAATGCGGACAAGAAACCTGTAACTGTAACATTCCGCGTGAGTGATAATGATATAGCTTTCCGTTATGAGATGCCAATGTATGGTGAAACAGCCTCTATAGTGATAGAACGTGAGGCTACAGGATTTGATTTCCCTGAAAATACTACAACATTTATCACACCTCAGAGTGAACCGATGATAGGTTGGAAGAGAACAAAGCCAAGTTATGAAGAAGAATATAAGGCAGACGAACCTATCGGAACACCATCGCAGTATGGTGAAGGATACACATTCCCTTGTCTTTTCCACATAGGCGATAACTGGGCTTTGGTGTCTGAAACAGGAGTGACAAGCAGATATTGTGCGTCACATATCAGCGATGGAACAAAAGACGGACTTTATACTATAGCTTTCCCAAATGAAGGGGAATTAAACGGATTAGGTTCTTCAACTCCAGGTTTGGCTTTGCCGGGAAATACTCCGTGGCGTACAATCACAGTGGGTGATAATCTCAAGCCAATAGTAGAAACTACAGTTCCTTTTGACGTAGTGGAACCACTTTATGAATCGTCTACTGACTATAAATTCGGACGCTCAACCTGGAGCTGGATTATGTGGCAGGATCCTAGTATTAACTATGACGATCAGATAAGATATATTGATCTGGCCGCAAAATTAGGATATGAATATACTCTGATAGATGGTGGTTGGGAAACAAATATCGGTCGTGAGAAGATGGAAGAACTGTTCAAATATGCCCATAGTAAGGGAGTCGGTGTGTTTGTATGGTACAATTCAAATGGCTATTGGAATGATGCTCCTCAGTGTGCAAAACAATGTATGAGTAATTCTGTAGACCGTAAGCGTGAGATGAAGTGGTTGCAGGAATGTGGTGTTAAAGGATTGAAAGTCGATTTCTTCGGAAGCGACAAACAGCAGATGATGGGATTGTATGAAGACATCCTATGTGATGGAAACGAGCATGGGCTTATGATAATCTTCCACGGATGTACTATTCCTAGAGGTTGGGAAAGAATGTATCCAAACTATGTTGGCAGTGAAGCGGTATTGGCATCAGAGAATCTTATATTCAACCAGCATTTCAACGATATGGAGGCATATAATGCATCCCTTCATCCATTCATAAGGAATACGATAGGATGTATGGAATTTGGTGGTACACTATTGAACAAACGTCATAACAGAAATAATGATGGTGGAACAATAAGACGTACAACAGATGTATTTCAGATTGCAACAGCAGTTCTTTTCCAGAATCCGATACAGAATTTTGCCATAGCACCGAATAATCTGTATGATTCACCTGCTTCAGTCATAGAGTTTATGAAAGAAGTACCTACAGTTTGGGATGAGACAGTCTTTATTGACGGATATCCTGGCAAATACTGTGTTTTGGCTCGTCGTCATAATGATACATGGTACATAGTTGGTGTGAATGCAAACAAGGAAGTGCTTAAACTTGATTTGGATCTTTCGGATATTCTGGCAGATGGCGATATATGTACATATCATTTTGATGATAAGAAACGCAATGCATGTGTTAAGCAATTTGAAGTAAAAAAGGCCTCAGAAGTAAATGTTGAAATGCAGGCCGATGGAGGTTTTGTCATGGTGGCAAAATGTAAATAAAATAGGTATTAATAAGTTATATAATAGATTTTGATGAAAAATATATTGCTTATAATAGCGTTAGTTTTTCCACATATATATTCTTTCTCTACTGAAAAACCAGTAGAGAAAGATTATGTCGGTTATCTGTTTGCTTATTTTACAGGTAACAGAATGGCAGAAGAAGCTGTATGTTATGCAGTGAGTTATGATGGTTATAACTATTATGCAATTAATGGAAATAAACCTGTATTATCTTCAAAAGAGATAAGTTCTACAGGTGGTGTTCGTGACCCACACATATTGAGAGGTATTGATGGAAAGACATTTTATATGGTTCTTACCGATATGGTCTCAGGAAATGGATGGGACTCTAATAGGGCTATGGTATTGTTGAAATCAAAAGATTTGATAAACTGGAGTCATAAGGTGATAAATATTCAGAAACGTTATGATGGACATGAAAACTTAAAACGTGTTTGGGCTCCACAGACAATATATGATGAAAAAGAAGGTAAATATATGGTATATTGGTCGATGCAGCATGCTGGTGGTCCGGATATCATTTATTATGCTTACACAAATGATGAGTTTACTGATTTCATAGGAGAACCTAAACCTTTATTCCTACCAGCTAACGGTAAGTCTTGTATAGACGGTGATATTGTATTTAAAGATGGTAAATATTACATGTTCTATAAGACTGAAGGCGATGGTAATGGTATCAAGTTGGCTACGACAGAAGACTTAACCTCGGGGAAATGGACTGAATATCCAGATTATAAACAACAAACAAATGAAGCTGTAGAGGGATCTGGTACATTCAAGCTTATAGGTCAGGATAAATATATAATGATGTATGATGTATATATGAAAGGCAAATATCAGTTTACCGAATCAGAAGACCTTATGAACTTCAGAGTAGTAGACAGTGAGGTGAGCATGAATTTCCACCCACGTCATGGTTCTGTATTGCCTGTCACAAAAGAAGAATTAAGAGCCATTTATGCTAAATGGGGAAAACCTGCCGAGTTGCCCGATTTGTCAATAAATCCTATTCTACCAGGTTTTCATGCGGATCCTGAAATATTGTATTCCAATAAAACCAATAAGTATTATATCTACTCCACAACAGATGGACAGCCTGTATGGGGAGGATGGTATTTTACTGTATACTCTTCGGATGACTTGAAAGAATGGAAATATGAAGATGTTATACTTGATCTGAAATCGGAACAGGTGAAATGGGCAGACGGTAATGCATGGGCTCCATGTATTGAGGAAGTAAAGACCAAGGATGGCTACAAATATTATTTCTATTATAGTGGAAATCCTAAGAATGGTGGCGGCAAGGAAATAGGTGTTGCAATTTCAGATAGTCCCGTAGGTCCTTTCAAGGATTATGGCAAATCAATCATATCTGAGTCTCCAGTAGGATTCGGTCAGGAAATAGATGTAGATGTTTTTGTAGATCCGGTTTCAGGTAAACCATATATATATTGGGGCAATGGTTATATGGCAGGTGCAGAACTTAAGAAAGATATGGTTTCATTGAAAAAGAAAACCATTACTGTAATGACCCCTAAAGGAGGCACTTTGGCTGATTATGAATATCGTGAAGCTCCATATGTATTCTATAGAAACGGATTGTACTATTTTATGTGGTCTGTAGATGATACAGGTTCACCCAATTATCATGTGGCATATGGAATATCAGATTCACCATTGGGACCGATAAAAGTTGCAGACAATCCTATTGTGACAATTCAAAATCCTGAAAAGGAAATTTATGGTCCTGCACATAATTCCGTAATATGTAAGCCTGGGACAGACGAATGGTATATAGTATATCATAGAATAAATAAATATTTTGTCAATAAGAATATGTCGCCGGGAATTCATAGAGAAGTATGTATTGACAAACTGGAATTTAATGAAGATGGAACTATCAGGAAGGCTGAATTAACAAACTAAAATGTTAAGATTGCGAACCAAAGGAATTTTATATGAAGAAATGTGTTTTAATTATTATAAGTACTTTGCTGTTACTATCAACACTATTAATAGTGTCATGTGGTAGATGTAAATCAGAAACCTTTGAGGTGGGAAAAGGTACATTCTTGTTGAATGGCAAGCCGTTTGTTATAAAAGCTGCCGAATTGCACTATCCACGTATTCCTCAGCCTTATTGGGAGCAAAGAATACTTTCATGTAAAGCTCTTGGAATGAATACTATATGTTTGTATGTATTTTGGAATTTGCATGAACCTCAGAAAGATAATTTTGATTTTACAGGAAATAATGATTTGGCTGCATTCTGCCGATTGGCTCAAAAACATGGAATGTATGTAATAGTACGTCCAGGACCATATGTTTGTGCAGAATGGGAAATGGGTGGACTACCTTGGTGGTTATTGAAAAAAGAGGATATACAGTTGCGTTCTCTTGACTCATATTATATGGAGCGTGTTGGCATTTTCATGAATGAAGTAGGAAAGCAATTGGCCGATCTTCAGATTACTCGTGGAGGAAATATTATAATGGTTCAGGTGGAAAATGAGTTTGGCTCGTATGGAACAGACAAACCTTATATCGCAGCAATCCGTGATATAGTAAAGACCGCAGGATTTACTGAAGTGCCATTGTTTCAATGCGATTGGAGTTCCAATTTTACAAATAATGCTCTCGATGATTTGTTGTGGACAGTAAACTTCGGTACAGGTGCCAATATAGATGAGCAATTCAGAAAACTTAAAGAATTGCGTCCTGAGACACCACTTATGTGTAGTGAATTCTGGAGTGGATGGTTTGATCATTGGGGAAGAAAACATGAGACTCGTGATGCTGCAACAATGGTTAGTGGTATAAAAGATATGCTTGACAGAAATATTTCTTTCAGTCTTTATATGACCCATGGAGGAACAACATTTGGATGGTGGGGAGGTGCCAATAATCCAGCATATTCGGCAATGTGTAGTTCTTATGATTATGATGCTCCGATCAGTGAAGCAGGGTGGACTACTCCAAAATATTTCCAATTGCGTAATCTACTTCAACAATATCTTCCTGAAGGTGAAAAATTGCAAGAACCGCCAGCAGCATTCCCTGTAATTGAAGTGCAATCCATTACAGACTGGAAAGTAGCTCCATTATTTGAAAACCTGCCAGAAGCTAAAAAGACTGAAATTATAAAGCCTATGGAATATTTTGATCAAGGCTGGGGAACTATTTTGTATCGTACAGTCTTGAAAAATGATGTTTCAGGTACACTTCACATAGACGAAGTACACGATTGGGCTCAGGTATTTGCTGATGGAAAATTGTTGGGCCGTCTTGATCGTAGAAAAGGCGAGTTTGATCTTAAGCTGTCCTCAGAACTGAAAAAAGGAACGCGTCTTGATATTCTGGTAGAAGCAATGGGACGTGTTAATTTTGACAAGTCCATTCACGATCGTAAGGGTATCACAAATAAAGTAGAGGTAATAAATGGAAGGAGTATTATAGAATTAAAAGGCTGGGAAGTTTACAATTTGCCTCCGTTTTATGAATTTGTAAGTAAAAAGAATTATAAAGATGGAGAGGCTATTAACGGACCTGCTTATTATAGAGCTACATTCAACCTCGATAAGATAGGTGATACATTTTTCGATATGCAGACATGGGGTAAAGGTATGGTTTGGGTGAATGGACATGCTTTAGGACGTTATTGGGAAATTGGTCCACAACAGACCCTATTCATGCCTGGCTGTTGGCTGAAAGAAGGAGAAAATGAAATAATAGTTCTTGATTTAAAAGGACCATCGTCGACTTCTGTGTGTGGATTAAAGGCACCTATTCTTGATATGCTTCGTGACAAAGCACCGGAGACACATCGTAAGGAAGGACAGAACCTTGATTTGTCTGCCGAGAAACCGGTATACAAAGGAGTATTTATCCAAAAGAACGGATGGCAGAATGTAAAATTTGATAATTTGGTAAAAGGTAGATATTTCTGTTTGAATGCTGTCTCAAATTATGATGGAAATAATATTGCTTCAGTTGCCGAGATTGATGTGATTGATAAGAATGGAAATCCTGTTTCACGTGAATCGTGGAAAATTGTATATGCCGATAGTGAAGAGACAAGAAGTGGAAATCGTACAGCAGATAAGGTTTACGACCTTCAGGAAAGTACATATTGGCAGACTGTTGACAATACATCTTTCCCGCATCAGATAGTTATAGACCTTGGTAAGGTTTATGAGATATCAGGATTCAGAATGCTGCCTCGTGCTGAAAAAGAAGTTCCTGGAGTGATAAAGGAATATTCTGTCTTTGTAAAAGAGTCGGATTTCGAATATTAATACTATTTAGATTATTATCAATAAATAAACTCCATTTTTTAGAAATACAGGTGTTATCAGAAAATGTAAGTACTCATGTTAAGAATGTATGAAAAGGATAACACTGACACTAAAAAATGGAGTTTGATTTGTTTGAATAAATATATTAACCTAGGAATCTATAATTTGTTTATATCAGTCCGGTGATTATAATTTTTTGATGACCTTAGAATTGTTTGGAGTGGGGTATATTATTCAGAAATACTGTTCATTACAACATATACACAATAAGTATGTTTCGTTATATGGTGGAATGAATTTACTTTGTAATTTATTATTTTTATGAGTTATGAATAAATATCTTAGATTTTGTATGCTATTATTAGTGCAGTTTCTTATATTTTCAGTGGATGTACTGGCGCAGGGAACCGTGGAAGACTATAATAGAGCATATGGCTTACGTGAGAAATATAGTGCAAAACATGTACTTAATGGCAATGTGAGACCACATTGGGTCAGTGAAACTAACATTTTCTGGTATATCAGAGATACGGAGAATGGAAAAGAGTATGTCAAAGTAGATGCTGTTACCTGTAAAAGAACATCTTTATTCAATCATGGGAAATTGGCTGCTGCTCTTTCCAGTGCAACCGGAAAATCTTTTAATTCGTATAACTTATCATTGGGTAATGCACAACTTGATAAAGATCTGAATACCTTTACTTTCGAATTGGATGGTAAGAAATGGATGTACGATGTAAAAAAGAATAAGTTGGTTGATAATGGCAATGTCAGTCAGTCTGCGCAACAACCACATTGGATGGTGGTAGATGACGAGAGAAATGGTTCTCCTGTAAATTCTCCAGATGGTAATTATGTGGCATATATAAAAAATGATAATGTATATGTTCGTGAATTATCAACTGGTAGAGAAAAACAGTTGAGTAATGACGGAACGTTAAGCAACTATTACTCGTCCTATATACAGTGGTCGCCAGATTCAAAATCTGTAGTTTCTTGTAAAATTCGTCCTGTACATAAACGATATGTATATTATGTGGAATCATCACCTTCTGATCAGTTACAGCCAAAACTTCACAAACAGGAATATGCTAAACCGGGAGATGAATTAAGATTTAAGATTCCTTGTATATTTAATGTTGAGACAGGAAAAGCACTTATACCTTCTGCCGAGTTATTTGCCAATCAGTATGATTTATATGGTCCTATGTGGAATGCCGACAGTAAGGCTGTAACATTCGAGTATAATGAACGTGGTCATAAAGTATATAGAGTGCTTGAAATGTCGGCAACTGATGGAACTGTGCGTGTGCTTATTGAGGAAAAAGAAGAAAAGTATGTAAATTATACCCGTATTTATCGCAACTATTTGAGTGACGGAAGGCGTATACTTTGGTCAAGTGAGCGAGATAATTATAATCATCTTTATATGTATGACCGTATAACCGGTAAACCTACACATCAGATTACAATAGGAGAATGGTATGTGCGTGGTATACAGTATGTGGATGAAGCAAATGAGGTAATATATTTCTCTGCAAATGGAATGGATAAGGATAAAGACCCATATCTGATTCATTATTATAGAATTGATTTTGATGGTTCAAATCTGATAGAACTGACTCCAGAAGATGGTATGCATAAGTGTTGGTTCTCAACCAATCATAAGTATATGGTAGATGTATATAGTAAAGTTGATATGGCACCTATAGCTGTACTTCGAGATACAAATACAGGGAAAATACTTATGGAACTAGAGCGTGCGGATATTTCGGCATTGTTGACAAATGGATGGAAGGTTCCTGAAATGTTTTCAGCCAAAGGACGAGATGGTGAGACTGATATATGGGGAATAATTTATCGTCCATCAAACTTTGATCCAAACAAAAAATATCCTATAGTGGAATATATATATTCAGGACCTGGTGACCATTATGTTCCTAAAACATTTTCATCTTATAATTGGTGGATGACATCTTTAGCCGAATTGGGATTTATTGTTGTTCAGATAGATGGTATGACTACTTCGTTTCGTTCAAAGGAGTTTGAAGAAGTTTGTTATAAGAATCTTAAGGATGCCGGTCTTCCTGATCATATTGCATGGATAAAAGCTGCAGCACAGAGATATCCATATATGGATGTGGATAGGGTAGGAATATTTGGTTGTTCTGCTGGAGGACAAGAATCTTTGGGAGCAGTGCTTTATCATCCAGAGTTCTATAAAGCAGCGTATTCAGCCTGTGGATGCCATGACAACCGTATGGACAAGATATGGTGGAATGAATTGTGGATGGGATATCCTGTTGACGAATCGTATAGTGCATGCTCGAATGTAGAAAATGCACATCTTTTAAAACGTCCACTTATGTTGGTTGTAGGAGAAATGGATGATAATGTAGATCCGGCATCTACAATGCAAGTAGTTAATGCTCTTATTAAGGCTGGTAAAGATTTTGAACTTGTAGTATTGCCTGGAGTTCGTCATACTATGGGAGAGGATTTCGGTGAGCATAAACGTTATGATTTTTTTGTGCGTAATTTAATGGGAGTAACACCACCAAATTGGGATTTAATAAACAAACCACGATAAATATAACATTATTTCTGTATCAAGATTGTATTCTGATATTATTGGGATACATAAAAGTTGGTCAGCTAATTTATGCTCATGGAGTTATGAATTAGCTGGCTAATTATATTAATATTGATGCTTTTACTAAAAAGCATATCGTGAATAATTGTTTGAAAATTATTTTCATAAATTGTTATGCCATAATTAGGTGTTTTCTGTGTTATATTCGTATCTATAATAAAAATAGATATATTTTCTATACTGTATTTAGGGTAATTAAAAGGCCCAAATACATCGTATGTTTTGATAGTATGAATTTTTAATTTATTGAATATGAATAACATGGGAAAACGGTTTCTTTCTTTTATCTTTACTTTTATGGTATGCGTTATGCCATGGACTGAGGTATTTTCTCTAGAAAACAGTCATCCACGATATCTTACAACAGAAAAAGGTAAAAAGGAAACCCTTAAACTTATAAAGAAAGAAAAGTGGGCAAAGGATGTATTTGACGGGCTTACATCAAAAGTAGAGAAATACTCTTCGAAAGGTCCCGAGTGGCTTACTTCCAGACTACAGATGTATTGGAAGTCTCATGCCACTGATGTATATATCAGAGGAGAATATTACGATCATGCTGGAGGTGAAAAGGCTCCTGCTCCTACAGTGATGTATACTGGTGCACGCAGTCATGCCACTGTTTATCGTCGTCCTAAGTTGGAAGATATTACTCCATATCATGAAGATACAAAAGGTATATATCTTGCAAATACTTCATTAAAAGGAGAGCCTATGGAGTGGGCTTCCATTAGCAAGACCGGAAGAATGATAGAGAGTATAAATAATGAAATAGTTGGAATAGCCCGTGATGCAGCTTTCCTTTGGTGGCTTACCGGGAAAGATGAATATGCCAGCATGGCGGCTTCTGTGTTTGATACATATATGACAGGCATATATTATCGTAATGTACCGATTGATCTGAACAACGGTCATCAGCAGACTCTTGTTGGAATGTCATCATTCGAGGTAATACACGAGGATATAATCAAGTCGTTAGTACCCCTTTATGATTTTCTTTATACCTATCTTAGTGAAACAAAACCTGAAAAAATGGAAATATATGCTTCTGCTTTTAAGAAATGGGCAGAGAATATTATTGCTAACGGGGTTCCTCACAACAACTGGAATCTCATGCAGGCACGTTTCGTGATGGATATTGCACTTATTCTGGAAGAAAACTCATCTTACACAGACGGTAAAGGACGTGAATATTATATAGACTATATTATAAATCAGTCATCAATCCGTCAGTGGTCGCTCAAGCAGTTGGCAGAATATGGCTACGACAACAATACAGGTATATGGGCAGAATGTCCCGGTTACAGTAGTGTCGTAGTAGGCGATTATGCACAGTTTGTCAGTCTGTTCGACCGTAATCTGGGACGTGACCTTATGAAAGATATTCCCGTGATTGGCAAGGCTGTGTCCGCCATGCCTCAATACCTCTTCCCTAACATGATGCAGGTAGGTTTTGGCGATACACATCCTTCGTATCTTCGTACCGATATCTTCAGATATATGGTGGCCAATGCACAGCAGCACGGCAAGAAAGACGAAGAAGAACATTTCACACGTATGTTGAAGCTTTTCGATCCGAATGCAGAGAAACAGTCTGACGGACAAGGTAAGATGCCTGTTGCCGTTACATCGTTCTTCTCTGATAAGCCGTTGAAACTTAATAGTAAAACAGAAGCCGGAAAGATTGACGATTATGTTACTCCGTCATTCTATGCCCCTAACGTAAGCTGGCTGGTACAGCGTAATGGAATGGACAAACAGAACAGTCTTATGATTTCGTTGAATGGAAGTGACGGCAATCACATGCATGCCAACGGTATCAGTATGGAGCTTTACGGAAAAGGGTATCCTCTGGCACCTGATGCTGGTATAGGACTGACTTTGTATTCCGGACTTGATTATCTGGAGTATTACAGCCAGTTCCCTTCGCATAATACAGTGTGTGTGGACGGTATTTCGTCATATCCTGTGATGAAGAGCAATCATGCATTTAAGGTAAAGAACCTGTATCCTGCGTCAGGAGTGAAAGTACCATATCGGCCAGTCAGTTACAGTGAAGTGTATTTCCGTGAACCTGAATCGTATTCAGACCAGACTCGTCTGAACGGTATTATAAATACATCCGATTCTACGGGCTATTATGTAGATATTTTCCGTAGTCGTAAGGTAGAAGGTGGCGACAAGATGCACGACTACTTTTATCACAACATGGGACAGGTAATGACACTCAAGGCTGCCGACGGAACAGACCTTAATCTTCAGCCTACACAGGAATTGGCCTTTGCCGGAGCACATTTGTATGCCTATTCATATATCTATGACAAGAAAAGTGCACAGACAGATAAAAACATCAAGGCTGAATATACCATAAACATGCCTGACAAGAACGATATTACCATGAATATGTGGATGAAGGGTGAGAAAGACAGAGAAGTGTTCTCGGCACTTAGTCCTATGACAGAAGGACTAAGCCGTATAAAAGGAATGCCGTACGATATAAAGAAACAGCCTACACTGACATTCGTGGCACGTCAGAAAGGTGAGGCATGGACACGTCCGTTCGTAAGCATATTCGAGCCAGTAACCAAATTATCCCCTTCGGCAATAAGTTCGGTGGAATATCCTTCGGTTAAGTCGGAAGTCGCTTCAGGCAGCAATGTGGCCGTTAAGGTAAATCTTAAAAACGGAAACTGCGATTTGATTTTGTCATCAGATGCTAATACGGATATTTACAGAACAGAGAATGTTGAAACAAAATCTACATACAGCATATGCCGTACAAAAGAAGGCAGTCCGGTGTTGGTATTTATGGGTAACGGTACATACTACAAGGGTTCAGGTGTAGAAATTAAGACATCTGTGCCTGGTGATGTGTTGTTGTACTCCGATGCGGACGGATGGAAGTATACATCTTCTGTAGATTTTGAGATTATGATATTGGGAAAGAGTTATAAGTTGGAAAAAACTGCAAATTCAGGTGTTATAAAGTAATTCTATAATAAATATTTATGAGACTTTTTAATCTTTTATTGTTATTGTTGCTCACATCTTCAAGTTTAAGAGCTCAACTTTATACGTATCCGGAAGGTCTAAGGACGGGAATACCTCATAATGACGATTTTACCGTAAGGGTAAGAATTAAAGGAGGGGAATGGAAGGAAACTTTTGAGTATAAGGTACAAGTAGATATGGACAGGGTTCAGGATGCATCTATGGTACAGTTTGACATGGATGAACCTGTTGAGGTAATGGTAAAGAAGAATAACGGACTGATTCAGACTGTGGATATCAGACCTAAATCGAAAGGAATAGAGTATAAACAGGTGGAGAACTGTATTCTGTTTACTCTTGACAAGCCACAGTACCTTTCTGTTGAATTTAACGGTGACCGCTTGCACAACCTACATTTGTTTGCAAATCCTGTAGAAAAAGAGATTTATACAGAAAGTAAGGAAGGAGTGATGTATTTCGGTCCTGGAACTCATAGACCTAAAGACTTGCCTAACAATCAGATTAGGATACCGAGCAATACTACTGTGTATCTTGCACCGGGGGCTGTTGTTGAGGCTAAACTTTTGGTCGACAATGCTGAGAACGTAAAAATTATAGGTCGTGGTATTATATACAAAGGGATAAGAGGGATAGAAGTTACAGACTCTAAGAATGTTTATATTGATGGTATCACAGTTGTTAACCCAGACCATTATTCGATATTCGGAGGTGGTTCCAAGGATATTACTGTGAGAAATTTCAAGTCGTTCAGTTGTCGTGGATGGTCGGATGGTATTGATATGATGAGTTGCCAGAATATTGACATCGAGAATATCTTTATGCGCAACAGTGATGACTGTATGGCTTTTTACAATCATCGCTGGAACTGGTGGGGAGGTACGAACAACGTGAATGTGCGCCGTGCTATACTTTGGGCAGATATTGCTCATCCTATAAACATAGGCGGTCATGGAGATCCGGAAGCAGAGATAGGTGAGAACATTGAAAACCTGACTTTCAAGGATATTGACATACTTGAACATGATGAGGATGACTATCCATATCAGGGATGTATGGCCGTGGTTTGTGGTGACAAGAATCTGGCAAGGAACATTCTGTTTGAGGATATACGTATAGAAAGCATCCAGGAAGGAATGATGTTTAATATCCGTGTGAACTATAATCCTAAGTATGACAGGGCACCTGGTCGTGGAATAGACGGACTTACATTCAGGAACATCAGATTCAACGGCATAGGTGAGAACCGTCCTGTGATTTACGGATTTGATAAAGACAGAATGGTGAAGAATATTACTTTTGAGGATGTATGGATAAATGGTGAGAAACTTAATGGACTTGATTATTTCCTGATGAATGAGTTTGTGGAGAATGTGGTTGTAAAATAACATTAGCCACGGTTGCTAATAATATATTTTTTTATATATTTGCTCAGTAATTAACATCGTTGACAATAGCATGTATAATGAGGCTCATATATAAATACATATTGTTCTTATACTTATTACTGACCACATATCTGCAACTGTATGCTTTTCAGGAAACATTCAGAGGGCTGTCTGTACAGGAAGGTATGACTGACCTTGTAGTAAATTCCATTTATAAGGATGCCCGTGGATTTGTATGGTTCGGAACAAACTCTTCTTTGGAAAGATTTGATGGAGTACGCCTTAAACGATATGACATAAATATGTCTGATAATAACAGAAAGCGTGTATATTCTATAACAGAAAGTCCGTCATATGGCTTTTTGTGTGGAACAGGAGGCGGTTTGTTTCGTCTTGATTCGCTTTCTGATAAGTTTGTCCCTTTTCTTCGTGAGAATATATCCTCAAAAGTAAATGCAATGTATAGTTTCTCTTTCGACACGCTGCTTGTAGCTTCGGATGAGGGACTTTATGTATGTAATAGGGAGAATGTAAGAAAAGTCCTGTTCAACAGCAATCTTTTCTCTCCAGAAAATAAGTTGACAGGAATAACTATATCGCCCGATTCATCATCTGTATGGTTGTCTACAATGAATGGAGTGATATGGTATCAACCTTCTACTGGCAGACATGAAAGATTTGATTGTAAAATAAATGGATTATCCAACTCATTTTACAACGTGACTTCCATAGGTAATTTCCTGTATTTAGGAACTATGGAACGAGGAATTATGCGTTTTGATACACGTACCCATGAGTTTGGCAATTATATTGATGTTGGATGCAGTGTGATTTCTTCGTTGTCGTCTGACGGAAAGGATTTGCTGTATGTTGGAACAGATGGTAATGGTGTACATTTCATTTCAGTGGAAAGGAAGGAGATAGTAAAATCATATCGTCATGTTCCTGGAAGGAAGGATGGAATACGTTCCAATTCTGTATATTCAGTATTGGTGGATAGGGATGGTCTGCTATGGACAGGGCTTTATCAGTTGGGAGTGGACTATACATTGTATCAGAGTGGACTTTTCAGTGTATACAAGTGGAAGGATAAGTTTACTACCAAAGATATGCCTGTAAGGACAATATCCTTTAATGGCAAGCAGCGTCTTATTGGTTCAAGAGACGGGCTTGTTTTTATTGATGAGTCAAGAGATATAGTCAGAACATTTAATGTTCCGGAACTTAGAGCGAATATGATAATATCCAGTTGTTATTTTGATGGTTTGTTCTATGTTGGTACATACGGGGGAGGAATGTACACCTTTAATCCTATAACTCTTTCTATTTCTGATTTTCCTAAGAATGTTGACGATGATACATTCTTAAGTGGACATATATTTTCTATTCGTCCTGATTACGAAGGAAACCTATGGATTGGTACATCTTCAGGATTATATTCTTTTAAGGACGGTGAACAGATTTACCATTTTACCTCTGCACATTCCAAGATTCCTGAGGGAAATGTGTATGAGATATTTTTTGATTCTTCCAAGAAAGGCTGGATATGCACTGAGAGTGGTGTATGCTTGTGGGAACCTTCATTAAGGGCAATTAGAAATAATGTATTTCCTGACGGCTTTGTGAATGATTCGAAAATAAGGACTGTTTATGAAACAGCAGATGGCAAGCTTTATTTTCTTCCTGAAAAAGGTAATGTGTTTTGTACCGATGTCATTATGGATGAGTTCTTTTTTGTCGATAGTGCACCTATTTTCAGTAACAAACAGTTCCTTTCTGTAATTGAAGATAATGTCGGGGGTATTTTTATTACAACTAATAACGGACTGTACAGGGTAGACAGCTGTAAGAATGTAATACCTTATAATTTCACAGATGGTATTCCTGATCCGATATTTACAAATTGTACAGCGGTTAGAGATTCATCCGGTATGTTTTGGTTTGGTAATTCTAAAGGACTGGTTTATTTGAAGTCTGATAGAATTAACAGCTTGCATAAGCATCCTTACAGAATAGAGATTACTGATGTGATGGTTAATGGAAAGGCTTATGCAAACAATATAGTAAGGGAAAGTAGTGATATGTATAGCCTGGAAATGGATAACTCTACACATAATCTCAAAGTATTGTTTTCCGGTCTTATATATAGTGACCCTTCTTATATGATTTATGAATATAGCTTGGATAATTCTGACAGCTGGAAACCCCTGCATGGAACTTCAGAGATTTCATTGTTTGACGTCAAGAAAAATACATTGCTTATGATTCGTAGGGCTGGTTATCCGGAGTCGCAAATATCACTTTGTATAAATGTAAAGAGGAATAATATAGCAATAATAATCATAGTATGTGTTGTAATAGCATGTTCTGCATTTATATATATATTCAGGAAGAGGGCTATAAAAATTACTGTAGGTAACCTTAAAAGACTTGTATTATGGTTGCAGCAAAAGGAGAAGCGTGGTAATGAT
This sequence comes from uncultured Phocaeicola sp., assembly GCA_944322395.1. Taxonomy (GTDB): domain Bacteria; phylum Bacteroidota; class Bacteroidia; order Bacteroidales; family Bacteroidaceae; genus Phocaeicola. The sequence goes on from CALUPA010000014.1 coordinate 30,410, forward strand.
TCAAATAATATATCTGACTATAGTTCAGAGACAGGAGATAATTTTCTTGAGGATTTTCATGAGGATGATATAGAATCTTGTACGGATGATGGTCAGTCTTATGTCAGTGAGGATAAATACAAGAATTACAAGTTATCAGATGAAGAGTGTAAGAGACTGATGAAGATTCTGGATAAAGAAATGATTAAAAAGAAATTATATACTAACAAGTCTTTGAAAATAGCAGATTTGGCAGTAGTGGCAAATACGTCCTCGCATGCTTTGTCTTATGTATTCAACCAGTATTTGCAGAAAAGTTATTATGACTATATAAATGAGTATAGGGTAGAGGAGTTTAAATCTGCTATTAATGAAGAGAAGTTTTCTAAATATACTCTTGAAGCTTTGTCCGAGCATTGTGGTTTTAGTTCCAGAGCTTCGTTTTTCCGCTCATTCAAGAAAGTTACAGGAATAACTCCTAATGAATATATTAAGAATATAAAATCAAATAACAGGAGTGAAAAGTAATATTGACGATACTGTGTTTCAGTCTCAAATTATTTTGTGAGACTATTCTCTTCTGTGTGTAAATGTTTGATTATTAAATAGATATATCGGCGGATAGTCTAAACGCATTATGAGAGATTAATCGTAGTCTCAAATATTTTCCATGTAATATTTTCTTCCATAATTTTGCGTCAGAAACATGAACGTAAAACCATAAAATATAATAGTATGGAAGGCAGTATCGAGAAATCTTACAATCTGGTGGCAGAGGCATTTCAGTCTCACCATTCTCATTTGTTGGCTTATATAGGTTACAGGATAGGCAATGATGATGATGCTGAGGATTTGGTGCAGGATGTTTTTGTTCGCCTTTTGGAGTGCGGAAAAATGTTGCGTGAAGATACTATTAAGAGTTTCGTCTTTACAATTGCCAATAATCTTATTACTGATTACTTGCGTCGTTTTTATAAGAAACAGGAAATAACTTCTTATATGATGGAGTCTATTAAGCCTGAAGTACGTTCTTTCGAAAGTGATATTATAGCTCGTGATTTAGAGAAACATGAGAAGGCTGTAATGCATATGCTTCCATCCCAAAGAAAGAAAATATATTATATGAACAGGTTTATGGATATGTCGTCAGATGATATATCCGATAAGCTTTGTTTGTCTAAACGGACAGTCGAGAATCATCTTTTTCTCGGTAGAAAGGAAATTAGAAAATATATCAAAGAATGTATATAATTTAATGTCAAATTAAAATTTAATTACATGAAGAATTATCGTTTAAATTCAATGTCTAGGAGAATTTTATTTTCCTCGATGTTCTTAACATCGTTTTGTGTTGGAATTCCATTGCCAACATTTGCTGAAGTTAATGGTGGCATGGAGATTTATCAGAATGCTACTGTTGGCGGAATTGTCGTTGATGCAAATGGAGAGCCTGTAATTGGAGCCAATGTAATGGTGAAGGGGACTAATAATGGTACAATTACTGATATTGACGGAAAGTTTACGTTAAGTAATGCAAAAGGTGTATTGGTCGTATCTTTTATAGGTTATAAAACACAAGAGATTCAGATTAACGGTAATGAGAAGAACCTTAATATTGTTTTAAGAGAGGATTCTGAGTTATTGGACGAGGTCGTTGTAGTTGGTTATGGTACGATGAAGAAAGAATCTCTTACAGGTGCCGTTACTGTTGTCGATTCAAAGGCTTTTAAAGAAAAAGGAGGATTGTCAAGCCCGCTGGAAGCATTGCAGGGACAGGTTGCGGGTGTTATGATTACACGTTCTTCTTCGGCTCCTGGTGATGAAAGCTGGGGATTGAATCTGCGTGGTGCTGTATCAGCAAACTCTACAGAACCTTTGATTATTATTGATGGTGTGGCATATAACAGTGTAAATGAATTGCGTCTGATTAACCCGAACGATATTGAGACTATCAACTTCTTGAAGGACGGTTCTGCTGCAATTTATGGTTCACGAGCTGCCGGTGGTGTAGTGTTGATTACTACAAAAAAAGGTGCAGAAGGAAAAGTGAAAGTGGAATATAGCGGAACTGCTACACTCAAGACTGTGGGACTTATGCCAAGTGCAATGAATATTGACCAATGGGCTGACGGAGTTATGACAGCATTGGAAAATGATAACAATACAAGCAACTCATGGTACACATTTGCGCAATTGGCTAAACAGTACAAAGGTACATACATTGACCTTAGCAACAGTAATAGTCCGTTTGGTTCAGCAGGATTTACTGATGTTAGCGATTTTGTATTCAGTGATGATACCAACTGGCTTGATTCTTTGTTTGGAGAAACAATGTCAACAGAACAGAATTTGAGTATTTCTGGAGGTTCGGAAAGATCTTCATACCGTATTTCTTTGAATTATCTGTATGATGGTTCTACACTGCAGTTCGGTAATAATAACAATCAGCGCTATACATTCCGTATGAACAATACATTCAAGTTGACTGATAAGATTAAACTTGAATCTTCTATCTCATACAGCCGACAGGAACAGGTTGTACCTACAATGATTAGCTCTGTTCTTACCACTCAGATGCCTATGCCTGGTTTGCCATTTACTTCTGTTGACGGTAAACCGTATGCTTGGGGTACATGGGGCTCACCTGTGGCTAAAGTAACAGAAGGTGGAGACAATAAACTGTCTGTTTCTAACTTCAGCTTAAGTGAAACATTGAACTATCAGATAACAGACTGGCTCTCTGCTAATGCAAATGTTGGTTATACTACCGGAGTTGCAAATCGTAATACAGTACAGAACAGTATTACTTATTATAATTATGCAGGCGATAAACAGGTGCTGACAGATCCTGTTCAGGCAAATTCTACATATACACAGACAAACTCAAAAACAGATTTTTATTCTGTTACCGGTTATCTGAATGCGATGAAAACATTTAAAGATAAACATAATTTGAGTTTGACATTAGGTGCTCAGTATGAATTCAAGGAATATACTTATTTTGGTGTTAAGGTTAAAGACATTCAGTCAGGACTGGAAATTGTAAACGGATCTGGTGAAATTACATTGTCTGGTAGTGAGGATAAATACCAGAATGCCATAATGTCTTATTTCGGTCGTTTTAACTACGATTATGATAATAAGTATTTATTGGAGCTGAATGCCAGATACGATGGATCTTCACGTTTCTTGCCTGAAAACAGATGGGATTTGTTCTATGGTGTATCTTTGGGATGGAGACTTAAAGAAGAAAACTTCTTGAAAGATGTTGATTTCCTTAGCGACCTTAAACTGAGACTTTCATATGCAGAAATGGGTAACCAGAGTGGTATCTCTAACTATGATGGTGTACAGATTTATAATCTTGAAACAGGTACAGGTGCATATGTAGGAACTGATAAATTGTCTTATATCAAGACATCAGGAGTTTTGGCATCTACATCACGTAGTTGGGAAAGAATCAAGAATTATAACTTGGCTGTTGATTTCGGTTTCCTGAATGGAAGACTTACCGGTACCGTCGAGGCCTTCATGAAGAAAAATGATAACATGCTTGTAAGCATTACCTTCCCTGGAACTTTGGGCGATGATGCTCCTAAAGCTAATGCCGGAAAGTTCAAGACATGGGGATATGAAGGTAGCTTGAACTACAGAGGAAAGATTGGTCAGGTAGATTATCATTTGGGTGGTGTATTTACATTTGCACGTAACGAATTGGTTGATTATGGTGGAACATCTGTTATGTCATCTGGATATACATCAACTCAGCAGGGTTATCCGTTGAATTCAATCTTTGGATTGCGTTACGGAGGCAAGATTCAGAATGAAGAGCAGCTGAATGCATATATGACAAAATATTATGAGAATAACGGTATCGGAATGCCTTCAAATCTGCGTGTAGGTGACAATATGTATTGTGATGAAAATGGAGACGGTGTACTAGACCATAATGACTATATCTACTTGGGTAGTGATTCACCTGAAATTTCTTATTCTTTCAATGCAGGAGCTTCTTATAAAGGTTTTGATTTTAATGTAATATTCCAGGGTGCAGCCAATAGATTCGTATATAGAGGAATTGACAACTGGACAGTACCGTTCAGAGCAAACTATACTAACACTATAACATCCTCAATAGGTAATACTTGGAGTGAAGATAATCCGGATGCTTATTATGCTCCTTATACAAACGACAGTAATATAAATAACTATAACTATCAGGCTTCATCTCTTACATCACAGGATGGAAGATACCTGAGATTGAAAAATGTAACAATCGGTTATACATTTGACAGTAAATTGTTGAAACGTCAGAATGTTGTAGAGAATGTTCGTTTGTATATAACAGGTGCTGACTTATGGGAAACTACCAAGATTAAGGATGGTTGGGACCCTGAAGCAAAAAGAGATGCTTCCGGTACACAGAGATATCCGTTTACCCGTAACTTTACATTTGGTGTTAATCTAACTTTCTAAAATTATAGTTTATGAATACTAAGAAATACTTTAAAATAGCATGCCTCTCCTTGATGACTTTAGCATCAACTTCATGTCTGGATTTGAATCCATTGGCTGATATGGGAGATAATTTGGTATGGAATAAAGCTGAAAATTTCCAGTTGTTTGCCAATCAGTTCTATTCTTATACAAGGGATTTCCAGATGGGGGATAATAACTATGGTGCAGGTGTAAGTGATGGCCCTCACAGTGATTATCGTTCGGACCTGATAGCTACATCGTCATTAAACCTGTATAGCCAGGGTACAAACTCAATTCCTTCGGAAGATAAGAACTATACAACATTATATAAACGTATATACTATACAAATCTGTTATTAAAGAATGCCAACTCATTTGATAACCAGGAAGCGATAAAAGTACCTGTGGCTGAGGCGAAATTCTTCCGTGCTTACTTGCATTTCGAATTGGTGCAGATATGGGGGGATGTTATACTATTGACTGAGCCTCTGGATTTGGATTCTGAAAAGCTATATGGAAAGCGTGATGACAGAGGTGTAGTAATTGATCAGATTATCACAGATTTGAAGGAAGCAGCCGATGGATTGCCTGAAACTGCATCTGAGGAAGGTCGTCTGACAAAGTATGCGGCTTTGGCTATGTTATCGAGAGTTGCTTTATATGAAGGTACTTGGCAGAAATTCCACACAAACGGTAAAGATGCCAATTCTAACACAGAAAGAAGTACAGCATTGCTTACTATAGCAAGAGACGCTGCCAAGGATGTTATAGAATCGGGTAAATATGAGATTTTTTATAATCAGGTATTAGGTACTCAGAGTTACAGATATATGTTTATTCTTGAAGATGCCGCACAGTGTAATCCTGCAAATCTTTCCAAGAAAGATAACAAGGAGTATATTCTGGCTCACAGACACAGAGATGGTGATGCATTGGGAACTAATATAACTCACGGAATGTTGGCTAACGTTTGCTATATAACCAAGAAGATGGCTGATATGTATTTGTGTTCCGACGGTCTTCCAATTGATAAATCAGCTAAATTTAAAGGTTATGCAAATCCTACAGATGAGTTTGTAGATAGGGATAACCGTATGGACAATACAATGTTGAAACATGGTGAAGCATATTGGGTAAATGACGGACCATGGAGAGTATATTGGAATGATGATGATTTGAATGATTGCAAGTATGCCGATGTAAGATCAAACAGTGGTTATCAGAATCAGAAATGGTGTGTTGAAAGACATGTCGCTGATACTCAGGAATCAATGGACTATCCTGTAATAAGATATGCAGAAGTATTGTTGAACTATGCTGAGGCTGTATATGAACTTGATGGAACTATTTCAGATGACGATTTGAACAATTCTTTAAACTTGGTAAGACTGAGGGTTAATCCTGATATGCCAAAGTTAAGCAATGAGTTCGTTACTAATAACAGCTTGTCTATGCGAGATGAAATCAGACGTGAAAGAACAGTTGAATTGTTCCTTGAAGGATTTAGAATTGATGACTTGAAGAGATGGGCTACAGCTCCGGTTGAAATGCCGCAGAATCAGCTCGGTGTTAAGGTTACAGGAACATGGTTTGAGACAAACTGGGCAGCACAGACACGTCAGCTTGATAATGAAGGATGTATTATTTTATATAATAACAGAACTTGGAATGACAAATTATATCTTTATCCATTGCCTTCTGACCAGATACAGCTGAATCCAGAATTAGGACAGAATCCAGGATGGGAGAAATAAATAATTTAAAATTTTGATTATGAAAAGTATGTATAAATTTAATATAGGATTTATGGCAATTGCTGGTTTATGTACAGCATTTGTATCATGTAAGAATGAGGAATTTGCAGACGTTTCGGAGGCACAGTTTCCTGAAAGGGTAGAATTTGTATATCCTGATGAGATAAAAAGTTTGATTTATACTGATGAATTGGGAAACTCTAATTTACCTATGTTGGCTGGTGAAACAGTAAAGTTGGGTTATGAAATTTATCCGGAAAATGTTACTTTCAAGGATGTGACATGGACATCAAGCAATGAAAGCGTTGCAACTGTTTCCAATGAAGGAGAAGTTAAGGCTATTGAAGGTGATGGAACAACATTCTCTGTGATTCAGCTTGCTCCTGTTGCTGCATATTCCGGAAGCGGTATATACAAGACACTGAAAGTTGTAGTATCAAATACTATGGTACAGGCAGAGAGTGTAAATATATCTTCTGAATCTCTAGAAGTGTATGCCGGTGAAACATTACAGCTTACAGCATCTATATTACCTGAAACATCGACATATAAGACTGTTAAATGGACAAGTTCAGATGAAAGTATTGCAACTGTAGATGCAAATGGTTTGGTAACAGGTATTGTAAACGATAAAGTAAATGCAGATGTAACTATTACAGCCACAACTCTTGATGGAAGCAATGTGACCGGTTCTATTGAATTGACAGTTAAACAAATAGTACAACCTCAGGAAATCACTATAGACCAGACTTATTCTGTTGAAAACAACTACTTGTTTGCAATAGCGGATAAGAAAGTGGAATTAGACTTTACTACAGTTCCTGCAGAATGTACATTGTCATTGATTGAATGGAAGTCATCTGATGAAACTATTGCTACTGTGGAAAATGGTGTAGTAACATTTAATCAGAGTGGTATTTTCGGGGATGTTACAATTACTGCAACTTGTCCTGAAACAGGTAACTCTTCTGAAATTAAATTGCATCTGGAAGAGGGCTTGATAAGGGAACTGTTTAAAGATGAAAACAATATTACTTGGTCTGATGCAAAACAAAACGGTAATAATTCTTCAACATCTACAGAATGGCATGATGGTTATGTGACAGTGACAACTTATAATCAAAATGCCACAAACCAGAGAGCAGACTTCAAGTGTTGGGAGTCAAAAACATGGATACATGCAGGTAAATATCCGTTGTTGGCCATCAGATGGGAAGATGTATTATATAAATATGCTGATGAAGGTATTACTAAACGTCAGATAAATCTTGATACATCAGGAACTTGCAATGGTGCAAAATATTCAGGAAACGTTGGTGGAAGTAATAATAAGTGGCTTCATGCATATGAATGTAGTGATGGAACATATGTTTATGTTTATGATTTTTCTTCACAGACATTCGCTACAGGTGGATTGTTACCGAATAATTCAATAGCAGAGTTTACAACATTCCAGTTTAAATATGCTGATATATCACCTATATCTCATCAGTTGACTTATAATGTTTATTGGGTACAGACATTTAAGGAATTGAGTGATATTGAAAGATATATAGAATCAGAAGGTCTTACTTTTGAGAAGACAAAATAATATAAATTCAAGGTTGTACAATGCTTCAAGTATTGTACAACTTTAATAAATAGCTAATTATGAAAAAAATATTTATAACTTGTTTGGTTGCTTTAATATCGTTGTTTAATGCGGCATGTCAAAAAAATGAGTTTGGAACAGTTGACTTAACTATTCCTGAAGATGTTTATACACCTGTTGCCGCTCAGTATACATTCAATCATCCTTGTGGAATGTTTAATCAGGCAGATTTTGACAGAGTAAAATCTATGTTGGATGACGGAACTGCTCCTCAGCCTGTAAAGGAAGAATTCCAACTATTGAAAAATAGCCGATACACTATGGTGCCATATACACCATCACCTACAGAATATATAGTTAGAGGAGATGCAACAGGGGTGACTTCTGATGGAAAAGAAAACTATTCAAAAGCAATGAATGATGCTGCTGCTGCATATCAGATGGCTTTGTTGTGGAAACTTACTGATGATGCGGAATATGCTGACAATGCAGTAAATATAATGAATAAATGGGCAGAAGAGTGTAAGGGTATAAAGTCAAATGATGCCAATCAGATGCTGGCAGCAGGTGCACAGGGATATACTTTTGCAAATGCTGCTGAGATTATGAGAACATATGATGGATGGTCTGATACAGATTTTGAAGATTTCAAAAAATGGATGGTTGATGTTTTTGCATCAAAGAACATTGATTTTATGACTAATCATCAAGGACAATGTGATGACCACTATTGGTCTAACTGGGATTTGGTAAATATGTGCTCATATTTCTCCATTGGAGTTTTGACAGAAAACCATGAGATGATAAATTATGTGGTAAACTATTTCTATAGTGGAGCTGGTAATGGTTGTATTAAGAAATTGGTTCAGGGAGTATTTGATGATCCTTTAGGTACAGGTGAACAGATTGCCCAAAATCAGGAAAGCGGACGTGACCAGGGACATGCTTCTATGTCAGTGGCAGTAGCTGCAAATCTATGCCAAATGGCATATACATTATATCAGTCTAATACTAATGTTCCGGAACTTGATTTCTTTGCAGCAAATGATAATTTGATGATGAAAATGGGTGAATATACTGCTCTGTTCAATTTGAAAAATGGAACTGATAACAATAATGCTTCAGGACAATGGCTGGTAACACAATCAGAGATGCCTTTTAATGAATATAAATATTGTATAGACTGTTCATGTACAAGCAATAATCATGGAGCAACTCAGTCGGTAGTTGCAGATGATGAAGGTCGTGGTAAATTCAGACCGGGATGGGAGATTTTCTACATACATTATGCAAAAATCAAGAATTTAAGTTCCGGATATACGTACGCTAAAAGATTTGCCGATAAAATCAGACCAGAAGGTGGGGCAGGCGGAAATTCTATATATGGAACAGATAGTGGTGCATTCGACCAATTGGGATGGGGTACACTTATGATGTACCGTGAATGATGATTTATTATAAAAAAGTATGAACAATAAGATTTTTATCTATAGCTCATACTTTTTTGTTTTAAGATTATAAGATAATATATTAAAGCAGTTGTAGTTTGATTTTGTGAAATAATAATCTTTTATGAAAGTAATTAAAATAATATTAGCATTAACTTTATTGTCAATGCAGACTTTAAACTCTCAATCTGTATATCCAGGTATGTTTGAGTCTGAACAAAAAATCAAATCCGGTATAGAATATCCTGTCAAGTGTTTTGGGCTGAACGATGTTCGTCTTCTGCAAAGCAGATTTAAAGAAAATATGGACAGAGACTCTGTTTGGATGGTTTCGATAGACGTAAACAGACTGTTGCATAGTTTCCGTACTACAGCCGGTGTGTTTGCCGGTCGTGAAGGAGGCTATATGACAGTAGAAAAACTTGGAGGTTGGGAGTCACTTGACTGTGAGCTTAGAGGGCATACTACTGGCCATATACTTTCTGCTTATTCATTGATGTATGCAGCTACCGGCAGTGAAATTTTCAAGTTAAAAGGTGATAGCTTGGTGAACGGATTGTCGGAAGTACAGAAGGCATACGGTACCGGATATTTAAGTGCTTTTTCCGAAGAGCTGATAAATAGGAATATTCGTGCAACAAGTGTTTGGGCACCTTGGTACACACTCCATAAGATACTTTCAGGACTTATCGACCAATATCTTTATTCGGGAAATAGTCAGGCTTTAAGTTTGGCTCAGGGTATGGGAGATTGGGCATATGCCAAACTTCATAATTTAGATGACAGTGTCCGCAGAAAAATGATAAGGAATGAGTTTGGAGGTATAAATGAGTCATTCTATAATTTATATGCTTTGACTGGGAATGAAGATTACAGATGGCTTGCATCTTTTTTTTATCATAATGATGTTATCGATCCTTTGAAAAAAAGAATTGATGATCTTGGAACGAAACATACAAATACATTTATACCTAAAGTTCTGGCCGAAGCAAGGAATTATGAAATTACCGGAGATACGGCAAGTAAGAATCTGTCAGAGTTCTTCTGGAAAACAATGATAGACAAGCATACATTCGCTCCTGGATGCAGCAGTGATAAGGAACATTTCTTTGACACAAATAGGTTTTCGGAACACATATCAGGTTATACAGGTGAAACTTGTTGCACATATAATATGCTGAAACTAAGCAAACATTTGTTCTGTTGGAATGCTACATCTGATATTGCTGATTATTATGAGCGTGCTTTATATAATCATATACTCGGACAGCAGGACCCCAAGACTGGTATGGTAGCATATTTTCTGCCATTAAAGACAGGCAGCCATAAGGTTTACAGTACTCCATTCAATTCATTCTGGTGTTGTGTGGGTAGTGGATTTGAAAGTCATGCCAAATATGCCGAAAGCATATATTTTCACAATAATAAAGGAGTGTATGTAAATCTTTTTATACCTTCAGTTTTGTCATGGAAGGAAAAGAATGTAGAAATAACACAGCTTACTGATTTTCCATATGAGGATGAGGTACATTTAAAGATTGCAACAGAGGAGTCTTCACGATTTGCAATATATCTAAGGTATCCTTCATGGAGTAAAAACGTAGTTGTAAAGATAAATGGTAAAAAAATACGTGTCAGAACAAATAATAAAGGTTATATAGAGATTGACCGTACATGGAAGAATGGCGACGAGATACTTGTCAAATATCCTATGAAACTTCATTGGGAATCTGTACCGGATAATAAGAATATTGCGGCGTTGTTGTATGGTCCTATAGTATTGGCAGGTAAATTGGGTACTGAAGGAATGAAGGAACCAGCTCCAGATTCAAATCCAAAACTGTATAATGATTATTATACTTATGATTATAATATTCCGGAGAATATTGAAGATAAGACCGTTGTTAAAAGTATAAAACCTGAAAGAAGTTTTGTGAAGGAAGGCGATGGATTGAAGTTTGTCTCTGATAAAGGTGTTGAATTAGAGCCTTTATTTGATGTGCACAGGCAGAGATATGCTGTGTATTGGAAAATTGAGGAATGATATAAAAAATAGAATAGATAACCATGAAGAAAATATTATTTCTGATAATGCTGCTTCTTTGTGCAGCATACAGTTTTGCCGGAGAGTGGCAATGGAGTGTGGTTGTCAAAGGTATTGTTTCATCGGAAACAAACAGAAATCCGGAGGCATTTCTATGGTTACCTCCGAAAAGTAATCAGATAAAGGCTGTTGTAATAGGCCAGCATAACATGTCCGAGGAAACGTTGTTCGAGATGGATTGTTTCAGGCAGAGACTTTCCGAAATAGGGGTGGGTATGATATGGATTACTCCCGGATTAGACCAACAATGGAAAGTGGAGACAGGAGTACAAAAGGCTTTTGAAACTATGATGGACGATTTTGCTGCTATCAGTGGTTATGATGAATTGAAGTATGTACCTGTTGTTCCTTTGGGACATTCTGCTATGGCTACATATCCTTGGAACTTTGCGGCGTGGAATCCTGAAAGAACTTTGGCTATAGTATCACTTCACGGTGATGCTCCACGTACAAATCTTTGCGGATACGGCAGGGAGAACCTAGAATGGGGACGTACAAGAAATATCGACGGTATACCGGGGCTTATGATAGAAGGTGAATACGAATGGTGGGAGGCCAGAGTAAATCCTGCATTGGCTTTCAGGATGAAATATCCGGACAGCTGCATATCTTTTCTTTGTGATACCGGTAGGGGGCATTTTGATGTATCGTATCAAACTGCTGAATACATAGCCTTGTTTATCAGAAAGGCACTTGAATGGCGTTATCCTGATGATGCTCATGTAGATAAGCCTGTATCATTGAATAAAGTAGATGTAAGGCAAGGATGGTTGGCTGAACGTTGGTGGGGGGATAAGGCAAAACGCCCTAAGCCTGCTCTTTACAATAAGTATAAAGGTGACAAACACGACGCTTTCTGGTATTTTGATAAGGAAATGGCTGAACTGACAGAGAACAGATACAAGCAGCACAAAAACAAAAAGATGCAGTATATAGGTTTTATGCAGAACGGACAGCTTACAAGCTATAATTCAGCTTCACACGAGAAGGTTTCTCTTAAATTTAGTCCGGAAGAGGATGGCTTGACATTCAGTATTGTTCCGGTATATACAGACTCGTTAAGGACAGATTTGAGTAAAGAGAATACCGGAGGAAAAATTCGTATGCATAGAATATGTGGTCCAGTGGAGGTAATTAATGATACAACTTTCAGAGTAAGTTTCTACAGGATGGGAATGAATAATCCTCGCCGTACTGCCGATATATGGTTGCTTGCCGAGAATGAAGGCAATAGAGAATATAAGAGTGCAGTACAGCAGTTGAATTTGCGTATTCCATATAGAAATACCAAAGGGCGTCGTCAGTATATTCTTTTCCCTGGAATAGACGATATATCCTTTGAAACAAAGGAAGTTAAACTTAATGCCGTTTCCGATTGCGGACTGCCTGTTTCATATTATGTCAAGAATGGTCCGGCCATAGTAGAGGGAAATGTATTGAAAATTACCGATATACCAGTCAAAGCTAAATTGCCGGTAAAGATTACGGTGGTGGCTTGGCAATATGGTATTAAAGACAAGGTTTGTACGGCAGAACCTGTTGAAAGAGATTTTTATTTGGTAAAATAGTCCGATGTTATATTGGATGATAGTAAATTAACGCCTGATAAATGTTTGCATAACGTCTATCAGGCGTTTGTTTTTGGATTTATGAATCATAAAAACGAAAAAAAATAATAATCTATTTAGGTGTTTTGATTAACTTATCCGTATTAAAACAAAAACAGAACATAATAACTATGATAAAGAAAGGATTACTACTACCATTTATGGCATTTGCCGTGACTGCGGCTTCGTATGCCGAGAAAAACACACAGTTGGAACTTGCATCACCGGGTGGTGTACATAAGGTGAAGTTTTATGGCAAGACATCGGCTTCAGGTGCAAACGGGCTTTATTATACAGTCGATTTCAAGGACAAGAACGTTCTGAAAGAGTCGAAAGCCGGTTTGCATGTGGACAACTACGTGTGGGAGATGGCTCTTGGAAAGAGAACTCTGCAGCAGCCGGAATGCTGGATGGACAATATGGAGATAGATTCTGTCTCATACTCTTCTCATAGTGGTGAGTGGACACCGGTGTATGGTGAACGTAGCCTTGTGAAGGACAATTATAATGCCGGAGTGGTATATATGTCTAAAAAAGACAAGTCAAAATATCGTTTGAATATTGAAGTTAGAGCTTACGATGAGGGGGTGGCTTTCCGTTATTTCTTCCCTGAACATCCGGATGCGATATTCCATAAAGTGACAGGCGACCTTACTGAATATTCTTTTGCCGACGGAACAATGGCATGGAGCGAACAGTGGGCACAGGGATGGTTCGAACATCTTGATGTAAATGCTCTTACAAAACCTGTGGAAAGAGCTTTGACTCTAGAATTGCCTAACGGTCTTTGGGCAGCTCTGACAGATGCCGATGTCGATGACTGGTGCTTGACGAAATATCAGGCGTCAGCCGAAAAACGTAGTACACTGAAGTCGGTGATGTATAGTCCAGTGGATATAGTTACATATTATGAAACTCCATGGAAAATCGTGATGGCAGCCGAAAAACCGGGACAGTTAATAGAACATAACTATATCATAGAAAACCTTAATCCTCCGTGCGAGATAAAAGATACATCGTGGATCAAGCCTGGCAAGATTATGCGTTCTGCCATTTCTACCGAGGCCGGACTTGCAACCATTGATTTCTGTGCCGAACACAACATTCCTTATATGCTTTTCGACTGGCAGTGGTACATGCCATGTACTTCGCACGATGGTGATGCTACTAAAGTCGTTCCTCATGTTGATATGAAGAAAGTGATAGCATATGGAAAGGAAAAAGGTGTAGGTGTATGGCTCTACGTAAACCAGCATGCTCTGCAGAAACAGATGCGCGAGCTGTTCCCACTTCTCAAGGAATGGGGAGTAGTAGGAGTGAAGTCAGGTTTTGTACAGTATGCCAGCCACCGTTGGGCAGTATGGTTGCACGATATGGTTCGTCTGGCTGCCGAAAATAATCTTATGATGAATATTCATGACGAGTTCCGTCCGTCAGGATTTAGCCGTACATATCCTAATCTGCTCACTCAGGAAGGTATTCATGGTAACGAGGAATTCCCTGATGCTACACACAACACTATTCTGCCTTTCACACGTATGATTAACGGTGCTGCCGATTATACAATCTGCTACTACGATCGCCGTCTGAAAAATACTCATGCACATCAGTTGGCATTGTCACTGATAATGTATAGTCCGCTTCAGACTATTTTCTGGTATGACAAACCTGCACTCTATGGAGGAGAACAGGAGATAGAGTGGTTTGAAAATCTGCAGACTGTGTTCGACGAGTCTAGGGTGCTTGACGGTACTCCGGGAAAGAACATCACTATTGCACGTCGTAGCGGAGAGGAATGGTTTGTTGGTATGATTACAAATAACGATGGTTCGGACGAAGTACTTGACCTGTCATTCCTGGATAAGGGTAAGACATATTTGGCTTGTATCTATACGGATGGGGGTGAAGCTGTGAAAACCAAGACACATGTGAAGTGCTCATATTTCCTTGTAAATGCTTCACAGGACATCAAGTTCGAGCTTAAGCCGAAAGGTGGTGCGGCAGTAAGATTATATCCTGTTGATAAGGCTGCACAAAAAGGATATAAGAAATATAACGGAAGAAAATTATAAAAAACATGATTTTTAATTAGGTATAACTGCTTTCTCGTTCGTATTAATATCAGAAGATTGTTAGTAAATCCTTTAGTGTAGGATTTTAGGGTAATTGGTTTTTAATGTGTTAGTTATATTTTTTCTTTAGGTAAAAAGATTGTTTTTCGTTCAAGGGAATTATAAAAAGATATTATTAAGTAACTATTCAAAATTAATTTTACATATATGAGTAATTCACAAATAAGTTCGTACCTACAGATGCTA
>CALUPA010000015.1 GCA_944322395.1 uncultured Phocaeicola sp.
ATATGAATTTTATTTTAGCAAGCATTGGAGTATTCCTCGTGACTATTCTGGTGTTGGTAATAATCCTTCTGGTTGCCAAGAATTTCCTTGTTGCTTCAGGTAAGGTGAAAGTGACTGTAAACGGTGAAAACCAGTTGGAAGTTGAATCTGGTTCTACACTGCTGAATACATTGGCTGTGAACAATGTGTTCCTTCCTTCAGCATGTGGTGGTAAAGGTTCTTGTGGACAGTGCAAATGTCAGGTTGTAGAAGGTGGTGGCGAAATCCTTCCATCAGAAGTGAGCCATTTCAGCCGTAAGCAGCAGAAAGACCATTGGCGTCTTGGTTGCCAGGTTAAGGTTAAGGGTGATATGTCAATCAAGGTTCCTGAATCTGTAATGGGTGTTAAGGAATACGAATGTACAGTTATCTCTAACAAGAACGTGGCTACATTTATCAAGGAATTCAAGGTACAGTTGCCTAAAGGTGCTCACATGGACTTTATCCCAGGTTCATATGCACAGATCAAGATTCCTAAATTCGAAATGGATTACAACAAGGATATCGACAAGAGTCTTATTGGCGACGAATATCTTCCAGCATGGGAAAAATTTGGTTTGTTCGGCCTGAAATGTAAGAACGAAGAAGAAACTATCCGTGCTTACTCTATGGCCAACTATCCTGCAGAAGGTGATGTGTTCATGTTGACTGTACGTATTGCAACTCCTCCATTTAAGCCAGACCGTAGCGGTTTCATGGATGTAAATCCTGGTATCGCTTCTTCATACATCTTTACTTTGAAACCAGGTGACAAGGTGTTGATGAGTGGTCCTTACGGTGATTTCCACCCAATCTTCGATTCTAAGAAGGAAATGATTTGGGTAGGTGGTGGTGCCGGTATGGCTCCTTTGCGTGCACAGATTATGCACATGACACGTACTCTGCATACTACAGACCGCGAACTTCACTACTTCTACGGTGCTCGTGCATTGAACGAAGTATTCTATCTTGAAGACTTCATGGCTCTTGAAAAAGACTTCCCTAACTTCCACTTCCACTTGGCTCTTGACCGTCCAGATCCTGCAGCCGATGCAGCTGGTGTGAAGTATACTCCGGGATTCGTTCATCAGGTTATGCTTGAAACTTATCTGAAGAATCACGAAGCTCCAGAAGATATTGAGTACTACATGTGTGGTCCTGGCCCTATGTCTAATGCAGTTGTCAAGATGCTTGACAGTCTTGGTGTTGAACCAGCTTCAATCATGTACGATAACTTCGGTGGATAATAATCTACATTTATATAAAACAAGAGCCCGGTACGATTGCGTATCGGGCTCTTGTTTTATATATACTACATTAACAATAAAATTCTGTTTTTGTTCAAATTTCTGTTAAACTCTTGATGCATGTCAACAAATGACGGTATTTTAAAAGATTCTCTGTCATTTGTTTTCTTGTTATCGAAAACGTGCTTATCTTTGTATCGGTAAAAAGATAAAGGCTTAAGCTAAATGACAGGTAAGTATAAGAAATAACTTACCAAAATGAGATTAAATTAAGGCAATCAGGTAAAGATTGTATTTTAGGTAACAACAAAAATTAAACATTAGGTATTATGAAATCAGGATTAACATTTATCGCCGCATTGGCATTTTCTGCAACAGTATTTGCAAACGGTAATCAGACAACTACTCCAGGGAAGTGGAATGGTTCAATCAACAAAACTCAGTTAGGTAAGTACTTAAAATTGTCTTCAAATCAGACAGAAGAAGTAGCTGCAATATGCGATTACTTTGAGTATGAGATGAAACGTGCAAATAGAGCAAAAGAAGGTAACGAAAAGAAAATCAGAGATGCAGTATACGGAAATCTCAAGATGATGAAGGAAACTTTGGATGAGAAGCAATACTCTGACTATCTTAAACTTATGGGTATGACTCTTCGTAACAAGGGTATAGATATCGAAAAGAAGTAAGAAAATTAGTTTAAAACTGCACTATATGAAAATACGGGATTCGGCCGAATCCCGTATTTTTTTATTCTATACCGTATCTCATTTTTCTTATTTTCTCCTGTTCTGCTCTTTTTTCAGCCTCCCTTTTCTCTTTTTTCCTCATGTAGATGTAAATGCTGTCCATGCTGCCGGGCAGTTCTTCAATCATCTTTTCTTCTTTGGCTTTCAGTTCCTCTTCTTTATCCTTCTGGGCTTTTGCTGCTTTTGCTTTTCTTATGTCCCATCTGAAGTTTCTTTTCACCCTGTCAGGTTCTCTATCCTTGTCTGCGTCTTTATTGGCTTTTTCCAGATACTCTTTTCTTAGTGTATCTCTTTTTGCAGATATTACCATCTCTATTTCCGCTTTCATTGAATCGGTCATTTCAGGGAAATCATATTCAATAGCCGTAGCCTTTGATGTGGAATAATCGAAAACCGGCGCTGTCATTCCATTGTAGAATGTAGGGAATTTCAGGCTGTCGTTCAGTGTAGGCTGGTATTTCTGATATATTTTCCATGCGTTTGCGTGCTTGCTGTTATGTTTAAGCATCCTTCCTTTTGCCGTCATGTTATAGTATATAAATCCCATTATATCCAGACTTCCTATGGCGATTCCTGCCCCTCTGATTCTCATTCCATCACTTATTACACCTGCCGACGGGTCAATACTTCTGCCGAAGTTTTCGCCTGTTTCTCCAAAAGGATTTATAGTCCATGTTATTTTGTATTCCTTTTTCCTGCCGAACACCATTACGTCATAAACCGGATCCTCGCCGAATTTTGTCCAGATAGAGTAGGGCAGCATCCTTATGTAGCCTCCCGGCTTCCTGACCTTTGTCGTGTCCGTCAGGCTTCTTGGTACTGCCAGATCGCTTTTAAACTGCATCCACGACTTTTCCAGGGGAGCTTCCATAGGTTTGTTTATCTCACTCTCCATTTCAGGCATAAAGTCGAATTTTATCAGTTTTATTGCCTCTTCGTTTAGTTTCAGTTCGCTTTCTTCTCCCTTATTTTTGAAATCCTTTTTGAAGTCTGTGTTGAGATGCTGTGCAGCCATATTGTTCACAGCCATTATTACTGACACTAAGCAGGAGAATTTTATTATTGAGTCCTTATCCATGTTTTTTACTTATTATTTTATCCTTCCACCTTGTAGCCAGTGTTTCTCGTAATATCCTTCTTTAAGGCTGCTCAAAACTACTCCCACACTTGTCGATGCATGGATAAATTTTCCTTCCTTAAGATATATTCCCACATGCGAGGCTCTTCTTTTTTTCTTTCCGTTGTGGAAGAAAACCAGGTCTCCCTCTTTCAGGTTCCTTTTGTACACTCTGTAACAGTCATCATCTCTTTGTTCTTCTGCGCTTCTCTTGAGTCTTTTCCCATATACTGTTTTATATATTGATGATGTCAGTCCGGAACAGTCTACGCCTTTCTTGCTTGTTCCTCCATATCTGTACGGCGTTCCTATCCATTTTGATGCCTCAATATATAGCTTGTGGTTATCTTTCATGTCTATGTCCATATCCAGCCTTATGGCTGCCGCAGCCAAGTCTCTGAAGTCATATTTCATTCTGTGAGTTCCGCACGATGTCATCATAATAACTATCATCCATCCCAGAACCGGTTTTATGTATTTATATGTCCAGCAGTATTTCATTTGTATTTATCACTTACGTTATACTACAAAAATAATTATTACTTTCAAACCTTGCCGGTTCTGTTTGCACAATTTAGTTACTATTTAACAATATTCCGACAAATATCATGTTCCGTAAAAAACAGACGGGAGACGGCATAACCACATATGGTTTTCCGTCTCCCGCCATCAATAGTATATTACCTCGGTATGTTTATTCTACCGGTGAGCTCATACTTACTTCTATCATGTTTTTCTGTCCGAAGAAATCCTTTGCAAACTTCTTCAGGTCATTTATTGTGATAGAGTTTACTGTTGCTTCGTAACCTGTATTCATATCCAGACCTTCCCAAAGTTTCTCGTTCAATATTCCCATCCAGTATGAGTTTTCCTTTTGGTTCTGCTGGAATGTCTTGAGCATATATTCTTTTACCTTGTTCAGATCATCAACTTTAGGTCCTTGTGCTATGAATTCGTCAATACCCTTGTTTATCAGTTCAACCATCTGAGGTCTGCGCTGTGGGTCAGTATCGAAATAAATCTGGAATACTGCTTCTTCTTCAGGATATTTGTTCAGCGAACCGTTGCAAGATACACCGTAAGTACCTCCAGCTTCTTCTCTCACGGTCTGTGTGTATAGAATATTCAACAACTGTCCCAGCATACTCATCATAACCATGTTCTTTTGGTTGTATTTGCAATTTCCGCTTGCAACCATCAGTACGGTCGATTTTGCTGTTTCCATTTCTCTCGTAAAGTTGTTCTCGTACAATCCTTTTCTGATGTCAGGATTTACGTCACGGAACTTTTCATTACGTTTCACCGAAGGCAGACTTCCCAGATATTTCTCAATCAGTGGAGTAGCAGTAGCTTCGTCTATATTTCCCACCATAACGAAAGTAAAGTCACTTGCATCAGCAAATCTGTCTTTATACAGTTCCATTACTCTGTTATAGTCTATTTTGTCCAGAGTATCTGCTTTTATGCTTAGTGCTCTCGGGTGTCTGTTGTAAAGGGCAACATTGATAGTATCGCCGAAAGCTGTATTAGGGTCTGCTTCTGCATTGGCAAGTGCAGCTTTGTTACGGTTGATGAAAGAGTCGAATGCATCCTTGTCCATTCTTGGAGCTGTAAATCTCAGATAGGTAAGTTGTAGCATTGTCTCCATATCCTTAGGCGAGCACGAACCGCTGATACCTTCTGTCAGGCTGTTTACGTATGCTGAAGCCGACGCCATCTTGCCTGCCAGTACCTTGTCCAGATCTACTGCGCTGAAGTTACCCAAACCTCCCAGGCTTGCTACCTGGTTTATCAGTTTGAACTGTACTGCATCCTTGTCGTCAAACATAGAAGTACCTCCTGTACTGAATGCCTGCATTCTCACTTCGTCAGCCTTGAAGTCAGTCTTCTTCATTACTACCTTCACGCCATTGCTCAGTGTAAGGATTTTGCTTCCGAAAGGTCCTTCTTCCGATTTCACCACCTTACCTCCTGCAGGCAGTTCCTTCATCAAAGGTTCGTCCGAAACCTTGTCCACATAAGCTTCCAGTTTAGCAGCCTTAACCTTGTCTATCACAGCTTTCAGTTCTGCTTCCGTAGGGTATTTCATACCTTCCTTTTCAGGACAGAACACACTTACCACGATATTCTTTTCGCCTATAATCTGTTTCACCATCTGGTTTATTGCCTCTACAGGAATGTTAGGCACTATCTGGTTCATTATGGCATATTCGTTCTCTATACCCGGCATAGGCTCGTTGTCGATGAAGTGTCTCACATATTCGTTCACATACTGTGAGTTTCTCATCTTGTCTCTTTCGTTGTAGGCCGATTCCAGAGCTCTCAGATAGTCAGCCTTTGCTCTTGCATATTCGCTTGCAGTAAAGCCAAACTGTCTCACTCTTTCTATCTCTGTCATCAAAGCCTCGGTAGATGTCAGTATTCCGTCTTCTCTGGCAACTGCAAGTCCCAGGAATGCTCCTTTTGTTTTTGCCAGCAGATAGTTTCCGTCTTCTGCATAAGCCTCGATGAATGGAGGCTGTGGCTTCTGGGTCATTTCGATAAGTCTTGCATTCAGCATATTCCCAACCATAGAAGTCATATAGTTCATAGCGAGATATCCCATATTGTTTTTCATCTCGTTAGGCACCGCATCATGTTTGTGGAATACGTATATCACCGGCACCTGCTGTTCTTTATCCTTAGCCACAGCTATGATTGGCTCATCGTTGTCAGGTACAGGATAGTAAATTCTTTCTGCAGCATTTTCAGGCATTTCGATAGGAGAGAACATTGTCTTTATCTTTTCCTCTACCTTGTTTACGTCCACGTCACCTACTACTATGATACCCTGTTGGTCCGGTCTGTACCATTTTTCGTAGTAGTCTTTCAGTGCCTGATATGGGAAATTGTCTACTACCTCCATAGTACCTATAGGCAGACGGTATGCATATTTGCTGTCCTTATACATTACAGGGAACACCTTTTCATACATACGCATCATGGCACCTGTTCTGGTTCTCCATTCCTCGTGTATTACTTTTCGTTCCTTGTCTATTTCTTCGTGGTCCAGTGTAAGGTCGTTAGCCCAGTCGTGCAGTATAAGCAGACACGAGTCCACCACACTTTCTCTTGTAACAGGGACATTTGATATGTTATACACAGTTTCGTCTATCGAAGTATATGCATTCAGGTTTACACCGAATTTCACTCCTATAGTTTCCAGATATTCTCTCAGCAGATTTCCCGGATAGTTTGTAGTACCGTTGAAACACATATGTTCCAGGAAGTGTGCCAATCCTCTTTGGTTGTCTTCTTCCAGAATTGAACCGACTTTTTGTGCTATATAGAAGTCAACTTGGTTTTCCGGCATTTCGTTATGCCTGATATAATAAGTCAGCCCGTTTTCCAGTTTGCCTACACGGACGTTAGGATCCGTAGGTACAGGAGGCATTTGCTGTGCCAGAGCCGAAGCTACACCGCCTATGAAAATAACCATGGCGGCCGATTTCTTTAGTAGATTCATAAATGTAGTTTTTAGTTTTTAGTTTTTGGGTTTTAGTTCTTAGTCTTTAGCTTTTGGTTTATGCCCGGATGGTCATAATAACCAATCACTTTCAAGCTAATAACTTTATCTTGATTACTTATTCAGATATCTTTCTGCTTCTATGGCAGCCTTGCATCCGCTTCCGGCAGCTGTGATAGCCTGTCTGTAGTGCGGGTCAGCTACATCACCTGCAGCAAATACTCCCGGCACTCCTGTTCTAGGTGTGTTGCCTTCTGTTATGATGTATCCCACCTCGTCAGTTTTCACCCAAGGTTTGAATATGTCAGAGTTAGGTTTGTGTCCTATTGCCAGGAAGAATCCGTCTATAGCCACATCATATCTTTCTTCGTCAGCTTCACCCATTCTTTTAACCACATGCATACCTTCCACGCCGTTATCACCGTACAGACCTACAGCATTGTGTTCGAACAGTACCTTGATTTTCGGATGGTTCATCACTCTTTCCTGCATAATCTGCGAAGCTCTCAGATATGGTTTTCTCACCACCAGATAAACCTCGCTTGCCAGACTTGCCAGATATATTGCTTCTTCGCAGGCAGTATCACCTCCACCCACTACAGCCACTTTTTTCTTTCTGTAGAAGAAACCGTCACAAGTGGCACATGCACTGACACCCATACCGGCATATTTTTTTTCATCTTCCAGACCCAGATATTTAGCTGTAGCTCCTGTCGATATAATCACAGTGTCTGCAGTAATCTCTTTTTCTCCGTCCACTTCGAAGGTATATGGAGCCTTGCTCAGGTCAGCCTTAGTCACAATACCGTTTCTTATGTCAGCTCCGAATCTCTCAGCCTGTTTTCTCAGGTCATCCATCAGTACCGGTCCGGTCACGCCTTCAGGATATCCTGGAAAGTTCTCCACTTCGGTAGTAGTGGTCAGCTGTCCTCCCGGTTGCAATCCTTCATACAGTACAGGGCTCAGGTTTGCTCTTCCTGTATATATAGCGGCAGTATAACCTGCCGGTCCTGATCCTATAATCAGGCACTTTACATGTTCTGTTGCCATATCAAACTGTTTTTTGTTTATTAATAATTATATCTCTCTTATCTCAAATCTATTACTTCAGCATCCGGATATTTCTTCCTGTCGAACTTGAAGAAAGAGTCCGCCAGATTCAATGTCCTGTATTCCTTCACGGTGAATTCCTGTGCATCTCCCGCATTGTTTTCCAGTTTCACATACACAGGTTGCATCTTGTTGTTCACCGATATGGTTATTTCCTTTATATCATGTTTCTTTTCAGGTTTCAGCACGATATCCTTACACATCATTCCGTTTCTGCTTTTCGTGCCTGCATACGAGTAGTTGAACCCCTTTCTGTACATTCCTATCATGGCATACGGATTTATCGACTGTATTTCCTCTGCCGTAGGAGATGACACGTTCACCTCTTCATTCGACACCACATAGCTCCAGAGTGTTTCTCCGTCGAACCAGCTTTTTATGCCTTCGCAGTCCAGAACGAATTTGTTCCCTTTCAGTGCTATTGTCCCTTTCACGCTTCCGTCGAACACAATTTCCGTACCATTCGCCTTGTCGTATTCTGCTGCCATGGCGTCCAGTATCTCCCTTGCCTTTGCATCCTTCTGCCCGAAGCACTGTAGCGCAGCCAGCAATAATGATATTATAGTCAAATACCGCATATTCATTCTCAACTCATTAATTGTTGTTAGTTGTTAGTTATTAGTTGTTAGTTATTAGTTTTTAGTTTTTAATTCTTAATTGTTTTTAGTTTTTAATTCTTAATTATTAATTTTTAATTGATTAAGTCTCATCTGCAAGTCATTCTCGTCTATACACAATACGTCTCTTGCCTTGCTTCCGTTAGCTGGTCCCACTATACCTGCTCTCTCCAACTGGTCCATAATTCGTCCCGCCCTGTTATATCCAAGCGACATCTTTCTCTGAATAAGCGATGTAGAACCCTGTTGATGATATATAATCAGTCTTGCAGCTTCTTCAAACATAGGGTCCAGTCTGTTCATGTCCACGTCTGCAGCTCCGCTAGGTTCAGCATTTTCGTCCACATATTCAGGCAGTTCGAATGCAGTAGGGTAGCCCTGTTGTCTGCTTATGTATTCCGATATTTTCTCCACTTCCGGTGTATCAACAAAAGCACATTGCACACGTACCGGATCATTACCTTGCAGGTAGAGCATATCACCTTTACCAATAAGCTGTTGTGCTCCCGGTCTGTCCAGAATAGTTCTCGAGTCCATCATCGAAGCCACTCTGAATGCCACGCGTGCCGGGAAGTTTGCTTTTATCGTACCCGTGATTATGTTTGTGGTAGGTCTCTGTGTCGCTATTATGGCATGAATACCCACTGCACGTGCCAGCTGTGCTATACGGCAAATAGGCAGTTCCACTTCTTTTCCGGCAGTCATAATCAGGTCGCCGAACTCATCAATTATAATCACTATATACGGCATGAACTTATGTCCGTTGGCAGGGTTCAGCTGTCTGTTTATGAATTTTGCATTATACTCCTTGATGTTTCTGCATCCTGCTTTTTTCAGCAGGTCGTATCTTGTATCCATTTCCACGCACAGCGAGTTCAGTGTCTGCACCACTTTTGTCACATCAGTTATTATGGCGTCCTCTGCGTCCGGCAGTTTGGCCAGGAAATGTTTCTCTATCGGAGCATAAATTGCAAATTCCACCTTTTTAGGGTCTATAATCACGAATTTCAGTTCGCTAGGATGTTTTTTATACAGCAGTGAGGTCACAATAGCATTCAGTCCCACAGACTTACCCTGTCCTGTCGCACCTGCCACAAGCATATGCGGAGCCTTGGCCAGATCCACCATGAACACCTCGTTCGTGATTGTCTTTCCCAGGGCAATAGGCAGTTCGTAATTGCTTTCCTGGAATTTCTTGCTTGCCAGAACCGAGCTCATAGGCACAATCTTAGGGCTTGCATTAGGCACTTCTATACCTATTGTACCTTTTCCCGGTATCGGTGCTATGATACGTATACCCAGTGCCGAAAGGCTTAGGGCTATATCATCTTCCAGGTTTCTGATTTTCGAGATTCTCACACCTTCGGCAGGTGTTATTTCATACAGTGTTACCGTAGGACCCACATTAGCCTTTATCGATGATATTTCTATTCCGAAACTTCTCAATACCTGTATAATCCTGTTCTTATTTGCATTCTGCTCTTCCATGTCTATGCTCGGACCATCGTCAGGATATGACTTCAGCAAGTCCAGCGTAGGGAATTTATACAGTTCCAGATCCAGTCTTGGATTATAGGGCACATTCAGGTCGCCTCTCACTGTTTCTTCCTCTTTAGTCTCTTCTATTTCGAATGCAGGTTCCTCATCGTCGGTGTTTCTCTCGTGCGCTTTGTTTTCCTGCTCCATTATTTTTCTTGCATTTACAGGAGTATCGTCCAGCTCCAGCTCTATGCTGTTGTCCGTATAGTTCACATCATTGCTGTACACCTCTTCTGCATACGTTTCGGTTTCGTATTCATTCTTGTATTCAGCATATTTGTTTTCTTCAGTATCAATTTCAGTTCCTATGTTGTTGTCTGTAGTTTCTTCAGCCTCAGGTGCGATGATTTCGCCGGCATCTTCCGTATTGCCTTCATCCTCTTTTGAGTTTTCTTTTTTACCGAACATTCTTCCCAGCAGTCCTCCAGGCATCAGTTTAGTGTACCATTTTCTTTTGTCCTTCTGTTCTTCCTGTTCCTCTTCTTTTTCCGTTTCGTTCACGTCATCAGGCTCTTCGTTTATTTCTTCTGCAGCAGCCTTTACATTTTCAGTTTTTTCTTCTGTACTTTCTGCATCAGTCTTTTCCGTTTCCGCATTATTCTTTTTCATATTTGGATGCAGCACAGTTCTCACCACCTCCATAGTCTGTCTTCTTATGGCTACACCTATTATTATACCGCAGAAAATCAGCAACAGGATAAGTCCTGGCATTCCTATATACGATTCTATCCACTTCGATACGTTATACCCGTGCAGTCCCCCGGCATAAATGAACGAGTCAGAATTACCTAATATCAGACCTAGTGTAACCGACATCCAGTACATTATGCTCATGCATCCCAAAAACCATTTCCATACAGTGAAATTATATGCCCTCATAAGCTTTGTTCCTGCTATCAGCAGAACTATCACAATGAAGTATGCCGGTATACCGAAACATCCGTTTATCAGGAATTCCGCCAGTCTTGCTCCTGCCGGTCCCGCATGGTTCTGTACCACTTCTGTCTCTCCTATGGTGTTTACCCCCATGATGCTTTGGTCAGCTCCTCCCGCCGACAGGAATGAGGTAAATGCCAGAAACATATACACACCGAACATCAGACACAGAAGTCCACCTATAAAATGTCCTGTTTCCCCGTTCAGTGCCGACTTTATTTTTTCAGTCTTTTCGTTCTGTTTCTTTATATTTGTTTTTTTGTTTTTACCGTCTTTTTTCGTGCCCATATTGTTTATAAAATTGTTACCACTACAAAAAATATTAATGCAAAGATAATACAAACCTCACGAAATATGTCATTAAAAACCCATAAAACAGAAAAAATTCATACCTTTGCACATATATAATTAAGAATCTCAGATATTTTTTATCAAATGAAATCATCAAACCAACCAATTTTCGATGCAAACACAGTAGAGTTTGTTACCGTAGCCGCCGAGTTTTGCGGTTTTCTGGAACGTACTCCCGAAATGCAGCCTTTAGAGTTTGTGGACCGTACTCTGAAACTCCTTCCGCTGCTTTATCTGAAAGCTTCCCTGCTTCCCGATTGCGAACCCCTGGACGACATCGAGCCGGAGACATTCGTTACAGAGACCGACTATGAACATCTTCGTAGCCTTATAGCCTCACTCCTTGGTCCTGACGACGACTATCTTGAGGTGTTCCTTGATGACATGGCTTTCAGCGATACCCCAATCAAGCAGAATATATCCGAAGGGCTCGCCGACATTTACCAGCCGCTCAAAGATTTTGTATGTGTCTACAGTCTGGGGCTTGACCGTACCATGAACGATGCTCTCTGGCGTTGCCGTGAGCAATTTGCTGCCTATTGGGGAGGTACCCTTGTCAATGTAATGCGTGCCCTCCATAATGTAAGATATCATGCCGGTGAGTAATGCCTTTAACAAAGAAACAACACATTTACAGACATGACAGAATATCAATCCACCATCGACAAGAAACTTATATCAGCTATGCCCAAGGTTACTTTTCCCGGGCGTATCATTGTTATTTACACCGAGGCGGATGCACGCAAGGCGATAGACTATCTCAACACATGCAGTGTAGTAGGGGTCGATACCGAAACCCGTCCGTCTTTTCGTAAGGGCAAGGTAAACAGTGTAGCCCTTCTTCAGATATCTACCCCCGACACATGTTTCCTTTTCCGTCTGAACCGTATCGGTATACCCGATTTTCTGGAGGAGTTCCTTCAGAATGACATTCTTAAGATAGGATTGTCCCTTCGCGACGATTTTAATATGCTCCGCAGGGCCAACAACAAGGATCCCCGTGTCGGCAACTGGATTGAACTCCAGGACTACGTATCACGTTTCGGCATAGCCGACAAGAGTCTTCAGAAGATATATGCCATACTTTTTGGCGAGAAGATATCAAAGAGTCAGCGCCTTTCCAATTGGGAGGCTGATGTTCTTACCGAGTCGCAGCAACTCTATGCTGCCACCGATGCATGGGCCACATTGCGTATATATCTTGAATTGAATGGCAATAATAATTGATTTTGATTTTTAATTTTTAATTGACAGATATGAATAAAGTATATCTCAAACCGCGAAAGGAAGAATCGCTTCTTCGTTTTCATCCCTGGGTATTTTCGGGTGCCATAGCCCGTGTGGAAGGCAATCCTGAGGAAGGCGAAGTAGTGGAAGTATATACTTCCGACAATAAGTACATAGCATCCGGCCATTATCAGATAGGCAGCATTGCAGTGCGTGTACTCACTTTCCGCAAGGAAGAAATAAATCATGATTTTTGGGTCAGACGTCTCACTGTAGCCCGCAATTTGCGTCAGGCACTCCGTCTCATCGGTACCCCTACCAACAATGCCTGCCGCCTTGTCCATGGCGAAGGCGATAACCTTCCGGGTTTGATAATCGACCTCTACGACCATACTGCGGTCATGCAGGCTCATTCGGCAGGAATGCACATCTACCGTCATGAAATAGCCTCGGCACTCAAGGAAGTAATGGGCGATACAGTCCGCAATATCTACTATAAGAGTGAAACCACATTGCCGTTCAAGGCCGATCTTGAATCCACCGAAAACGGTTTCCTTCTTGGCGGAAGCGATGAGAATGTGGCAATGGAGAACGGTCTTCTTTTCCATGTAGACTGGCTCAAGGGTCAGAAGACAGGCTTCTTTGTCGACCAGCGCGACAATCGTGCCCTTCTCGAACATTATTCCCTTGGGCGTAATGTACTCAATATGTTCTGCTACACAGGAGGATTCTCATTCTATGCCATGCGTGGTGGAGCCCGTCTCGTACACTCTGTCGACAGTTCTGCCAAGGCTATCGACCTTACCCGTGCCAATGTGGAACTGAACTTCCCCGGCGACACCCGTCATGAAGCCTATGCCGAAGATGCTTTCAAGTATCTTGACAGGATGGGAGGGGAGTACGACCTTATTATTCTTGACCCTCCGGCTTTTGCCAAGCACCGTGGAGCTTTGCGTAATGCTCTTCGCGGCTATACCAAACTCAATGCCAAGGCTTTCGAAAAGATTCGTCCGGGCGGTATATTGTTCACTTTCTCATGTTCCCAGGTAGTAAGCAAGCAGGACTTCCGCAATGCGGTATTTACAGCAGCTGCACAAAGCGGTCGCAGTGTACGTATCATGCATCAGCTCACACAGCCAGCCGACCATCCGGTAAATATCTATCATCCAGAAGGTGAATACCTTAAAGGTCTGGTATTGTACGTCGAATAAAGAATATATATATAAAAGAAGAGGGGTTATTTTTATAACCCCTCTATATCTTTCTCATCCATTCCGGTAGCTTTTATTATCAGCTCTGTAGGAACTCCCATTTTTTTCATATTCATTGCTACGGCTATGATGCCTTCTTTCAGTCCTTCTTCTCTTCCTTCTTTTAGTCCTTCTTCTCTTCCTTCTTTTAGCCCTTCAGCTTTTCCCTCGGCCCTTCCTTCGGCTCTTCCTTCAGCTCTTTCTGTATTAATATTGTCTCTTAGTATGACGATATTGTCCAGATGCCTGTAGTACGCATTTTTCTCGTCTTTCGACATATTGTCTATCTTCAGTTTTTCCCTTGCCACATCCAGTCCCGGAGCTTTTGCGCTTTCCGGAATCTGTCCTGTGTTCAGATATTCTATCCATTCTTCAAGCGGTGTTTTTGCCACACTGTTGAAGTCGTTTACTTTCAGAATATAATATTCAGGATACAGTTGGCTCACTGCATCCACCTTGAATGTCTGTTTCTGGAACGGTGTCAGTTCCAGTATATCATTATTATGTATTCCTCTGAATTCTGTTTTTCCGTGATACACTATATCTTTTCCGTGTCCCAGCGAGAAATATACTATATTCACGCTATATACCTTTCTCACCTTGTCATAGCCTTCTCCGCGGTTTATATATTCGGTAACCAGTTTCGATGTTCCGAACAGCATTCTTTGGAAGTACGCATATTCATTGTTGTTTTGCACTTCTATAAGCACCAGTTCCTTTTTGGAGTTTTCTGCCAGCATGTCCACACGGTTATATTTGTCGAATTCTTCCTCCTGGTTGCTTTCGCTTTCCAGCAGGTTCACGATTTTTATTTCCTCGTTCAGCAGAGTTGTAAGCAGTCCCTCCAGCACCTTGAAGTTGGCCTTGTCTCTCAGCAGCCGTTTCATTGCCCAGTCGAATCTAATATAATTTCCCATATAGAAAAGTTTATGAGTTACCCATTGCTACAAAGATAGGCAATAATTTATGTTATAGAAAAAATCCGTTATAAAAAAGTTTGGAGCAGTACGGTTCTTTGCCATCCAGCCCCATACTGCCCCAAATATTTGTCATCATGTTTCAGCTACTGCTCAGAAAGTGAAGCTCAATCCCATACTCAGGTTCATGTTCATGTTGTTCAGAGGGATATACTGTTTTCCCACTTCTCCCATTAGGTAGTCCATACCCACAAACAGGCTCAACACTTTCGGGTGGAAGTTCACTATCCATCCCATTGTGCTTCCGTACGTAGATATTCCGTAGTTCACACCGGCTTCCAGCCAGCTCAAAGGAGAAACATTTGCCGAGAATCGTCCTTCGCTCCACGAGTAGGCACCGTTTATTCTTGTCGACGATAAGAATCCGAACGACAGCTTGTCATACATAGGCAGTGCATATTCCACACCTATGTTCAGTGTAGCTGCAAGCGATTTGCTCAATGCCTCTCCCGTACTTCTTCTGTGCAGGTTTGCATAATCTTCAAAATCGTCTGTCAGGCTTTCCAGCTGGTTGTCCAGCGAGTTTTCGCTTCCGTCCTCAACTGAAAGCTCCTTGAAACCTTCAAACACCCATGGCTCATTGTTTGTCGAAGCATAAGTATTGTTGTTCCATTTCATGAATCCCAGGTCCTTTATGGCGGCCGATACCGTCAGGTGGTCAATTACCTCGTAAGTGGCACCCAGGTCGAAAGCCAGTCCGAAACCTCCCAGTCCCGGAGTCCCCATTTCTATGTTGTCGAAGTCCACTATCGTACCTTCGTTTCCAGTATAATCGTTTCCCGATTCAGCTCTTGTTGGGATGTTCAGTCCTGCCATAGCCACGTTCATTTCTCCGTTTGCTATCATTTCCCATTTATCCTCGCTCAGTGTTATTTGCGTATTGCTCAGGTTCATGTTGGCATATGCACCACCCAGCAGCGCTTTCACCTTTGCGCCCACTCTCAGCCTGTCGGTAATCTGCCTTGAGTGTCCCAGAGCCACTTCCAGATAGTTTGTCGAAACCACACCCATGTCTCCCAGGTCATACATAGTGTTAGGTCCGCTTTGTCCCACTTTCATGAATTCCAGGAAATCCTTAGGTATATATACCGATGTATTCGATCTCAGCCCTATGTCCAGCGTATTGAATCCTCCCCACGCTCTGAATCCCATTGACAGGATAGACATGTTTATACCCATTTCCATTCTGTTTATGTCTTTCAGTCCTCCCAGGAACTCTTCCGCACTCACACTGCTGTTCATGAAGGTAGTCAGTTTGTTGTCGGCAGTAGGATAGAGGAAGTTCGCCATACCCACATTACCTTTAGTTGCGATATTAATGTTTCCCAGTGCAGGGATACTGAAATATGATTTGTCGCTTTCCAGTGCCGGATTCAGCTGATGCTTGAACAGATAACCGTCCATGAAATATCCGGAGCTTAGTGCTTGTCCCGACACACCTGTGGCAGTACCCATCATCAATGCTGCTGCCATATATTTAGTCCACTTTTTCATCATAGTCTTTTATATTGTGTTATTAGTTCAGATCCATAGTAATTCCACCCTTCAGGCTCAGTTTCAGGTCAGTAATCTGTATTGACTGGTTTTCATTCAGAGCCACCGAGCTTGTATTCTCGCTTGCGTTGGCTTTTATGTAAAGCTTTATTCCGTCAAGTCCTTTTATGTTACCGTCGCTGGTAGTCACGCTGAAGACCACCTCTTGCGAAGTAGGATTACCCATAGAACCCGATTTCACGTTGGCATTCATGTCCACTGTCACGTTGCTCAGTTTGTTGCCTTCCTTGTCTATTGCATCAGCAGTCAGGCTTATTCCCAGCGGAATCTCGTTTATCACAACCATCGAAGCCTCTATGCACGAGAATTCTGCATCTTCCAGGTCTGCATCCCATCCGTCTATTGCTTCCGAATAGTTTATTGTAGTTCTCGGGCCGAACATAAGCGGAGTGTCAATTCTGTAGTCAGTTTCCACCGTAAATTCCTCACCCAGGTTTATTGTCACAGGTTCCTGAACCACCTGCGTCTTCACCTCTGTCATTTCTATTTCTTCGGGAATGTTTTCTATGATAGAGCTCAGTCCTTCCACTTTCACATAGTTTATGTCGCCCTCCAGTCCGTCTTTTATCTGGTTTATGCAGATTTTGAATTCCGTATTATTGTCAGGAACTGTTATGACAGGTATATTCACCATTTTGTCCTCCTTGTCAGTCTTCCTTGCAATCAGAGTTCCGCTCAGTTCTACTGCCAGCGGGCTAGGGTTCGACAGTGTTATGAACACCCTAGGGTCCGTCAGGTCCAGCATCACTTCGTTTTCTGTCAGGAAGTCAGGCATGTCATTCAGTTTTATAGGTTTAATCTCTATATCCACTTTCGGGTCCACTATAGCCTCTACCGATTCTATGTTCATCGATTCCGATTCCACGTCCACCTTCAGAGTCATGTCACCTCCCTGTGTGTTTCTTGCAGTAGCCTTTATCTTTCCGTTCAGTCTTATCTCTCCTCCCAGAGCTATCACACCGTTTTCGTAATTTCCCGGCGTGAATACCGCATCCGTACCCACGAAGTCCACTTTTGTAATCTGGAATTTCACTCTGGTTGTTGCAGTCACCTCCAGTCCTCCGGCTTTTGTCAGCGTCAGTCTGTTGCCGTTTGCTGTCCAGTTTGCATCTTCCGATTCCACCGTAATATAGTTCGGAAATTCAATAGAGAAATCCTCCATCAGTTCCAGATCTGCCAGATAACCTATTTTCGAGAACACCAGATAAGTCCTGACGCAATTTGTAACAGCGTTGTTCAGTTGTCTTATGTCCGAAGTAATGTCATTCTGCGATACATTGATTCTTATCACCTCGTCGAAAGTTTCCTCTACGAAGCTGTTTTCATCTATTACCGGCAGTTGCGGTACATTGAATCCGAATTCCACTCCTTCAAATCCCCCTGTCATGTCCACAGTCACTTCCGGCACCTGTACGGTGGTTGAGTTCTTTTCCCCTTCCTGCACTATCGAGTAGTCGCCTGTTATTTCATTTGCCACTACCACTCCGTCCTCTTCCATGTCGAGCAGATCCTTAAGTTTCATTTTCTCCGTGCTGCTGCCCGGGATAGTCAGGTTTCCCCCCATGGTCACCGTCATGTCAATGTCTTTCTCCAGGTCGTATGCCTCGTCCATTTTCAGACACGAGTTCAGACCTATCATGCCTAGTGCACACACACCGGCAATTGTCCCATACTTAATTTTCCTTTTCATACTCATCCTTGTCAATTATAACCGTAAAACAATATCTTAATATATCTTTTTCTAATATTTTTACGAATATTAAAAATTACCCTCTCTTTATATCCCTTATTTGCAAAGATAATAAAAAAAAGGACAATTCCATTAACGGAATTGTCCTTTTCGTCTTTTTTTCTGGTCTTTTATCCTATATACCATTCATACATCCTGTGCACCCCTTCGTCTATTTCCACCTTGTGGTGCCATCCCAGGTTATGCAGTTTTGTCACGTCGGTCAGTTTTCTCATTGTGCCGTCCGGTTTCGAAGCGTCCCATCTTATTTCACCTTCGAATCCCACTTCCTTCTTTATCAGCATTGCCACGTCGTAGATGCTGATTTCCTTTCCCGTACCCACGTTGATATGGCAGTTTCTTATTTCCCTGTCACCTTCCTTGTACGTATCCTTGAAATCCACATTCAGCAGCACATGCACACTGGCGTCAGCCATTTCCTCGCTCCACAGGAACTCTCTCATCGGTTTTCCTGTTCCCCAGAGCATCACGTGGTCATTGTGTATACCGTATTTAGCCAGCACGTCAGTTATTTCCTTCTCCGTAGCCTTTCCGTCCACACCTTCCACCGGCCGTTTGTCCATATCCTTTCTCACAGCCTCCATGTCGCCGTTCATAAGGCATTTTGCCAGATGTATCTTTCTTATCATGGCCGGCAGCACATGGCTTCTTTCCAGGTGGAAGTTGTCGTTCGGTCCGTACAGGTTTGTCGGCATCACCGCTATATAGTTTGTGCCATACTGCAGGTTGAAGCTTTCGCACATCTTCAGTCCCGCTATTTTGGCTATGGCATACGGTTCGTTGGTATATTCCAGAGGCGAAGTCAGCAGCACCTCTTCCTTCATTGGCTGTTCAGCCTCTCTCGGATAGATACATGTACTTCCCAGGAACAGCAGTTTCTTCACCCCGTGACGGAAGCTTTCCCCAATCACGTTCTGCTGTATCTGCAGATTGTTGTATATAAAGTCAGCCCTATATATAGAGTTGGCCATTATGCCACCCACATGCGCTGCTGCCAGAATCACCGCATCCGGTTTCTCCTGGTCGAAGAAATTCTTCACAGCCACGCCGTCCAGCAGGTCCAGTTCCTTGTGAGTCCTTCCCACAAGGTTAGTATAACCCCTCTGCATCAGGTTATTCCAGATGGCCGATCCCACCAGCCCTCTATGTCCTGCCACATATATTTTTGCGTCTTTTTCCATGTCGCTCAATGAAAAATTAAAAAATAAAAATACCCACTCTTAATTTTTAATTTTTAATTTTTAATTCTTAATTCTTAATTCTTAATTCTTAATTCTTAATTAACTTCGTTGACTTACAGTTCTTAATTCTTAATTCATCATCACTTCACTATTCCCTTCTCCAGATACTCAGCCAGATTGGTTCTCACTTCCTCACTGTGTCTTTCCACAGCCACCTTAGCCATATCCGCATCCACCATGATGTTCACCAGTTCCTGGAAGCTTGTCTTTGTAGGGTTCCATCCCAGTTTTGCTTTCGCCTTAGTAGGGTCTCCCCACAGGTTCACCACGTCAGTAGGGCGGTAGAAATCCTCGCTCACTTCCACCAGACATTTGCCTGTAGCTTTGTCATAACCCTTTTCGTCTATACCTTCACCCTTGAATTCCAGTTCTATTCCTGCACGTTTGAATGCATGGTAGCAGAATTCCCTTACGCTGTGCTGTTCTCCTGTTGCAATCACGAAGTCCTCCGGAGTGTCGTTCTGCAATATCAGCCACATACATTCCACATAGTCCTTTGCATATCCCCAGTCGCGCAATGAGTCCAGATTACCCAGATACAGTTTCTCCTGCTTTCCCTGAGCAATTCTTGCAGCAGCCAGTGTAATCTTTCTGGTCACGAAAGTTTCACCTCTTCGTTCACTCTCATGGTTGAACAGAATACCCGAGCAGCAGAACATGTTGTACGCCTCACGATATTCCTTCACAATCCAGAAACCGTACAGTTTTGCCACCGCATAAGGCGAGTAGGGGTGGAACGGAGTATTCTCGTTCTGTGGCACCTCTTCCACCTTACCGTACAGTTCCGAAGTCGAAGCCTGATATATACGGCAAGTGTCTGTCAGTCCGCACAGACGTACAGCCTCCAGCACTCTGAGCACGCCTGTAGCATCTACATTTGCAGTAAACTCAGGCGAGTCGAACGATACCTGCACATGGCTCTGTGCCGCCAGGTTATACACCTCATTAGGTCTCACTTTGCTCACCACCTGCATGATGCTCATCGAGTCACTCAGGTCTGCGTAGTGCAGATGGAAGTGAGGTCTTCCTTCCAGGTGTGCTATTCTTTCTCTGAAATCCACCGACGAACGTCTGATAGTTCCGTGAACGTCATATCCTTTTTCCAGCAATAATTCAGCCAGGTATGATCCGTCTTGACCTGTAACACCTGTGATCAATGCCACTTTTCTCATAATCTCTTTATTTATAGATTTGTTATATTACTCAAAAAAACTTCTCTCTCTCTTTATTTCTCGTCCTTCTTTATGGTAATCCATCCTGCAGTTCCCACGAAAGCCATAAACATGAAAGCTATCAATATAAGCGATTTTCTTGGTCTTGCAGCAATCAGTGGCACAGTTGCAGCTTCCACCACCGTATATACAGGAGTGTTCTCCTGCACCTTTGCCTTTGCCACCTGCAGTTGCTGTGCAGTCTGGTTATACACGCTGTATGCCAGATCCATTTCGTTTCTCAGTCTCTCCTGATGTGTCTGTGCGCTTCTCAGCGATATATTCTGGTTTCTGTCCATATATGTGGCATACTCCTGCTGCAGCTTGTGATATCTCTCCCTGCTTTCGTCAAACAGTTTCTGCGTATACTTCAGGTCCATTCTCGCCTTGTTTGTTCTGTATTCGGTTATGTAGTCCTGCAGTTTCTCCGTCACCTCCTTTGCCATAGTGGCAGATATCAGAGGGTCCTGCATCGTAGCCGAGATGTTTATCAGCTGCGTTTTCTTGTCCTCTTCCACCTCGATTCTTTTTGTCAGTTCGCTTATCACTCCGCTCTGTTCGCGTGTAAGCCTGAAGGCATCCACCTTTTTACTGTCACCTTCAGTCTCCCCGTCCTTTCCGCTACCGGTCACCATTCCTATTATTTTTCCGGGGATATCCATTATATCTTTCCACCACGGCTTCTTCTGGTGTTTGTTCAGATAGTCGTACACCGTGGTATTCATTTCGCCCTTTATGTCCGTCACTACCACGTCCAGCATCTCCACTGCAAACGGTATCGACCTCACGATATCCGGATAAATAGTAGGCGAGAGGGCATCGGCACTTTGCAGTGCCCCTATGTTTATACCAGCCAGTCCTGCCAGTGCAGAGAGTCCTCCGCTCGACGACTTGCCGCCCGATTCCATTTCAGGTGCCAGAGTCACTACCGTGGTATACTCCTTCGGGATGCTGAATCCCACTACCAGTCCCACCACTGCAGCTACACCACAAGTCTTTACGAAGAGCTTTCTCTCTCTCCACATTTTTTTTCCCAGTTCCAGAAAATCTATTTCTTGTTTCACGGTTTGATCAGTTAAAAATTTATGATAAGTTGATTTAGTTGAGAAGTTGAAGCCTACTTCAGCAGATTAGCCAGCGATGCCACCATAGTAGCCAGCGAAGCGAACGAAGTGGCATAGCCTATATAGTCGCCTATTCTGTTCTGTTTCACCTTGTTCGGCACTATTATCTCGCATCCCGGTTCCACCTTCTTGCTTCTGCTCTTCACCTTTTCCACCTCACCGTTCATATATATAATGAACTTCTTCGTTCTCTTGGCGTTCTGCGAGTATCCCCCCGCCTGGTTCAGATAATACCTCACATTCTTTCCGTCCTTGTAAGTCACGGTGTTAGGCATCATCACCGCCCCGTTTATCTTCACAGTGCTGGTCATTTCCGGCACACTTATCACGTCGCCTTCCCTCAGCACAATGTCCGCATTGCTTCCCGGGTTCTTCAGGGCAGTTTCCAGGTCAATACCCACGGTGAACACACTGTCCAGTTCCAGCATCAGCGAGTTTGCCAGGCTTTCACCCAGTTCCTTCCTCATCATGTCTATCACGCTCTGCATCCTTTTTATCTCGTGTTCGTTTGCCACGCGTGTCAGTTTTGCCCCTCTGGCATATCCAAAGTTCGTTATTCCACCCGCTCTTTTTATCAGGCTGCTCAGTCTTTCGTTCTTGTATGTCAGGCTGTATTCACCCTCGTACAGCACTTCGCCGTTCACTGTCACGTTCTTCTGTTCGCTGTATCCCGGGCTTCTTCTCACGAACACCTGGTCATACGGTTCCAGTATGAATCCCGGCTGTCCGTCCACCACGAAACCGTCCTTCAGTCCGAACGAGAAGTTCTGTCCCACAGTGTCTATAGCATGCGTACCCTTGTTGTCCTTCATTCTTCTCGACACGTCCACCCTTATCAGCGAAGCCGCGTCCTTCAGTCCTCCGGCAGTTATCACGATGTCCTCCAGCGTCATATTGTCCGCATACGGATACGTTCCCGGTTTCATCACCTCACCCGAGATGTACACGTTGCCCATATTCTTTATGTCGTATATGCTCGGCACATACAGCACGTCGTTGTTTCTCAGTTCCACATCCGCAGCCGTACCGTCCATTATTCCCTTCACGTCCACCGGAGTCACCTCCATTGTCAGGTTTTCGCGCTGTCTGTACAGCACCGCTCTGTTTGTAAATGCGTCTCCCAGCAGTCCGTCCGCCTGTTTCAGCAGTTTTCCCACTGTGTTAATCTCTTCACAGAACTCATATATACCCGGTCTGTACACCGCACCCTTTATTTCCAGTTTGTTCTTGAATCTGTTTATTATCGAGTCCGCGCTCACCACGTCGCCGTCCATCAGTTTGAAGCTTCCGTAGTCCTTTCTTTCCACTGTAGCCACTTCGAATTCCCTTCCGGTCTGTCTTATCACCCTCACGCTGTTCCTGTAAGCATTGTGTGCAAAGAATCCTGCATATTTCAGCAGTGTCGACACCGTTTCATCCTCCTTCATTTCATACTTCATCGGTCTCTTCACCTTGCCTTCCACCTTCACTATGGCATCATATGTAGGCACTATCACCACGTCACCTTCCTGCAGGTTTATGTTTTCCTTGGTCTTACCCTCCATTATGAAGTCATACACATCCACCGTAGCCACAGTCTTTCCGTTTCTTGTCACCGCTATGTTTCTCAGGCTTCCCAGGTCAGTCACCCCGCCAGCCGAGTACAGAGCATGAAACACCGATGCGAAAGCCGATAGGGTATACGTACCCGGTGTCATCACTTCACCCATCACGTTCACCCTGATGCTCCTTGTCTTTCCCAGAGTAATCTGTATTATGTTTTCCGCATCCGCATAAATTCTGCTCAGCTGTCCTTTCAGATACGTTTTGGCATCGGCAATGTTCATTCCGTTCAGCGGAATCATTCCCAGTCCCTTCACCGAGATATATCCGTCCGGAGTTATCTCCTGCCTTATGGTGTTTTCGCTTGCCCCGAATATGTCTATTATTATTTCGTCTCCCGGTCCCAGTATATAGTTTTGCGGTGTAGCCACATTCTGTGCCGGTTCGAAAGAAAGGTTTTTGTTTGTGAATATATTTCTTCCGAATATTTCGTCCTCCTTTTTCTTCACCTCCTGTACAGGTGCCGCATCAGTTTTCACCTCCGTGTTCTTTTCCGCAGCATTGTTTTTCTGTTCGTTTTCTGTTCTGCTTCTTTCCTTGTTTTCCAGTCCCGATTCTGTGTTCGTTTCTGTCTGGTCCATGCTTATCTGTCCGGACTCATACATCTGTTTCAGCCTCAGTCCCTGTTCCTGAGTCACCCCTCTGGCCATCAGTTCCGTCATCAGCTGTTGCTGGCTTTTACCCTGTTTCAGTCCGTCCTGTACATATTGTATTACCTGTGCGTCAGTCATGCCGCTCTGCGCTGCAGCCGGCACTGTTCCCATCAAAAGAAGCGAGAACGCCACATAAACGAAATGTTTCCTCATGAAATATATATAATGTTATATAAATAAAAAAACTTTGTGTTCAAGTTGCAAAGATAATCATTCTGCACTTGAACACAAAGTAATTCAGCAGGCATTTTATGTCTGCCTTGCCTGATATTTCATATGTACGGGCTATATTTGTCAGTCTCTCTTGAAAATGTCCCTTGTGTACACCTTATCCTTCACGTCGTCCAGCACGCTGTCATATCTGTTGGCGATAATTGCAGCCGACATTCTCTTGAAGTCCTCCATAGAGTTCACCACCTTCGAACCGAAGAAAGTCGATCCGTCCTCCAGTGTAGGTTCGTATATTATCACCGTAGCGCCCTTTGCCTTTATACGCTTCATCACACCCTGTATGGAGCTCTGGCGGAAGTTGTCACTGTTCGATTTCATTGTAAGCCTGTATACTCCTATTACGCATTCCTTTTCGTCTTCAGGCCTGAAGTCCCCCTTGTTGTAATAATCATAGTAGCCTGCCATTTTCAGCACCTGGTCCGCTATGAAGTCCTTTCTTGTACGGTTCGATTCCACTATGGCGTGAATCAGGTTTTCCGGCACATCCGCATAGTTTGCCAGCAGCTGTTTCGTATCCTTCGGCAGACAGTAACCTCCGTACCCGAACGACGGGTTGTTGTAGTGGTTGCCTATTCTCGGATCCAGGCTTATTCCGTTTATTATGTCCATGGTGTTCAGCCCCTTCATTTCAGCATATGTATCCAGCTCGTTGAAGTAGCTCACTCTCAGTGCCAGATAAGTGTTTGCAAACAGCTTCACTGCCTCTGCCTCTGTCAGTCCCATAAACAGAGTGTCTATATTCTCCTTCAGCGCTCCTTCCTTCAGCAGTCCTGCAAAATCATTTGCAGCCTTCTTCAGCTCTTCCGCATGGTCGCTAACGTCCTCTTTCGGGCATCCCACAATTATTCGGCTAGGGTAGAGGTTGTCATACAGAGCCTTGCTTTCCCTCAGGAATTCAGGCGAGAACAGCAGTTTCAGGTCCCTTCCGTATTTTCTGTACAGTCCTTCGCAGTATCCCACAGGAATCGTACTCTTTATCACCATCACCGCCTTTTGGTTCACGCTTCTCACCAGGTCAATCACCTCCTCCACATGGCTTGTGTCGAAGTAATTCTTCACCGGGTCATAGTTGGTCGGTGCCGCTATCACCACAAAGTCTGCATCCCTGTATGCGGCAGCCCCGTCCAGTGTAGCGGTCAGGTCCAGTTCCTTTTCAGCCAGATACATCTCTATATAGTCATCCTGTATAGGAGATATACGGTTGTTTATTTTCTCAACTTTTTCTGCAATCACGTCCACAGCCATCACTTTGTGGTGCTGTGCCAATAAAGTAGCAATCGACAGTCCCACATATCCTGTACCTGCTACAGCAATGTTCCTTTTCATATTTATTTGGTTTTCAGTTTTTAGTTTTCAGTTTTTTTGATTTTATTCTGCAATATTAGCCAATTATCCGTATATGAGCAAGGATAATTGTAAACTTTTCATTATAAAACAATAAAAGGCAGAGTGTTTCCACTCCGCCTTTTCCTGAAAAATGGTATACAAACCTATTATTCGATTATAACAACACGGTTCAGGTCATTGCTACCGAACATGTTCTCTCCATCTACCACAGTAGATATTTCGAGCTGTTCAGGTTTCACACCTTCAGCCACAAGGATGTTGTATACAGCTTCAGCTCTCTTTTGTGCTATCTTTTCGTTTACAGCCTTAGTACCTGTAGCCTTGTCTGTATAACCCACTACCTTATATTTCTTGTCAGGGTTCTGCTTCATTATTTCAGCAGCCTGTTTCAGGTTCACGTCACCGTATTTATCAACTTCGCTGCTTCCCAGTTTGAAGAATACAGAACGTGGTCCTGCCACTTCCACTTCCTTGATTTCTGTTCTCACTTCAGTCTTCACCACCGGATTAGCCTGCAGTTCTGCAACCTTTCTTTCCGAAGCCTGCAACTGGTGTTTGTATTCGTTCACCTTTTCGTTGATGATAATCATTTCCTTCTGCGACAGTTTTGTCTTTGCAAAACCCTTTCCGCCGAAAGTATATGTAGCACCAATGTTCATGTGCAGATATCCGTCAGTGCTACCGCTGCTGTATGCACCCAGAATAGAAGGAGTAACCTGTCCGCGTACTTCCAGGTCAACAGCCCAGTTAGGGTTGATGTTGTATTTGGCACCCAGACCAAGGCTTGCACCCACCAGATATCTCATGCTGTGTCCTGTAGGTTTGCAGTTAGCAGGATCTATTTCCCTTACTATAGTAGTACCTTCAGCGTTCTCAGTCGGTACAGCCTTATAAGCCAGATTCCATCCGCTGTAGTTCTTCACGATGTTCATCGACGGACCTGCGAAGAAGTTCAAGTCCCATTTGCGGTCTTCGTTATATCCGCCTATCAGGTTTGTCAGGTTCAGCATACCGTCCACGTTCAGTCCGAAGTAGTTTTCTTTTCTTTCCACTTCGTTGGCTGTAACCGGGAATGGGTAGCTGGTCTCCATTTTCGAGCTCCATCCGTATACCTGACCTCTGATTCCCCACACAGGAGTGAACAGCTTACCTACTGATACATTTATCAGCGGAGTG
Organism: uncultured Phocaeicola sp.; assembly: GCA_944322395.1. GTDB lineage: Bacteria > Bacteroidota > Bacteroidia > Bacteroidales > Bacteroidaceae > Phocaeicola. Next base: position 26,533 of record CALUPA010000015.1, read on the forward strand.
ATTGTCTTACCGAAATCAGTATCCGGGTTTGTTGTACCCTGAACACCGACTCCCACACTCACGAAGATGTTCTTGTTGTTTTCCTGTGCGTTAGCCTGCAATAAAGCACCTGCCATCATTGCGGCCAGAATTACACTTTTATTTTTCATTTTTTTTGAGTATTTTTTAAAATCTCGTTCTATTTAATTATCAGTCACAGTTCCGTATGCCTGTTTCCTTACAATACAAATCTGAACATTATGCCGCCGGAGAAATACTTGAATCTCTGCAGTTCGAACATGGCATGGATATGATTGAACAGAGTGTACGATGCACCCACTGCCACATCCTTGGTATCGTAGTCCGCTATCAGCTTCAGCTGCGGATGGAACGAAGGACTATATGTTATACCTCCTGCCACCCCGTTCAGCGGATAGTCTATACGTGTATTGTACAGATAGGAGAGATGGATGCCTATTTCCTCGCGTCCTATTTTCACATGCTTTGTGGCTGCTATATAGAAACGGCTGAAATATCCATTATCTTTCTCTGTATTTATTACACTTCCCGATGAAGTATATGGATCGGAAGTTCCCAGTACCACAGCCGGCATATGCTTCCACCATTGTCCTTCCTTGATAGCCCTTACCCTGAGTGAGAAGTATCTGTCCTGATTTGTAAATCCGGAATAACCGTATTTGTCAAGACCTAATGCTTCAGCACTGAAGAGTGTACATGTATATGCCACTTCTATCCAAGGTAATATTGTTACATTCAGGTAATAGTTATATGTATTGTAATACCACCTAGGCGGTGTAAGTTTATTGTTAAGGAAGTTTGTTCCCAGCATCACTGTCTTGTCTGCCTGCATTTCTGCCGACGGAGCATGCAGCAGTCCTGTGACCCCGTAAGTAAGCTGGGCTTTAAGCATCAATGGCAGTATTGCCATCAATGCCATTACAGCCCCTCTTTTTATCATATGGTATCCTTTATTATTCACCTATAATGATACCACCACCTGAATTGTTCAAATCTCCGTGACCGTGTCCATGGCTGTGACCGATGTGAGTCATGTTCTTTTCAGTAGCAGAGATTTCTATAGACTTGATAGTTTCAACTGTAAATGATATAGACTTGCCGTTTACAGTTACTGTGTAAGTTACAGTTTCTGTAGTAGTAGTTACATCAGCATTGTTAAGCAAAGTCCATCCAGGGATGTTTGTATATCCTACATATTCTTTTGTTTCAAACTCTTCCTTAGCATCAGGGCAGATACCTTTGATTGTGTTAAGTACAAGTGCACGTGCATTTTCGTTAGAGAAGTTTGCATTTACATCTTCCACAATCTTATTGTAGTCAGCATACTTGCTTCCAGCCTTGCCGTTATAGCGGAGTTCAAAGTTGTTCAATGGATATTCGTCATTGTTCATACGGTTGATTTCCACTACTTCTGTAGTACTTAGAGTAGTTGTAGAATATTCAGTGTTATACTTCATTGCAGCACGGAAAGTAGAGAAGTGAGCAATGTTCATAGTATATACACCATTAGCAAAGCTTACGCTACCGCCTTCTGCATCAGTTGTCCAAGTCTTTCCGTCAGCACCAAGATACTGAAGTTCGAAGTTGTCGCCGAATTCACCGCCATAGTTGTCAGCAAATTTCACTTCAAGAGCAGGGTTGAATGTAGTACCTGAAGGAGTACCGATGTAACTTCTGATAACTGCAGTAGCATCAGTAGATGATTCTTCTTCAGCAGTATTTCTTACCAATACAAGAGTCTGGTCACCCAGGTTAGTTACAGTACCTTCGTTCAGTACAACAGTAGTACCGTCACTCATTATATTGTTAACAGTTTCAGTTACCACACCTTCTTCATTTATTTCAGGGTTTACAGAACCTGTAGCATCACCGCCTTCTTCCACATATTCCTGTCCGTCTTTTACAACGCAAGGGAAGTTCAGAGTAATGTTGTATGATTCAGCATCGCTCAGGTTAACCACCTTAGTAGTAGTAATCTTGTCTTTACCTGTAGCGTTCAATACCTGTGCTTCAACCACATATTTGCTTACACCTTCTTCTTTCTTCACGTTGAATGAGAAGTAGTAAACATCATATTTAGGTTCAACATTAGTACCGTTAACTTTTACTACCTGAGCTTTTGCAAGGTTGTTTTCCTTGTCTCTTATTTCACCTGTGATAGTAACATATTCATCAGGAGTAGGAGCAACAGTTACCGGTTCCAGTTCTATAACGACTTTTCTTGTAATTACATTATTCTCATCTTTTTCCACTTTAGCTTCAGGCAAGCTTAGAGCAATTACTTTTCTTTTATATTGGTCAGTTTCTGGAGAAATGATAAAATAATCACCTGCAGAATAGTTACCATTAGTAAGTGTATTGTCTCCTTCTATGGTATAATTAACATTGACATTTTTCCCAGTTTCTTTATCTAAGAAAACCAAGTCTAATTTGTATTCTACGTCAACATATTCCACCGGAGCCTTATCCTCTTTCAAAGAGACAGAAACCGGGTAAACGATAGTAGAACCGTCGCTGATTTTCTGAACAAGTACAGATCTTGTAGTACCGATGTAACCCTGTGCAGCAAAAGTAAGGTCTACCTGTACACCTTCTCCCACTTCTTCTTTAGTAAGGGACACATTGTATGCACCATTACCAAGATTCTTCACTGTACCTTTGGTAGCTGTAACAGTACATTCTACCGGAGCACCTGTTTCAAAGTCGGTTACTGTACCAGAAATTGAGTATGCAGCAGCAGGAACCACTACTGTACCTGTATTTGGATCGTTCACATCCAGTCTCTGGTCCTTGTAACATCCGGTCAAGCTTACGCTAGACAAAAGAAGAGTAAAAGCCACAGATTTGATGGCTAAATTACCCATAATAACATTCTTTCTCATGATGTAATTAATAAATTAATGATAGAAAAAAAATTAAAATAAAAAATTAGTATTTAAAAAATTATCTCAGTTGCGATTTAATATAATAAGGATTAAACACATTAGCCTGCATCATATTGTCTCCCGGGTTTGTCCTGTACGTCTGGTAGTAGAATCTTTCGTTTCCTGCATTATAGGCAATACCCATATTCTTCGAAACATTCACCCTTGGTATATACCCCCTTCGTACATATTTATATGGTGGCAGCAGCACTTGTATTCTGAATCCTCCGTTCGCTCTTGCACCTTGTGCCTTCATGGCATAAAACCCTATGCTGGCATTCCTGAAGTGGCGTATGGCATCAAACCTTAAGCCCTTTTCCCCCAGCAGATACTGTTCTGCCTTGGCAGTCAGCTGCACATTATATCTTGGCCAGTAGAAACTTCCACCTATACTCCAGATATAACGTCTTTTCGTGCTGTATCCGCACTCGAATCCGTCCCATCTGTAAGTGGCAGTCATTCCCACTCTTCCTTCCACGCTGAATCTCTCGTCCCACAGACATACATGCTTCAGTTCCAGGTCAGCCCCGTAACGGTCATTGTTGAACATACCCATAGTCAGGTTTCCCCATATATTATAAGGCAGTCTCACACTCTGTCTTGCAGTAATGAATCCCGGGTGTACCTTTCCGGCCCTGTCGCCATATCCGTCGTTATACACCGGAATCACCATCTGTGCCGTAAGTTTCATGCCTTTCCATAGCGATACCTCTATGGCAGGGGAGAGGTTGAACAGCACCTGATAAATCTGTGTTATAATCAGGTTCTTAAGCGAGATTTCCGGATATATCACCACATCCACCTTGAACAGCGAGCTGTTCTTCACTCCGCTTTTCACAGCCTTTCTCCATTCCTTTCCCAGTCCGTATCCTGCATTCCATCCGGCATCGCTGCCTTTTCTGTATGTCAGCGACATTTGCGGCACATTGTTGTCCATCACCACCACACGGCACAGCTTGTCGTCAGGCAATCCGTTTTTTTGCAGCAGGTCCAGAGCAATTCCAATGCCCTTGCCGTTCTGTTTGTAAGCAGTATTTTCTATTACATACACCAGTTCCTTGTCCGATTCATGCCATGCCACATTTTCAAATCCCATTCCGGCAAGCATGTCTGCAGTCTTCTGCGCCTCCTGTCCCTTAACTATTGCCGGCACCATTAGCAGCAGTGAACACAGTGTCCTGTATAAAAGTCTAATCATTTAAAAATCGTTTTCGTTTAGTATATTTTCGCTTGCAAAGTTATAGTATTTGTGATTAATGGCAAACGATTTCTAAATAATTTTATTTGTTTATCTGTATAAATCAATATGTATTTAACTTATCAGGCCCATATATTTATTAAAAATGCATATGTCGTAAAACTCATGTTTTAGGACATATGTACAAATCTGTTACAGAAGATTTACCGAGCATGCATTATATCTGCCCGCTTCTCTCTTGTATTCGTCAAATGCATTGAGCAGTCCTTCCAGTGCTTTCATTGTCATTTCCACATACACTGAACTTGCCGGCGGAATAGAAATCAATATCATTCTCACAGTGTTTGTAAGTATGTCTATAATACCGTCTGTTGTGGTACCTTCGGTATCCCAATCGTCCAGTTCTATCGGCGGCAGTTCGATGCCCGGAATATCCTCACCCCTGTTGATGGCATTTGCCACATCGCAGAAACACTTGTCTACATTCTTCAATGCCACATGTGTCTTCATCAGTGCATCCAGTACCCCTTGAGAAGCCTTTCCCTTCTCTTTAGAGTATACCGTTTTTAAGATACCGTCAATAGTTCCCATTACATAGGTAGCCATAATCCATTTTTTCGCATCCTCTTTCGATGCACCCATCAATTCATTCTTTAGCATATTCATTTAAATTAATGTTCAACAATATATTTACTGATTTCTGTAAGTTTTTTCACATCATTATCATCCAGGAATTTGTTAGTAAAGCTTTCCTTATCCACTTCATATTTCATACCGTTGTCTATAATACAGTAGAAAACTTCAATATCCGTTTTTATATCTTCCAGTATGTTATAATCCGTGTTAAGTTCATTTGTAAGTTTTCGCAAGGATATTCTTAGATTCGATATCGGTGATAGTTTATCCAGAATTTCCCATACAGTATCAATTCTGACACTGTTGATAGTTTTTTCGCAGAATTCTGATATTTGATTTTTCGCAAGCTTTCCTGCCATATTTCCGTCCGCTTCTTTGCAATCTTTTGTTTTCAATACGTCATAAATGGCATCCAGCGGTTCGAAAATGCCTGTCAGTTTCGAAAGTATATCTGCCGCTTTTTCAATATTATTCACCGTTTCTTCCGGCAGCAGATATCCTTCCGGCGATATACTGCTGTAATTTTCCAGAATATCCGAAACAGCAGTATATGTACTTCTGTATTTTTGGTTTACAGATTCTGTCATCTCCAGTATCCTGCTCATTTCGTCCAGTAGAGATTTGGTATTGTCCCTTATATGCTTCTTAATTTCCTGAAGTTCGCTTATTGATTTTTCATCCGGGTTATGCTCTGTTGCCAGTCCGAATCCTTCCATCAGTGTTTTCAGGTTTTCAGCATATTCATTTACCGCAATTATGAACCTTGATATTTCCTCTTTGTTGATAGTAGCGGTAATGCATGCCATATATTCCTGATATTTTTCTGCTGCACTTTTCATCCTGTCAATCTCAGACACTATTTCCCTGCATTCATCACCCTGTCCGTTCAGCCATTTTTGTATACTTACTATTTTTCCCTTTTCATTCTCAAATATTGGTAATTTTGCAACAGATTCCAGAAGTCTTGCAATGAAAGCCATATATACCGCAAACGAGTTTATTTCAATCTTGAAGCTCTCCGGCAGGTCCGTTGTCATTTTCAATACATTGATTTTTCCGTCCAGTCTGTCATGCAGTTCAGCCATTTCTGCAAATCCCTGGCTTATCTTATCTGCCAATACCTTCATTTCATTGTATTCCTTGATGGCAAATTCTTCCTTTGTATATATTGGGATATATATCTGATATGCCTGTCCTTTACGTTCAAGCCATTTATTCCAATCGAATCTTACTGTTCTTTTCCTGCTTTTGGAAACTGCAGCAATTGTATTACATTCAAAAGTGGGCTGTTCCGGCCATTCCGGAATAACGAATGGTTTTGTAAAGTCAAATTCCGCATTGAACAGACTTCCAAGCAAAACCTTGAAGTCCACTCCGAATTTACCGTTTGCCGAAGTAGAGAACATCTCCAGCGATTCGTTGGTCTGTTCGACCATTTTCCTGACATTCTCCTTAAAATTTACCATCTGGTCAATTTCATCCACTATTTTCAGGTTTCCCAGAGCATTTTCTATAGATTCTATTATATCATTAAATCCCAAAAGATCTAATATTTTATTTTCCGCATCATCAATCAGTTTTTGCAATCCTGTTGCTTTCAGTATAGCACTGATTATGGGGTCCAGAATCTTGTTTATAAGACATGCTGCAGCATTCAATACCCATCTCACCGGAGCTATTGCATCCAACACCTTATTGATAGCATTCCCTATTGGCGAAAGAATCTCCGACACCTTCTTTACATTATTTATTACTTTGGATATACATTCTGTCTTATCCTTTACTCTCTGACATTCACTTATTATATTGTCCAGTACAGCCTTCAGTTCATTATAAATCCGTTCTATCTCTTTCACCGGTATCTCAGCCTTGCTGACCATATCCTCAAGATTACTGTTCAGATTATCCAGTCTCTTTCTCAGCTCGCTTCCATCCGGAGTTGTATCACTAATTATAGCAGCTATTTCCAATGTGTAATCAATCACAGATACAGATTTTGCAATTTTTGGAAGATAAAGCATCATATCTTTGTTAATGTCCATAATTACACCGGTACCATTCTGTGCAGTTCCTACACTTTTTTCCAGAACTTTGGCAGATTTTTTAATCTTATCCAGCATACCTGTTATCCCATTAAGTGATATAGCTATATCATTTAGCACACTTGACAAGGTACCGATTATTTTCCCAACAAAAGGAACCGAGGACAACATTTTTCCTCCAGCAGCCAATGCCTTTATAGCTTTGGCACAGTCTTTTACGCACGTGTCTGTTTCCTCAATCTTTACTATTACATCCTTTACTATGGATAATGAGGAATTGACCTTTTCCAGTTCCTGGTTCACGACCGGTATTTTGTTTTCTATACCGTCAACCAGTTTTGTCACATCCGAAATCTTGCTCATAACAGTATTGATTTTAGGGGATAGTTATTTATTTGTATCTGTTTATTTCAGTAAGCCGCTTAAATCCAGTTTCATTGCATACTCCGTTAATCTTCCTGCATATTTCTATCCTCTCTATTTAGAGAATTCCTTTATCATCTGCTCATTTTCAAGTCGGCACACTAGAAGTCTGCCGTTTTTTTCTGCAACGATATAATTCTCCAACCCTTCCAGTACCACTGTCTTTTCCTCAGAAGTATGGACTATACAGTTACTACAGTTATAAAGTCTCACATTGTTTCCCACAGCTGCATTCTTATTATTGTCTTGCGGTAGGAGAGTGTGAAGCGATCCCCAGCTTCCAAGGTCACTCCATCCAAAATCTGCAGGAATAGTATAAATCTCTTTGGCTTTTTCCATCACCGCATAGTCAATTGAAATTTTCTGGCATGTAGGAAACAGTTGTTTTACGGTTTCAGATTCCTTTTCCGTATAGAAATCCTCAGCCATTTTATCCATTATATCAGCAAGGTCAGGAGTGTGCTGTTTTATTTCGGATGTTATAGTATCAACATTCCAAACAAAGATACCCGCATTCCATAAATAGTTTCCGTCCTCCAGATATCTGCAGGCTGTTTCATAGTCAGGTTTTTCTTTAAAGGCATTCACCTTAAATATTTCACTGCATGTCTCATTGTTATTGGCACATATATATCCGTATCCAGTTTCGGGGCGGCTAGGTTTTATACCGATAGTCACTATAGAATGACTTTTTTCTGTAAAGCCCATAGCCTTTCTTATCACACGTTCAAACTCAGTGGTATTTATTACAAGTGCATCAGATGGAGTAACTACTATATTGGCATCAGGAAACTTTTTCCTTATTTTCCAACAGGCATAAGCAATGCACGGAGCTGTATTTCTAGCCTCAGGTTCTGCAAGAATATTGCTTTCAGGTATATCCGGCAGTTGATTTCTGACTATATCAATATACTTTTCACTTGTGACAATCCAGAAATCTTCAATATTGCATAAAGGCAAAAATCTGTCTACAGTAAGTTGTATTAATGACTTTCCACATCCCATCACATCAATAAACTGTTTTGGATATTCAGGTGTACTCATAGGCCAGAAACGGCTTCCTATACCACCAGCCATAATAACAATCTTGTTTATCATATTACTCATATCTTTAATCATCATTATTATTTATAATTTGCCCTCCTTTATTATAAGCTTTAGCTTATGACATACCATTTTGGAGGTGTTCTTCCAGAAGAATCCCTTCCAATATGGAAAAGCTCTGCCAAGGTAGGCAAAATAATTTATATAATATAACAAAAGTCTCTTTTTTGTTCTGGTTCCGTGACCAAAATTACCCTGTCCGATAATCATATCCATCATTTTATCCCTCATCGCAGCTTTGGATTTCCCAATCCACTTGTCCGGACATTTCAGTTCCAGTCCCAGATAATGTACAGCTATGGCAGTAAATTCTATTGCAAATCTCTCTGCCCCCTGTCTTTTCACTTCTTTCCATGCCTCCTCCATTTCAGGATATTCCTCATATCTTTTCAGGAACATAGCCCAGTCACAAAGATGTCTCAGTCCGACACCTACATACATAAAATGCTTTGCAGGATGCAGGATCATAAGCAGTGCATTTGCCTTTATGTTCAGCACCCTTCCCCTGTAGCTCCCGTATTCCGGAAGGATAGGAGAGAAGTCTATATTTTCCGTACTCTTGAATGTACGGAAAGCAGTGTGGTGCAGTTCCACATGAATACCATTATATGTAAATGTATCGTGTTTCGGATTCAGAGTAACTTCAACTCCCTTGCTTCTTACTATAGGTACAGCCTTTTCATAACCTTCGGGAAAGAACATATCTATGTCCCCCGGCATTCTCAGTTCCGGTCTGTCATAAAGAGCCCCTGCCGTGATTCCCTTGATAATAGTAGGTCTCAGTCCTTCAGCTTCAAACCATCCTGTAATCTCGCCGGCTGTAGCCTGCATCTTCAGATTGCTTTTCTTTATACGTTCCGTAAAAGTAAGCATCTGCATCATCATTTCCTTTGGCGGCTGCATTTCTGCCGGCAGTTTCTCTATGCCGGCAAAAATATAACCACACACAGTCTGCTTCTGTGCAGCGAGCCATACCGCACGCCACTCCCCGGCAGTGATGGGGAAGCCCTTAAGGTCAATCTCTCCCCATCCCAATCCGGCTTTCAGCAGACTGAAAAAAAGTTCTCTGTTTCCTGTCATATTATTTTATTCTACTGTTACAGATTTTGCAAGATTCCTAGGTCTGTCCACATCCAGTCCCTTGTTTGCCGCCACATGATATGCAAGCAGCTGCAACGGTATCGAAGCCACCACCGGCTCCATACATTCCATTGTCTCGGGAATCTCGATGCAGAAATCCGCCATATTCTTTATTACCGTATCACCTTTTGTCACCACAGCCAGAATCCTTCCGCCCCTTGATTTTATCTCCTGCACGTTGCTCACCACCTTGTCATAAAGATGAGTCTTGGTGGCAATCACCACTACAGGCATGTTGCTGTCTATCAAGGCTATCGGACCGTGTTTCATTTCGGCTGCCGGATACCCTTCGGCATGGATATACGAAATCTCCTTCAGTTTCAGGGCCCCTTCAAGAGCCACCGGGAATGCATATCCGCGTCCCAGATATATGAAGTTGTGTACATAAGTAAATATCCTGGCAATATCCTTTATATATTCGTCAAATGCAAGCACCTCCTTTATTTTCTCCGGCAGCGACAGCAGTTCGTCTATCACCTTGGCCATGAACCCGTCGTCCGCGCGTCCCATTTCCTTTGCCAGTGCCATTGCAATCATCGTAAGCACCGTCACCTGTCCTGTAAACGCCTTTGTCGAAGCCACACCTATCTCCGGTCCCACATGTATGTACGACCCCGCATCGGCAGCCCTCGCTATTGACGAGCCCACCACGTTGCACACTCCATAAATGAATGCCCCTTTCTCCTTTGCCATTTCTATTGCAGCCAGAGTGTCGGCAGTCTCGCCGCTTTGCGACACAGCCATCACCACATCCCCCTCGTTTATCACAGGATTGCGGTATCTGAATTCCGATGCATATTCCACTTCCACCGGTATTCTGCAGAAGTCCTCAATCAGCTGTTTCCCTATAAGACCTGCATGCCATGAAGTGCCGCAAGCCACAATTATGAATCTTCTGGCGTTCAGCAGTACGTCCCTGTTCTCTATAACAGCAGAAACTACAATCTTGTTCATATCCTTCAGCACACGTCCCCTCATGCAGTCGGCAAGACATTCCGGCTGGTCGAAAATCTCCTTTATCATGAAATGCGGGAACCCGCCTTTCTGCAGCTGTCCTATGTTCACTGCAACCGTCTGCGCTTCATGGCAGCAGTCGGCATTGTCCAGGTCCACAATCCTGTATGTACCGTCCATATTCAGGCAAGCCACCTCTTCATCATCCAGATAAATCACCTTGTTGGTATATTCCACTATAGGAGTGGCGTCCGATGCCAGATACAGTCCGTCCTCAGCCATACCTATCACCAGAGGGCTGCTCTTTCTTGCAGCCACAATCATGTCGGGATTATCCCTGTCTATCACGGCAATGGCATATGCACCTATAACCTCCTTCAGTGCAAGCTGCACGGCTGCCACCAGGCTCATATCACCCGCACCGTAGATATAGTCTATAAGCTGTACCAGAACCTCGGTGTCTGTTGTGCTTGAAAACACATAACCCTTCTCCGTCAGCTTGTCCTTCAGTACGCCGTAGTTCTCTATTATACCGTTGTGCACCAGCGCAAGCCTTCCGCTCATCGAGCAGTGCGGATGCGCATTCTCCTTGTTCGGAGCACCGTGTGTTGCCCATCGTGTGTGTGCAATCCCCACATGTCCCTCTATATTGCAGTTCTTCACGCTGTCCTCCAGCTGTTTCACCTTTCCTGCCGCCTTATATATGTTCAGTGTTCCCTTTTCAGGAATCATAGCCACTCCCGCACTGTCATACCCTCTGTATTCCAGTCTGTTCAGTCCGTTAATCAATACAGGATACGCCTGTCCCTTACCTATATAACCTACTATTCCGCACATAAACTTTTTATTCTTTCTTTAAGCTCTTCCCCAAGAGCGGTTTTAACCTTAATATGATTTATCACAGCCAGAACGAAAGGATTGTTGTCGAAATCCCCCCTTACCTTTTCGAAATCCAGCCTCTGTTCCTCCTTCGTGCCGTCCGCGCCGAAGCCCGTCATGGCAGTGAGCGAGAATTCCTTTTTCGCATCCTCGTACACCATCTTGTCCAGTCCCACCACTGCATTCTTCCATCTGTCCACTATCATCACCACATCGTCGGCAGTTATACTGTCCATATCCAGGCCATAGATGCTCTTTATCTTCTCATAAGCCCATGTCCATTCATAAGTATAGTAGTTGTCATGCATTTCCTGCAGTCTTTCGTCTATTCTGGCAGAAGTGTCCAGCACCCCGTTCACTATGTCGTCTATCATCCTGTTCACTTCCGATTTCGGAGCAATCAATCCCTGCAGGTCTACCCATTCGCCGTTTCCGGTCTCGGTATCAGGCTTCAGTCTCTCCCTTATCTCCTCGTTCGATGCAAACCTTGTATTCTCCAGTCTCTTTATGATGGAGTTGCCCAGGAACTTGTCTATTCCTATGCCGTAATATTCTATACCCTTATGCAGTGAAGAGTTCTTTATCTTTGCGCTCTGGTAAGAGAAGGAATCCGAGTTTTCGCCCGACACCCTTGCCAGATCCTCCAGAATGCCCTTTCCGTTTATCATCTTCTGTATAGTGAACGGGCTCAGCAGATTATAGTTTATTTTGTCCAGTTTTCTGCTGTCCTTTCTGTTGTCCCTCTTCGGCCATTTCTGTGCGTCCCTTATTGTTCCCACACTCTTCAGGTTCACTCCAGGCACCAGATAAGTGGTATTGTTCTTTTCTATCAGGTATGAGAAAGGCATGTCCGTGGTGTCCGTATGAGTGGAGTGTCTTCCCATAACCAGCGAGAAAGCCCCTATGCGTGCCGGCCACAGGATGTACGAGTCCGAAGCTGTTTTAGACCCTCTTTCCAGTATACCCTGATGTATAGGTCCCAGCTTGTACATATGGTTACTCTGGTTTGAACCCGATCCCGCATTCATAAACGAGAACATTCCCGCTATGAGCAGTGTCGACTTATGGTGAGTCACTGTAAACGGACCTGCAAATATTGAGCATGCCTCACCGTTCTCCTCCTGGCAGTTGCTGAAGAAAAGCGAGTCTGATGCCGAGAATCCGTGTCCTATATGGCATGCCTGTCCTATAAAACACTTTGTCAGCATCGAGCCGTTGTCTATCCTGGCACCGCTTGAGATAATAAAGTCGCAGCATTCCACACCGTTGCCTATGTATACCGGATCTATGGCATTACTGTTTATGCTGCCGTTCTTAAGTTTCCCCGCACCCTCTATTTGGGTGCATTCTCCCACCTTCACATTCTTTATATATCCGGTGTTCACTATTACGGTGTTGCTGCCTATAATACCCGTATCAGCCGTACAATCTTTGCAATACCGCTGTGCAATCTCATTCAGTTTCTCTGCCAGCATAGGTCTGTGTCTGTACATTGCGCTTATATACGCCTCATGCACAGACAGGTTGTCATGTATCACCACCTCTCTTCCTCCTGTCTCGTTCAGTACAGCCACTTCAGTGCCGTTGCCGAACGAAGTCATCCCGTCCGTCACCAGGCAGTCCACATTATCTATGAACACGTTATCCCCGATAATGTAGTTTGCAATATAGTTCTTCACATTCTCTATGCAACATCCGTTTCCTATTGTCACATTATGCAGAATCACGTTTTTCAGTCCGGCATGTTTCCTTATTCCCCCCGCTAGGGTAAACTCATTGTCAAAATGTCCGATTCTGATTGTTCCCGAGAACTGCACATTCTGCACATGCTTCAGGTCGAAGTCATCTGCCACCATTACAGTATCCCACGAGTCTGCAGAGCAGTTTTTCGACAGCAGAACCTCTATTTCCCTGTCTGTAAGATTACGGTAAATCCTGTTTTTCATAAATCATTCACATTTACTTGTTTTCAATATTCATCTATATAAAAAATGCCCGTAAGCGAAACCGTTTACGGGCAACTTATTTGGGAATAATCAGTCTATAATCGCTTCCTTTATAGTATCCACTATATACTTAACATCATCATCTGTTACATACGGTCCTGCTGGCAGACAGAAACCTATTTTGAATATATCCTCTTCTACACCGTTTGTGTAAATAGGAGCCCCTTCATACACAGGCTGTTTGTGCATTGGTTTCCATGTAGGACGAGCCTCAATTTTCTTGGATAACATATAAACTCTCAGAGCTTCAATATTGTCATTAGGCTGACAGTCTGTAGTAGCGGAGTCCACTGCATGAATAACACCTGCAGCACCACCCACAGCAGTCTTTATAACCTCTTTATAGGCATTTTCCTGACCTATGATTTTCACCTCAGGATCAAGAGTTGCAGTACAGAGCCAGAAGTTGGCATCATACTTCTCATTTTCAGGCTGACAGTGCAGATGAACACCTTTTACATCCTTCAGCAGTTCCTTATATAAATCCTGCACATGTTTGTGGTGAGCAATATGATTGTCAAGTACAGTCATCTGTCCACGTCCTATACCGGCACATACGTTACTCATTCTATAGTTATAACCTATTGCAGTATGCTGATAATAAGGGTAAGCGTCACGGGCTTGAGTAGCATACCACATTATTTCGTTTGCATCTTCTGCATTACGGCAAATTAGAGCACCACCTCCCGAAGTAGTAATCATTTTGTTACCGTTGAAACTCAGCACACCGTATTTACCGAAAGTACCAAGCACCTGACCATTGTATCGGCTTCCCATTCCTTCAGCTGCATCTTCTATCACAGGAATACCATATTTGTCAGCTATTGCACAAATTTCGTCTATGCGGTAAGGCATACCATAAAGAGCAACAGGAATTATAGCTTTCGGGTATTTACCTGTTTTTTCTTTTCTGTCAAGAATAGCCTTTTCAAGTAATTCCGGATCCATATTCCATGTCTCCTTCTCAGAACCAACAAATACAGGTTTAGCTCCCAGATAAGTGATAGGGTGGGAGGAAGCACAGAAGGTAAAGCTCTGTACAATCACTTCATCACCAGCTTTTACCCCACAACCTATAAGAGCCAGATGTACGGCAGCCGTTCCGGCAGACAGGCATACCACAGTTCTGTCCAGTCTACTACCATCAGAGTTGTTATTAACAAAATTCTGTAAGTCTTGTTCAAAAGCATTTACATTAGGGCCCATTGGAACAACCCAATTAGTATCAAATGCTTCCTTTACATATTTCTGTTCCCATCCCTCTTCGCTCATATGAGCAAGGCAGAGGTAAATTGTTTTTCTTTCTTCTGACATAGCTATATATTTTAAATTACAAATCAGTTTAGTTTACACTTCCTCACCTGCGAACTTTACTTTAAAACCGAATACAGTTGCAAGTATCATTTCAATATCTTTTATGAAGCTGTAGTGACGATAATAGTAGCAGTTTAGTCTTACCTTGTCAGGATATATCACAGTATCATTATATTCTGTAGCAATAACCTGCATCGGGCGAGTATCACCTTCTGCTTGTTTTTTAGCTACATATTCCGATATCATTTCATCCTCTAGACGATATTTTAGTGTAGCTGGACCCGTTATTCCCGGACGCAGTTTTAATACATCACGATCATCACCTACTAATTTATCAGCATATCCAGGTACGTCAGGGCGTGGACCAACAAAGCTCATATTACCTATTAGCACATCCCATAGACCTGGTAGCTCGTCAATTTTATAATGACGCAATTTAGCACCGAAAGGAGTAATACGCTTGTCACCTGCAACAGAAACTGTAGAACCATTATGCTTAACTGTCATTGTTCTGAACTTATGACAATTAAACAGTTTACCATTTTTACCAACACGTTTTTGCACAAAAAAAGCAGGTCCTCCCGGCATTTTTACTTTTACCATTATGGCTACTATTACAAGTACTGGCCATAAGAATAATAAACCGACAAATGCTACCAATTTGTCGAAAATCCATTTTACAATCATTATACTAATATTTTTTTACGTATTTAATCTTTTTATAGATTCCGTATATCATATTCCATGCAGTAAGCCATAGAGAATAAATAGCGTTGTTACCGTTTGCTTCATGGAAGAGCTTATAGTGCCATTTCATTAGTGTTAAGTATCCATGAGTAGAAATACTACCAGCACGTCCTCTTCTATATTTAGCTAAGACTTCAGGCAATAAATGACAATCAGCTTTATGACATACTTTTAACCACATTGCATAATCATTATTCTTTTTTATATCTGCTATTTGAATCTGTCCTATTGTTTCTCGATCATACATCACTGTAAGGCATCCTGGCCAACAAAAATTATACATACCACGTTTTGTAATGTGTTTAGGACCACTGATACATATACCTGTTTCTTTACTAGATTCATCTATTTCTATATATTTAGTATAAGAGAATTTATAATTATTTTCAACCATAAATTTAAGTTGCTTTTCCAACTTATCTGAAGACCATAAATCATCGCTATCAAGAAAAGCAATCCATTTTCCTTTAGCTTCACGGAGAGCATAATTCCTACTTAAAGCAGCACCTGAATTTCTGCTATTACGGAGTAGTCTTATACGTTTGTCTTCAATTAAGAATGGTTTTATTATATTCTCGGATTCATCTGTCGAACAATCATCTACAATAATCATTTCCCAGTTCGTATATGATTGTTCTTGGACACTTTTAATGGTCTCACAAATAAATTTTGCACAATTCCAATTGGGGGTAATTATTGAAACTAAGCCGTAGTCTTTCATTCCTTTATCTTTAATTATTTATTATATATTCTTTTTTAATGGTTTAGCAGGAACACCTACTACCGTTTCTCCTTCCTCAACAGATTTATTTACTAGACTCATTGCTCCTACAACAGAATCTTTGCCAATGATAATGTCATGTCTAGCTGTAATGCTTGCACGCATACCAATATATGCTCCATCTTTGATAATGATTCTGTTGTGGCCTTGTTTTTTTCCATGACATGCAAAATATACTCCATAGGAAATAGTTACATTCTTACCTATCTCAATTTTGTCTACGCATAAATCATCTAAATAACATTTCATACCTATGAATGTACCTTTACCTATTTTAAAACCACATAGTCGATATAATCCTATACGTATAGGTGAGAGAACACAATTTGGGGCAATATTTTGGCATATACCTTTTCTTATTGTGTGCCAAATTTGTTCAAGTATAGAACGTTTATACCAATAAGGTATATTTTGTGGATTTACATTAGGATGTATTATCCTATAGAATATTTCCAAAAAAGTCATATGCTTACTACAATTTTTTATTAGTTATAAACCTGAGCATTTATCAGGGAAAGATGTTAGAGAAAATAATTATATCTCATTTCAAGTTTCTTGTATTTCTTGTCTAGTAGCTTGTATCTAAGATTTATTTTCTCCACCTTGATATTATACCTTATGTAGAGCGATTAAAAAAATCAATCTTGCGATTGGCTTCCTTAAGGTCTTTTCGTAACCATTCTATATTCCGCCACGACAATTTTATCGGCTGTTTTTCAGCCGATAAAATAAAAAAGTCCGTAAGAA
>CALUPA010000016.1 GCA_944322395.1 uncultured Phocaeicola sp.
CAAACATACTATTAATGGCGAACAAAAACTATACAGAAGAGCAGGAGAGAATGGCACGTTTTGCCAAGGCCATGGGACATCCTGCACGTATGGCTATCCTGGAGTTTCTTTTGCGTCAGGAGACATGTTTCTTTGGCGATATCCATGAAGAACTGCCTATAGCCAAGGCCACAGTGTCACAGCATCTTAAGGAACTTAAGGAGGCCGGACTGATACAGGGAGAGATAGAAACTCCGAAGGTGAAATACTGCATTAACAGAGAGAACTGGGAACTTGCCGGAAAGATGTTTTCTGCATTTTTCGGTCAGTCTGTTTGCAAAAAAGAGAGTTGCTGCGGATGAGCAGCATCTTTTTTTGATTTCTATGTTCGTAGTTTGACGAAATACTAATAACATCAATAAACTAAAAAGGTATATGAAGAAAATTGTATTAATGGCCGTAGCCTGCTTGGCTCTGGCATCGTGCGGAATGGGCACAAAAAACGAATCATCTGCACAGAAGGTTGAAGTGGGAATTCCTGCCCGCGACTGTGTAGAAGTGTTGTATTTTCATGGCAAACAGAGATGTGCCACATGTATGGCAATAGAGAAGAATGCCACAGAGGCAGTTTCAAAAGAGTTTGCCGAAGAGATTAAGAAAGGCGATGTAGTGTTCAGAGTGATAGACATCACTAAGGAAGAGAATGAGGCTATAGCCGAGAAGTATGAGGTTACATGGTCATCGCTGTTCGTAGTAAGACATAAAGATGGTAAGGAAACTGTGGAGAATATGACAGATTTCGCATTCAAGAATGCCAGAAAGTTGCCAGAAGAGTTCAAGAGTGCTGTAATAGCTCAGATAAGAGAAATGCTTAAATAACCGACTGTTATGGATTGGCTTCAGAATTTGCTCGATAATAGCTCAACTCCCGTTCTAACGGCCTTACTTTTAGGACTGCTTACGGCTATATCTCCATGTCCACTTGCTACCAACATAGCTGCTGTGGGTTTTATAAGCAGAAATATCGAGAACAGGAAACGGGTTTTCATCAACGGACTGTTATACACTCTGGGGCGTGTGCTTTCGTATACTCTTCTCGGAGTAGTGCTGATAATGATTCTCAGAGAAGGTTCCAGCATGTTCGGCATACAGAAGACCATCGGTACATGGGGGGAACTCCTTATCGGTCCGATGCTTCTCATCATAGGAATGTTCATGCTTTGGGGTGACAGACTCAATCTCCCTAAGTTCGGTTTCAACGGCAATGCTGAAGGGCTTGCCCGAAAGGGTGGAGCAGGAGCATTACTCATTGGAGTACTGTTTGCCCTGGCTTTTTGTCCTACGAGCGGTGTGTTCTATTTCGGGATGCTCATCCCTATGTCTGCCACAGCTACAGCAGGCTATCTGCTTCCGGCTGTATTTGCCGTAGCCACAGCCATTCCGGTGCTTGTAGTGGCATGGATACTGGCTTTCAGTGTTCAGCAGATGAGCAGTTTCTACGGACGTATAAAAACCGTACAGAAGTGGCTTAATGTGATTGTTGGTATACTCTTCATAGTTATAGGGATATACTATTGTTTTGTAATGTTTTTTTAATCAAATAATTAATTTATAGAAGTATGGAAATTAAAGTATTAGGACCTGGTTGCAGCAAGTGCAAGACAACCTATCAGGTAGTAGAGAAAGTAATCAAGGAAAACAATCTGGATGTGAAACTCACCAAAGTGGAAGATATCATGGAAATGATGAACTATAATATCATGACTACTCCTGCAATTGTGGTGGACGAGGTGGTAAAGATAAAAGGTAAGGTTCCTACAGAGAGCGAAGTAAAAGAACTTTTAGGCATCTAACCTTATGATACAGAATTTTGCCGACTGGCTGGTTTACGGCATATTCGGTCTTGATGCCGGAACATCTCTTGGTGTGGCTGTAAACTTCTTCTTTTACGATACGATAAAGATTCTGATACTGCTGTTCTTCATCAGTGTTCTGATGGGAATAATTAATGCCTATTTCTCCATCGAACGATTGAGAAACTATCTTGTCACTCACAAGATGTACGGACTTCAGTATCTGCTGGCATCTATATTCGGAGCCATAACTCCGTTCTGTTCCTGCTCGTCTATACCGTTGTTCATAGGTTTCGTCAAGGGAGGAATACCTTTGGGAGTTACGTTTGCCTTTCTGATAACATCACCATTGGTCAATGAAGTAGCGGTAGCTATGTTTTTAGGTTCGTTCGGACTGAAAGTAACCATGATATACGTAATCAGCGGTATACTTCTGGGAGTTATAGGCGGTTTCGTACTGGGAAAGATGAATCTTTCTCCATACCTGAGCGAATGGGTAAGACAGATACAGGCCAACTCGTCTGCACAGGCCGAAGAATGGGAGAAGGATCACACTACGTTTTTCAAGCGCTTGCCTTCAATCGTACGCGATGCCTGGAAGATAGTAAGTGGTGTACTCATTTATATCATCATAGGTATCGGTATAGGAGCCTTTATGCACGGTTTTGTACCTGAAGGTTTCTTTGAGCAATACATGTCGAAGGACAATTGGTATGCTGTGCCAGTATCAGTAATTCTTGCAGTACCAATGTATGCCAATGCAGCAGGTATAGTTCCTGTGATAGAGGTATTCGTGGCTAAAGGGGTGCCTATGGGAACTGCCATAGCGTTTATGATGGCCGTGGTAGGACTGTCGTTGCCCGAAGCTACATTACTGAAGAAGGTTATGACATGGAAATTGATAGGTATATTTTTCGGAACTGTAGCCTTTTTTATAATTTTGTCGGGCTATCTGTTCAATTATCTACTGTAATAACAAACTAAAAACTTAAAAAAACTCACATGAAAATATTGATTCTTTGTACAGGAAACAGTTGTCGCAGCCAGATGGCCCACGGTTTCCTTCAGTCATTTGACGATTCTTTGGAAGTCTATTCAGGAGGAACAGAACCTGCTGCACAGGTAAACCCTAAGGCAGTAGAAGTGATGAAAGAAGCAGGAATAGACATAAGCAATCATATCCCAACACATGTAAATACGTATCTCGACAGTGAATGGGATTACGTGATAACAGTATGCGGAGGGGCAAACGAAAGTTGCCCAGCATTTACCGGTAAGGTAGGGAAACGTTTGCATATAGGTTTCGACGATCCGTCGCACGCCAAAGGAACAGAAGAGTTCATCAACTCTGAGTTCCGCAGAGTACGTGATGAAATCAAGAACGGTTTCGCCCGTTTCTACATCACTGAGATAAAGAAACAGGAACTTCCGAAGTGTTCTTGCGGAGGTAAGTGCTGATAAAGATGAAGACTTATTTGACAGAATTTTTCTTTCTGTCATTAAGAATATCTTCAAAATTATTTTTTGCCCATTCAATAAGTCCTTCTATGTGTGGAATAATTGATTTTCCTCTTTCCGACAGTGAATATTCCACACGTGGAGGAACTTCAGCATACGATTTTCTTAGTATGTATCCATCTTCTTCCAATGTGCGCAAGGTAGATGACAGCATTTTCTGCGAAATATCCGGAATATTATGTCTTAGTGAGTTAAACCGCATAGTGCCGTTCTGATACAGCATGAAAAGAATAAGCATAGACCATTTGTCGCTTATTCTTGCCAGAATATTTCGTATAGGGCAGTCAGAAAACAGTTCGTCCTTAATATTGGTTTTTGTCATGATGTAGATTTTAGTTCACTGCAAATGTAACTAAGTTTTTATGAAATATGATATAATCCGGTAAGTATCCTCTTAATGTGAGTATAAACTTACCGGATTATTTTTTTATATTACCATCTTACAGGTTCCTGTAGGATTACCCCATCATTTGCATCGTCACTATTGAATGTGTTGGCTTTATACTGTATACACAGCATTATCAATGGAGTATCTCCGTTATTGCGTACCGAGCGTTTTCCATCAGGAGAAACACGAACGACTGTACCTTCTGTCACAGGGAATATTTTGTCGTCAACCTGAAATTCTCCCTTTCCACCCAAAAAGAAGTATAGCTCCTCGTGATTTTTATGAGTGTGCTTGAATCCTGTTTCTGTTCCGGGCTGGAACATCTGGAAAGAAAATTCTCCCCCGGTACATCCCAATGCTGTGCCACAGAACACCTTTCCAGGTATTTTGATTTCAGGTCCCATTTCAAGAACATATTCATTCAGCTGGCTGAGCTTGCCCAAATTTACAGCGCAGAAATTTTCTGCCGACACGATTCTTTCAATCTGTTTCATTTTACTTGTTTTTTTACTTTGTGATACATGTTTCAGAGTACTCTTACCTTTATTTTCACTGCAAAAGTAACTCATAATATCTTATAAAACAAGAAGTTACACTCTTGATACTAAGTTACCTGAAGGTTAGAAATACAGAAAAACAATGTGTTATGGCATATAAAAAAAACAGAAAAAAATTCGGTTAAGTATTTAAGATTCTGTTTTTATAATGTCGTTTGTGTCTCACGATACAAGAAATATCAGTTCTCAGAAGTATAATATCAGTCTTTGTAATATATTATAATAAAATTTTTGTTTTTGCTGTCAAAATGTATCCTTTTCTCTTGTATGCAATGAAACATGTCATTATCTTTGCCTTAAAAGAATGAAAAACAATAAATGAATTATATGGAAAATACTTTTAGAAATCTCACAGTATCTGAGATTGATACACTCATTGCACAGGGATGTAGTGCCGAAAACTGGTTGGACATAACTGTAGCCGAAGGTTTTGATGCTTCAAGGCTTTGGAATGTAAGAATGTCCGGCAAGATAAGGATAGGGGAGTTGAACGGTGAGTTTACCCTAGCTGGAGGAGTCAGAAAATCCTCTGGAATAAGAAATGTAACTCTTCACAATGTAACTGTAGGCAATGGATGCTGCATAGAGAATGTAAAGAACTACATTGCCAATTACATCATATCCGACAAGGTTTTCATAGAAAACGTAGACTGCATGATTGTGGACAAGTGTTCCACTTTCGGAAATGGTACCGAAGTATCTGTACTGAGTGAAACCGGTGGAAGAGAGGTAATAATTCATGACAAACTGTCTGCTCACGAAGCTTATATTGCAGCTATGTACAGACACCGTCCGGATCTGGCTGCCATGATGAAATCACTTGTTATGAAGTATGCCAACGATATAGCTTCAGAATATGGCTACGTGGGCAATAATGCAATGATTGTAGACACGGGATACATCAAGAACGTACGTATAGGCAGTTACTGTAAGATAGAGGGTGCAGGAAGACTGAAAAACGGAAGTCTGAACAGTAACGAAAGTGCGCCTATACATATCGGTTACGGTGTAATCTGCGACGATTTCATCATTTCCAGCGGTTCGTATATCGAGGACGGAACGATGCTTACCAGATGTTTCGTAGGGCAGGCTTGCCATATGGGGCATAACTACTCGGCATCCGACTCTCTTTTCTTCTGCAACTGCCAGGAAGAAAACGGCGAAGCTTGTGCTATCTTTGCAGGTCCTTTCACCGTAACTCACCATAAGTCGACACTTCTTATAGCCGGAATGTTCTCATTCATGAATGCCGGTTCTGGTTCGAACCAGAGTAACCACATGTATAAACTGGGACCTATCCATCAGGGAATTATGGAGAGAGGTGCCAAGACAGCTTCTGACTCTTATATCCTTTGGCCTGCACGTATCGGAGCCTTCTCACTCGTTATGGGACGCCACGTGGCTCATCCTGACACCACCAATCTGCCTTTCTCATATCTTATCGAGGAGAAGAATACCACATACCTCATGCCTGGTGTAAACCTCCGCAGTGTGGGAACTATCCGCGATGCCCAGAAGTGGCCTAAGCGTGACAACAGAAAGGATCCTTGCCGCATGGATAAGGTGAACTATAATCTTCTTAGTCCATATACCATACAGAAGATGTTCAAGGGACGCGAGATTCTGAAAGACCTTGCAAGAGTTTCAGGTGAGACATCAGACACATATTCATATCAGAGTGCAAAAATCAAGAATTCTTCTCTCAATAAGGGTATAAAGTTCTATGAGACAGGTATTACCAAGTTCCTAGGAAACTCAGTCATCAAACGTCTGGAGATAACTGAATTCAAGACAGATGAGGAAATCCGTGAAAGACTCAAGCCGGACACAGCCATAGGTACAGGCGAATGGGTTGACGTATCGGGACTTATTGCTCCACGTAGCGAGATAGACCGTCTGATGGCAGATATTGAATGTGGGGTGCTTGATTCGGTAGAAAAGATAGATGCCCGCCTTACCGAAATGCACAATAACTACTACACCTACGAATGGACATGGGCATACGGCAAGATGCTTGAATTCTTTAGTCTGAATGCAGATGAAATCACTAAGGAAGATATTATCCGCATCGTAGAAAAGTGGAAAGAAGCAGTGATAGGACTTGACAGGATGGTTTACGAAGATGCCAAGAAGGAATTCTCTCTTTCTGCCATGACTGGTTTCGGTGCCGATGGAACAAGAGAAGAACAAAGACTTGATTTCGAACAGGTTAGAGGCGATTTTGAAAGTAACCCATTTGTTAAGGCAGTTCTTGAACATATCAAGGTGAAAGGCGAACTGGGAGACGAACTCATAGCCAGAATGAGCAAAGTGAGATAAAACCAGCAGTCTTTAGAACTGGCTATAGCTTGCTTTTTTCATAAACAATACTTATATTTGTGTATAAGCATTTAAGGTTATGGAAATGTACACAGAATTCATAATCAGACTGGTTGTGGCCAGCCTGATGGGAGTCATAATAGGCCTTGAAAGGGAATATCGCTCAAAGGAAGCTGGCTACAGGACTCACTTTCTGGTAGCTTTGGGCAGTGCCTTGCTGATGATTATATCACAATATGGTTTCTCGGAAGTTCTTGAGACTGAGTTGGTAAGACTTGACCCAAGCCGCCTGGCAGCACAAGTGGTAAGCGGTATAGGTTTCATCGGGGTAGGTACCATAATACTGCTTCAGAAGCAAATTGTACGCGGACTGACTACAGCGGCAGGAATATGGGCCACTTCAGGAATAGGACTTGCAATAGGAGCCGGTATGTATGTGCTTGGTATTACAGCCACAGTTCTTTTCCTTATAGGTGTGGAGGTACTGAATTATTTTTTCAAAGGAATAAGCCTGCGAAGCATGATTGTGGAATTTTCCACCAGAAATGAAGATTATTTGAAAAAAATATCAGCGTTGTTCAGTTCCAAAAACTTCATCATAAGTTCTTATGAAATGGAAGAAAAGACTGATGCCGGCGGAAATATTATATATTA
Source organism: uncultured Phocaeicola sp. (assembly GCA_944322395.1). Lineage (GTDB taxonomy): Bacteria > Bacteroidota > Bacteroidia > Bacteroidales > Bacteroidaceae > Phocaeicola. The sequence goes on from CALUPA010000016.1 coordinate 7,269, forward strand.
TGTAACAATGGTTGTGAAAGCAAAGAATATGAATGAAGAAGGCATATTACTGATGTTGCTTCATGATTTTCCTGAGATTACTGTGCATAGAATAATTTAATGTTGAATTTTTATTTTGAAACGACAGGACATTTTATTTGAAACGCTTTGAAGTTTTGAATAAAATGTCCTGTCGTTTTTTCTTAGATATAAAACAATGTCAAGCGTTGATTTTACACCTTGGTTTTGGAATGTATATTTTTTATATAATCAGTATTATGTTTAATTAGATTTTTGGAATTTATACTATCACTTCCCTTTCTCCGATTATTAATAAAATTCTCTATTCGATTCTAATACTAAATGAGATTTCAAAAATTGCGATAAAAAGATATCCGGCATGTGAATTCTTGATTCTACAAGCCGGATATCTTAATTTAATATTTTTTGTCTGCTACATTTTTTCTGGTACAATTCTAGCATTTTACTTTCAGTCCTTCCAGAACCTTACGCATTTCCTCATAGGTCGTGATTCTGGTTGGCACAAGTGGAAGTCTCAATCTGTTTTCTATCATTCCCATCATGCTGAGCATAGCTTTCACACCTGCAGGATTACCGTCGACAAACAGCAGTTTAAACAACTCTGTAAACTGATGATGTATTGTCAGTGCGCTATTATAGTCGCCTGCCAATGCAAGTCTAGTCATACGGCTGAATTCGCGCGGAAATGCATTTCCTATTACAGAAATAACACCTACAGCTCCCAGTGTAATCAAAGGGAATGTAATTCCGTCATCTCCTGAAATAACATCGAAGTTTGCAGGCTTCTTCTTGATAATCTCGTCCATCTGCGAAATATCACCTGATGCCTCTTTTATGGCTACTATATTGTCAAAGTCATGAGCCAGTCTGAGTGTAGTTGCAGCTGTCATGTTCACACCTGTACGTCCGGGAACATTGTACAGCACTATAGGAAGATCTGTAGACTGCGCTATAGCCTTGTAATGCTGGTATATTCCTTCCTGAGACGGTTTATTATAATAAGGTACGGCAATGAGCAGTGCGTCCACACCGGTCATATCATCGTTCTTTATAGTGTCTATAACCGTTTGAGTACAGTTGCTTCCCACTCCAAGGAGGATTGGTACTCTTCCGTTAACTCTCTCTATTACAAGTGATTTTATCTTTCTTTTTTCTTCAGCTGTCAGTGTTGGAGTTTCTGCTGTGGTTCCCAGTACACATAGAAAGTCTATACCGTTTTGTACCTGATATTCCACAAGTCTCAGTAGTGAATCGTAGTCCACGCTTCCGTCTTCCTTGAATGGCGTGATCAGGGCCACTCCCATTCCTTTCAATCTTTTTTGTATCATAATTTAATTATATACGCGTTTATTAGTTACAAAAGTACTAATATTTTCTTTTAAACCTATTTTTCTATCACTTTTTTTGGATAAGTTGATGAATTTTTGAATCAGAACAATTCCAATTGTATGTTTTTATTTGTTTTCTTCTTGTCATCAGTATCCGTTGTCGATGGAGATTCTATCTTATCAGCTATTTTTTCCTGGATTACAGTTTCCTTTTTGTCATCTTGGGATTCAATCATGCTCAGAAATTCGGCTTCACTCATTATTCTTATTCCTAGAGTCTGAGCCTTTTCAAGTTTGCTTGGTCCCATATTCTCTCCAGCCAGAATAAAACTTGTTTTCTTTGATATACTACCCACATTTTTGCCACCGTGTTTTTCTATGATATCCTTATATTCATCGCGTGAATGCACTGAAAAGACACCACTTATTACCACCGACTGGCCTTCCAATATGTTTGATACATTGGCCGACTGTTCTGCATCCATCTCCATTTTCAGTCCCGCAGCCTTAAGTCTTTCCACCAGAGTCCTGTTTTTTTCACTGCTGAAAAAGTGGATTATACTTTCTGCTATTTTCTCGCCTATCTCGTCTATGGCAACAAGCTGTTCTCTAGACGCAGATATAAGTGTGTCTATATTTTTTACCGATTTTGCCAGTTTCTTTGCTACTGTTTCGCCCACGAATCTTATTCCCAAAGCGAAAATAACACGTTCAAACCCCACCAGTTTCGATGCTTCCAGGCCAGCCATTATATTCTGTGCCGATTTCTCACCAAACCTTTCAAGTCTGGCTATTTCCTCTTCCTTCAGCTCGTACAAGTCGGCAGCATTGCCTATCATTCCTTCCTGATAGAACAGGTCCACTGTTTCCGGTCCCAGCCCTTCTATATTCATTGCCTTTCTGCTAATGAAGTGTTCTATTTTACCCTTTATCTGAGGTGGGCATGAGTCTTCGTTTGTACAGTAGTATGCTGCTTCGTCCTCGAATCTTGTAAGCGGTTCACCGCATTCCGGACAGTGCGTAATGAATTCCACAGGCTTGCTGTCCGACATTCTTGATGCCGTGTCTACGCCTGTGATTTTAGGAATTATCTCACCACCCTTCTCCACATACACCATATCGCCTTCATGCAGGTCCAGACTTGCTATAATATCGGCATTATGCAATGATGCTCGTTTTACTATAGTTCCCGACAGCTGTACAGGGTCAAGGTTTGCCACAGGTGTGATGGCTCCTGTTCGTCCCACCTGGTATGTAACTTTCTGAAGTCTCGTAAGCGCCTTTTCTGCCTGAAACTTGTATGCTATGGCCCATCGTGGAGACTTTGCTGTATATCCCAGATTCTTCTGCTGTCTCAGCGAGTTTACCTTCAGCACGATACCGTCTGTAGCCACAGGCAGATTCTTTCGTTCCGTATCCCAATATTTTATAAAGTCGAACACCTCCTGCAGTGTCTTTACCTTTCTTGTGGTATCCGAAATCTTGAATCCCCATTTCCTTGCTTCTTGCAGATTCTCATAATGTCCGTCGCATGGCAGATTGTCCCCAAGCAGATAATACAGATAAGCATCAAGCTTTCTCGATGCCACCACCGACGAGTTCTGCAGCTTCAGTGTACCCGATGCGGCATTTCTAGGGTTTGCAAACAGCGGTTCCTCCTTCGCCTCACGTTCCTTGTTCAGCATCTCGAACACATCCCACGGCATCAGTATTTCTCCTCTTATTTCGAAATTCTGCGGATAATTGTCACCTTTCAGTACAAGTGGAATTGTGCGTATGGTCTTCACATTGTCTGTCACGTCGTCGCCTTTCACTCCGTCACCTCTGGTCACAGCCCTTACCAGTTTCCCGTTTTCGTATGTCAGCGATATCGAAGTACCGTCGAATTTCATTTCGCAACAGATTTCAAAATCCTCGTTCAGCGATTTCCTTACTCTTTCGTAGAAGTCCGAAACCTCTTCTTCCGAATAAGTATTTCCAAGCGAAAGCATAGGGTATTTATGCTCCACTTGTACGAAATCTTTACTTATATCGCTGCCCACTCTCATCGTAGGCGAGTTCTCGTCATACACTTCCGGATGTTTAGCTTCCAGGTCCTGCAACTCGCGCATAAGGTGGTCAAACTCTATATCGCCTATCACCGGAGCATTAAGTACATAATAATTATAATTATGCGTGTGGAGTTCCTCACGCAGTTGGTATATTCTTTCTATTTCGGGATTTGTCATATGATTTATGAATGTTAGATATGCAAATTTAGCAAAAAAACTCATCATGCCGCCATAAGAACCGGAGATAATGCTTATTTTTGCAACTGCTAACAACTAAAAACAAAAAACTCCCAGTTATATATGAGAATAGACATAATAACCGTTTTGCCTGAGATGATAGAAGGTTTCTTCAACTGCTCCATTATGAGCCGTGCACAGAAGAAAGGTATAGCAGAGATACATATACATAATCTTCGCGACTACACTCTTGACAGGTACCGTCGTGTAGACGACTATCCTTTTGGAGGATGTGCCGGTATGGTGATGAAGATTGAACCTATAGACCGGTGTATCTCGGCATTGAAGGAACAGCGCCATTATGATGAAATAATCTTTACAAGTCCCGACGGTGAGAAGTTTGACCAGCCTATGGCAAACTCCCTCTCCCTGAAGGAAAATCTGATGATACTTTGCGGACACTTCAAGGGTATCGACTACCGTATCCGCGAACATTTCATAACCAAGGAAATAAGCATAGGCGACTATGTGCTCACCGGAGGTGAACTGGCTGCAGCTGTCATTACCGATGCCGTGGTACGTATCATTCCGGGAGTAATTTCCGACGAACAGTCAGCCTTGTCCGATTCCTTCCAAGACAATCTGCTCGCTCCTCCTGTATATACCCGTCCTGCCGAATATAATGGTTGGAAAGTGCCCGATATCCTGCTTTCAGGACATGAGGCAAAGATTCGTGAATGGGAGTTCCAGCAGTCGCTTGAAAGGACGAAACGTTTACGCCCGGATTTGTTACAGGATTAAACGGTAAAAAGCTTCGTAATTCTTTTTTTGAATTACGAAGCTTTTTACCGTTTATGCACTGTGAATATTCATTTATATGTACGGATTTTCCGTACCATTCCATAAGTCGTATAAAATATCGGTAAGCTTATCGTATGAGTACATTTCTCTCTCGTACCGTATTTCTTTTTTCAAAACGAATTCTCCTTTTTCAGCTTTATATATACAACAGACTTTATATCCATAAAAATCTTGAAATGCTTCTTTTAATGGTAATACCATATTCTTATCTTCCGGCTCTATCGATATTACTGTTATCTCTCCATCTTTTTTTACATAAAATTGTTTTACTACAGTTCCTCGGGTTGTTATCACTTTACCAATAAGTATATCGTAGATTTTTCCGCTTTTGTCTGTCAGCAGAAGTTCTTCCGTGCTTAATTCACCGGATGAGATACGTGTGTTCAATAATATGTAAGGAGTGCCTGGTATTATTATTTTGGTTATAACCTTGGGCATTCCCTCATAATTGTCTGGATATACAAATTCTGTACACTGTACATTTGAATATACTTTTTTAGGAATTGTATCACCTGCGATAGCAATTCCCATCGTTGGCTGTTTTTGTTTCTTAGGGCGGAAGTACGGAAGTTTGTAAGAGGGAGCAGCTTGTATAATAACTGCTACAGATTGACAGGAAACTATATCTTCGTAATCTATACTCACTTTTTTCTTTTCATACAATACATTGTTATTAGTATGTTCCTTAACACTGACACATGACATAATTAATGTCATGCAGGTGACAAATAAAAGGATCTTTTTCATTTTTAGATTTTAAGTATTTGAATAATATTCATAGAAAAAATTATAGCCACAGAATTTTCATCATGTGGCTATAATTTTACGTTTTTCTTACACCTCCAGTGCCCCGATAATATCGCGCACCGAAGAATATCCGTGACGTTCCAGATAGTCGTTTATACCTTCTGCCACTTTCACTGTTACGGCAGGGTCGATGAAGTTTGCTGTACCGATCTGGATAGCAGTAGCACCAGCCAGCATGAATTCCACAGCATCTCTCCAGTTCATGATACCTCCAAGTCCTATAACAGGGATGTTCACAGCCTTAGCCACCTGCCATACCATTCGCAGTGCGATAGGTTTCACAGCTGCACCACTCATACCACCTGTGATGGTAGAAAGAACAGGTTTGCGTTTCTCGGCATTGATTGCCATACCCAGCAGAGTATTTATGAGCGAAACACTGTCTGCTCCGGCACCTTCTGCTGCACGTGCTATTTCAGTGATATCTGTCACATTAGGCGACAACTTCACGATAAGAGTTTTCTTGTAAACATCTCTTACTGCTTTCACCACCTCTTCAGCACCTTTTGCCGTCACACCGAAAGCCATACCGCCTTGCTTCACGTTAGGGCATGAAATGTTCAGCTCTATTGCCGGAATGTTTTCCAGTTCGTTGATGATACGTGCAGTTTCGGCATAGTCCTCAATTTGCGAACCCGACACGTTCACTATCATATTAGTCTTGATATCCTTGATTTTCGGATAGATGTTTTCCACGAAATAGTGAACACCTTTGTTCTGCAGTCCCACTGCATTCAGCATCCCCATAGGAGTTTCTGCCATACGCGGATAAGGGTTACCTTCACGATGGTGCAGTGTAGTACCTTTTACTATAATACCTCCAATTTTCTCCAGGTCTACGAAATCCTCGAATTCCAGACCGTAGCCGAATGTGCCCGATGCAGTCATCACCGGATTAGCCATATTCAGCTTTCCTATGTTAACGCTTAAATCTGCCATAATAACTTCTTATAATTAAATACAGGACCTTCCTTACATACACACACATGTCCTTCTTGAGTGTTTTCCACACAGCACAGACATGCACCTACGCCACACGCCATAGTGTTCTCCAGCGACACCTCACACTCTATGTCGTTTTCCTTGGCATATTTTGCCACAGCCATCATCATTGGCTTAGGTCCGCAGGTATAAATCATATCGAATTTCGTAGTCTTCAGGACACTGTGCATAGTGACATATCCTTTTTCTCCAGCCGATCCGTCTTCAGTGGTTGTATACACTTCTCCCAACTTTTCAAACTGGTCCAACTGAAGCAGGTCATTTGCCGATCTTGCTCCAAGCAGAAATACAGGTTTACATCCCATCTTCTTCAGTGCTTCGCCCATGTACAGCATAGGGGCAGTACCTACACCGCCGCCCACCAGCAGAAGTTTTTTGTCTGTATTTTCAGGCATTGAGAAACCGTTGCCCAAAGGAAGGACTACATTTACCGTATCACCTTTTTTCACAGTAGCCAGTTGTCTTGTTCCGTCGCCAACCAGCTGCACCAGGAACCATACTTCGTTGGTTGTGCGGTCTACGTAGTTAATAGATATCGGACGTCGCAGGAAAGTAGTGTTAGAACCATCAATTCTTATTTCCGCAAATTGTCCGGGAAGCATTTCAGGAAGTGGTTTGTCCTGTGTCAGCTTTATGAGAACATAGTTGTTGTGCAGACGTACATTCTCTGTTACAGTCAAATCTAAAATGTATTTTTTCATAAAAAACCGGATAAAATCGTTTTGTTATGCAAAGATAGTGCAAACCGAATGAAGTACAAAGTGAAAACATGGTTTTCGACTTTTAATTCCGAAGTACAGCCTATCTTATCCCAAAATACTAACTTACCTTATATTATAGGAGTCCCATGATGCCTAAATCCGTATTTTATGCCTAAAGAATGGTTTTACACATCACTTATTTTCCGGTTTGAACACCTCAAAGGTACCGTTATCGTAGAAAATTCTTATTTCAGTTATTTTCGGTGCAGGCTTTTCCACATATCTAATCTGCTCCTTTTCAGGACTTTGAGTATGAAAAACGGGCTCTTCTGATGGCTTCTCCCTGCGAAAATCAAAATAAAACTGCCCGCTGTCCGTATTTTGCAGATTCTCGGCGGTTTTATTTTCAGTCCTGTTTTCATAATCTCCTGTCATAAAGCCGCTGACTGAGTCCTTGTTGGCTGCAGCAGATACATTGTCATCATACATGTTGCCCTCGCCATACATTATCCAGTTCAGGCTGATATCCGGAAAAGACTTGTGCAGGCGTTTCACCATGTCAAGGCTCGGATTGTTCCTGCCGCTGAAGATATGCGAAAGCGACGACGTAGAAATTCCTATCTTATCGGCAAACTCAGCATTGCTTAAACCTGCCGAACGCATGATTTGGATTATTCTGTCCTTCATTTACAAATGTATTAATTGTTTTAAACGACGTTACAAAAGTAATCATTAGATTTTACAAAACCAAATTTACAAACCTAAATGTAAAATATACAATTGTAATTACATCTGTAAACTACATGCTTTTTACATGGTTTACAAGTGTATTTTATTTAAATGTTTACTTTGTATAAAACACGTAAATATCTGATTATTCATATATTACATCTGTACATCTGTATAAAATGGTTATATAACAGGCTTTATCAGCATTTGTCCGCATAAACATTCTATCATATTCTAGATAAACCAAGATAATATATTGGTATACAGATAAATATATACCGAAAAGTGCTATGAAAATATATACATTTACAAGTATAAACATATACAAGTGTGTATGCTTACACATGTCACTCCTACCCTATTACAATTGTATATCAATTTATAAATGTTGATTATAGGCAATATTTCAGTACAAATGTATCGTAATTACAAATGTAATTTACAAAAATAAACTCTAAATTGTTATACATTTGTAAACCGTTATACTGTTTTAATCCCAAATCGCTGAGAATTGAAAATTTTCGTCCAAATGTACAGTCGGGCGTAAATTTTAAAATCTCGTGCCATTTGGCATTTGGGTATAAAAAAAAGCCTTATCCTCATCGGATAAAGCTTTCCACCGTCATAATACGGATAATATCAATGTAGAATGAAATAGACGAGCTCTCGCAAGAGTTCTCCCTGCGATAGTGTTACGTTACCTATTCCTTTCGAACGTGCGTCACAGAGCCTTATTTGCGTTATTATGTTCATCACCTTTACTCCCGAATACATTTTCATTCCTGCCAGATACTCTTTTGCCAGCCAGGGCGACTTCAGTCCCAGATATGCCGCCACTCCGTTTTCGTTTCTTTCCGGAGCATAATATGCCACCATCAGGTTCGAGAAGTAATTAAACAATATAGCCAGAGTCGGTTGTATCGGATTGTTCTTTGGGTTGTCGTTGAAGTATTTCACTATCTTGTTTGCCTTCAGAGTATCCTTTGCTATCAGAGCGTTTTTCAGCTCGAAATTGTTATAGTCTTTGCTTATTCCTATGTTCTTTTCTATTTCGTCCGGGGTTATTCTGTTTTTCCCCTTAGGCATTGTTATTATCAGTTTTTCCAGTTCTCCCGCCATTCTGTTCAGGTCATTTCCCACAAAGTCTGCCATCATTTCCGCAGCCTTGTCTTCTATTTCCATTTTTCTCCTTTTCAGGTACGACGAGATAAATCCCGGCAACATATTTTCCTTGAGTTTTTTCGATTCGAACACAACTCCCTTTTTCTCTATCTCCGCCACTATCTTCTTTCTCTTGTCCAGGCTTCCGTGTTTATAGCAGAACACCAGTACTGTCGATTCGAGCGGCTTCTGCAGGTAGAAGCTCAGGTCGTCCCACGATTTCAGGTTCTGCGCCTCCTTCACCATCACCACCTGCCTTTCCGACATCATCGGATACCTCTTCGCATTGTTCACAATGCTTGCCATATCCGTATCCATCCCGTACACCACTGTCAGGTTGAATTCCTTTTCATTTTCATCCAGGGCATTGTCGGCAATATAGTCTGCTATCCTGTCTATGTAGTAGTCTTCGTCTCCCATAAGCAGGTACAACGGTTCGAACTTCCCGTTTTTTATGTTCTTGGCTATATCTTCGTATGTCATCATTATTTTTGTTATGTTATGATTTTACCTTTTCAAGTCGTTTTACTACTTTTGCACTGATAAATTGATAAATTTCCGTTACAAAATATTATCGGAACCTCACTTTTAATGCAAATATACGAAATGTTATCATTAAACCTGCCTCAGGCACCACTTAAAATTGCCGACAAAAACGGCAAGAAGTATATATTCGATATTCTCAGAAAAAAATACATATCCCTCACTCCGGAAGAATGGGTGCGCCAGCACTTCGTCCATTTTCTGATTGGTCATCTCGGATACCCCCCGGGCTTGTTGGCCAACGAGGTCAGCATTTCCCTCAACGGCACATCCAAGCGATGCGACACAGTCCTTTATTCGCAGTCGCTGTCTCCCCGTATGATTGTCGAGTATAAGGCCCCCGATGTAAAAATCACTTCCAGGGTATTCGAGCAGATCAGCCGCTACAATATAGTTCTTCGTGTCGACTATCTCATTGTCACCAACGGCATCACCCACTATTGCTGCAAGGTCGACTATTCCACCGGCAGCTGCCGTTATCTCTCTTCCGTCCCTTCTTATACAGATTTATAGAAAAAGGCAGTAGCCATAATGTTTTTTGTCAAACATTTTTACGCTACTGCCTTTGTTATTTATAGTTCACTTGTCTTTATTCAGCCGATGATGCCGAGAGTCTTGATCTTCTTGGTTTGCTTTCCTTCACTTCAGTCTCCACAGGAGCTACTCCAGCCAGTTCAGGGTCCACCATGATTCTTCCGCAATATTCGCACACAATGATTTTCTTTCTCATTCTGATGTCCAGCTGTCTCTGTGCCGGAATCTTATTGAAGCAGCCACCGCATGCACCTCTTTGCACATAAGTGATACCGAGTCCGTTTCTTGAGTTACTTCTGATTCGTTTGAAAGCCTGCAGCAGTCTTGGTTCGATACCGCTTTCCAGTGCCTTTGCACTTTCTCTCAGTTTTTCTTCCTCCTGTTTTGTTTCAGCAACTATTTCGCTCAGTTCGTTTTTCTTGTCTTCCAGGTCTTTTGTTCTTTCTTCCAGAGCATGCTGGCTCTTCACTATTTCTTCTTCCTTTGCTTTGATTGAAGCATTGGCTTCTTTAATTCTCTTTTCGTTCAGTTCCACTTCCAGCGACTGGAATTCTATTTCCTTGGTCAGCACGTCATACTCTCTGTTGTTTCTTACGTTGTCCTGCTGAGTCTTATATTTTTCGATAGAAGCCTTAGCCGATTCGATGTCTATTTTTCTTGTAGCTACATTCTGTTTCAGCTCTTCTATTTCGTTTTTGATTTTCTCTATACGAGTGTTAAGTCCTGTAATTTCATCTTCCAGGTCTCTTACCTCCAGTGGCAACTCTCCTCTAAGAGTTTTGATTTTGTCCATTTCAGAAAGAATAGTCTGCAGTTTGTACAGACTTGCAAGTTTCTGTTCCACGCTTACTTCCGCGCTGTCTTTCTTGATATCTTTAGCCATAGTCTTATAAATATTTTATTGGGTTCGTATTAATTCTGGTTAGTTCAGTTCTCAGTGTCGGGAATTTTCTGTCCAGCAGTTCCTTTATTATATCCCTGGTATACTGTTCGCTTTCGTAGTGTCCTATTTCCGCAGCCAGTATACTGTCTTCGTAGTAGAAATAGTCATGATATTTTATCTCTCCCGTAACGAAAGCATCCGCATGTTCTCTCACTGCCTTTTCCATCAGGAATGCCCCGGCACCACCGCACACAGCCACTTTCTGTATCAGTCTTCCGGTCAGTCTGGTGTGTTTCACACATCCTGCCTCGAAAGTTTTCTTCACATGTTTCAGGAACTCGGTTTCCGTCATAGGTTCCTTCAGTTCCCCTATGGCTCCTGCTCCGGCAGTAAGCCATTTCGGCATACCCTTTATATCTTCGGCATTACAGTTTTCTGCCACATCCTGCTGCATGTATTCCTTCGGGTCTATCACTCTCACATTAGTCAGTCCTATTTTTTCTGCAATTTTGTAGTTCACCCCGTTAGGTGCATTGTCCAGATTCGTATGCATCGAATATATTGCGATTTCGTTTTTTATGGCATTCATTATACACCTTTCCGTATAATCCTTTCCCGTAATCGACTTATACCCTCTGAACATAAGCGGATGATGCGATATTATCAGGTTAATACCCTGGTTTATAGCTTCTTCTACTACGTCTTCAGTGACGTCTAGACACAACAAAGCCCCTGTAGCTTCCACGTCTGTCAATCCTACCTGCAGTCCGGCATTGTCAAATCCGTCTTGCAGAGGCAGAGGCGCGAATATCTCAAGGGCATCAATAATTTCCTTAATTTTCATATTTGCGAATAAAATCACTGCAAAATTAAGAACAAAGAAGCTTGAATAAGTTATGGAAAGTAAAAAATTAGTTTTTTTTTGCAGTATTTGATATTGGTTAAGAACTCAGAAGAACCATGTATATAACTACAAGGACAGCGTACACCATCTCAGGTTGCCCGCTGTCCTGTTGTTTATCAGCCGGAAAACTTCCGCCGTAAAAATTCTTGTCAAAACAACTTCTTTTCCGAATCAATATGCTCTTGCGAACAATACTCTTCTTGCCGAAGGTTTACCAGTCACCATATCCACACCCGGAGTCAGGCTTTCTTCGTCAGCTTCGAAAGGCAGACATCTGATAGTAGCCTTTGTTTCTTCCTTGATGCGTTCTTCAGTTTCAGTAGTACCGTCCCAGTGAGCCAGAATGAAGCCACCCTTCTCAATCTGTTCCTTGAACTCTTCGTAAGTATCCACCTTCACAATGTGTTCGTTTCTGTATTTCAGAGCCTTCTGGTAGATATTTTCCTGAATTTCCTCAAGCAGATTCTTTACATATTCTTCTATGCCGTCGCATGAGCGTGTCTCTTTTTCCAGAGTATCACGACGCATAACTTCCATTGTATTGTTTTCCAGGTCTCTTCCGCCCATAACAAGTCTCACAGGCACACCTTTCAATTCGTAGTCTGCAAATTTGAATCCCGGACGCTTGTTGTCAGCATTGTCATATTTCACAGAGATACCCATGCTACGCAATTTGTTCACTATGCCGTCCACCTTTTCGTTTATCTGGTTCAGCTGTTCTTCGTTCTTATAGATAGGAACTATAACCACCTGTATAGGAGCCAGATGCGGAGGAAGCACCAATCCGTTGTCATCAGAGTGAGTCATGATAAGCGCACCCATCAGACGTGTAGAAACACCCCATGAAGTAGCCCATACATAATCCAGCTTGTTGTTCTTGTCCACGAACTGCACGTTGAATGCCTTGGCGAAGTTCTGTCCAAGGAAGTGCGAAGTACCGCATTGCAGCGCCTTACCGTCCTGCATCAGTCCTTCTATTGTATAAGTATCCAGCGCACCTGCAAAACGTTCATTAGCAGATTTCACACCCTTTATAACAGGCACAGCCATGAACTTTTCTGCAAAGTCACCATACACATGCAGCATCTTCTGGGCTTCAGCTTCCGCTTCTTCTCTTGTTGCGTGAGCTGTATGTCCTTCCTGCCAAAGGAATTCCGCAGTACGCAGGAACAGACGAGTACGCATTTCCCATCTCATCACGTTAGCCCACTGGTTGCACAGGATAGGCAGGTCTCTGTATGAGTTGATCCAGTTTTTGTAAGTACTCCATATAATAGTTTCCGAAGTAGGTCTGATGATAAGTTCCTCTTCCAGTTTTGCGTTAGGGTCCACTATCACTCCCGAACCGTCTTCAGCATTTTTCAGTCTGTAGTGAGTCACCACTGCACATTCCTTGGCGAAACCTTCCACGTGTTCAGCTTCACGGCTCAGATATGATTTAGGTATCAGCAACGGGAAATATGCATTCACATGTCCTGTAGCCTTGAACATATCATCAAGTTGTCTCTGCATTTTTTCCCAGATAGCATATCCGTACGGTTTTATCACCATACATCCTCTCACAGGCGACTGTTCAGCCAGGTCAGCCTTCACCACTAGGTCGTTATACCATTGTGAATAGTTTTCACTTCTTTTGGTAAGTTCTTTCAGTTCTTTAGCCATAGCTATTCTATATATGATAATTTATTTTTATTATTGGTTCGCAAAAGTAATAAAAAAAGCGTACAGTAGTATGCTGTACGCTAAAAAAGTTATTCCTGATAGTCGTAATACCACCAAAAAGTGTCTCCGAACTCAAGTCTCATTTTGTTTCTTTCCTCCATGTCCGATTTATACTTTGCATTTTGTTTCTCCACATACTCCATTCTCCTTCGGGTGTATGCACTGTCATTGTCCTGTATATCGGTTGTCCATTTCGGATTTTTCTCTTTATACATCACCGCTGCTTCCTTCATATATCTTTGCAGCGAGTCGCCTCTATTTACATATATATCCAGTTCTTTCGCCAGTCCTTCCAGATTTTTCTCCAGCATCAGTCCCGCCATATAGTAGTCTCTCGCCATCCTGCAGCTGTCATTGTTTTCAGCTATTCTTTTCAGGAATTCCATTTTCGTTTCCCCTGTTTCCGGTGTTTCACCCAGCATCGCATACACCGAGTCGTTCGTATATCTCAATGTCTTGGCCGAATCCGTATCGAAAAACAGTCCGTCTTCCTTATAATATTGCGGATATCTGAAAATAAGTTCTCCTGTTTTTCCCTCTTTAGTCATCGCCATCATTCTCAGTGCCGTCATTGTACGTGTGGTTCTCAGCGATTTTTCCGCCACCCTCAGTACCTCTCTGTTCCTGCCGTCGTCCATAAGGTTCTCCATTCTCAGTTCGTTATGCAGATATCTGTCCGTATTTCCCAGGCACAGTGTCCCCGCCGATAGCAGCAGCATGATAGCCACATTCCATATCACAGTTTCCATGAGATCATGCCTGTATGTCGTTTTTCCGGCATATCTTTTCACAGCCACCACTATACCTACATACACTACAGTGAACACCGGCATTATCCACCACCACTGATAGCTGAACTCTTTCATATACACATCCCTTCCGAAAGCCGTCATGGTCACCAGTCCCATAAACGAAGGCACATATGCCAGCGCATGCGCTGCCCCCCTCAGTCTCATCACCAGGTTCAGGCTCAATTTCAGGATTATCAGTATCACTATCAGGGTTATCGTGGCAGGCACCACTTGAAAGGTCGACGGTTCTTTCGACATCGACAGGTGTATGGCTTCCAGCAAATCCCTCTGCATCACCCCCAGATAAACGGCAGCAAATATCACAAACATCAGGCTGCACACCAGAAAACTCAGGCGTGCAGCTTTATTGTTATATTTTCTATATCCGGAATAATTCCTGTTCTCGTTCCATCCCATAATCACTTCGTTACCCTTTTCAGAACTACCGCAGTTCTTGCCGGTAAGTACAGTTTAAGCCATTCTTTCCTTTCTTTAGCATACAATGGGTCAGAACATGTAAAGTGAGTTATCGAGTCATCATTGAATCCGAAACCTCCGAATTCCTTACTGTCTGTATTCAGCACCACTTTATAAGCACCTTTCGGCACCAGGAATCCATAGTCAGTAAACGATCTTGTAGGATTAAAGTTGAACACGAACACCAGATCCTTTCTTCTGTACGCCAGTACCTGATCGCCGTCATTGTGCCATATCTCTACTACATCTGTCTTCTGGATGTTCTTAATGCTCTTGACAGTTTCTACCATCTTTTTGTCAAAGTCACCCAAGTACTGATAGCACAATTCGTTGTTGTCCACAAGGTTCCACTGTCTTCTGGCATATTTGTGCGACCATCCGTTACCCTCTCTCGGGAAGTCTATCCACTCAGGATGCCCGAATTCGTTACCCATGAAGTTCAGATATCCACCGTTGATAGTCGAAGCCGTTAGCAGCCTTATCATCTTGTGCAGTGCGATACCTCTTTGCACCACTCCGTTCTCGTCACCTTTCTTGAAGTGCCAGTACATGTCGGCGTCACAAAGTCTGAATATTATAGTCTTGTCGCCCACCAGAGCCTGGTCATGGCTTTCGCAGTACGAAATAGTCTTTTCATCCTTTCTTCTGTTTGTCACCTCCCAGAACAGGCTCGACGGTTTCCAGTCCTCATCCCTTCTTTCCTTTATTATCTTGATCCAGTAGTCAGGAATGTTCATGGCCATTCTGTAGTCGAATCCATAACCTCCGTCCTGTATCGGTGCAGCCAGTCCCGGCATGCCCGAAACCTCTTCAGCAATGGTTATCGCCCTCGGGTTCACAGTATGTATCAGTTTGTTTGCCAGTGTCAGGTAGCATATGGCATTGTCATCCTGGTGTCCGTTGTAATAGTCACCATAGTTGCAGAACGCCTCACCCAGTCCGTGGCTGTAATACAGCATCGAAGTCACTCCGTCGAATCTGAATCCGTCGAATTTGAATTCTTCCATCCAGTATTTGCAGTTCGACAGCAGGAAGTGCAGTACCTGGTTCTTTCCATAGTCAAAGCACAGCGAGTCCCACGCCGGATGTTCTCTTCTTCCTCCCTGGTAGAAATACTGGTTAGGGTCGCCGGCAAAGTTGCCCAGGCCTTCCACCTCATTCTTCACGGCGTGCGAGTGCACTATATCCATAATCACAGCAATACCCATCTGGTGTGCCGTATCAATCAGCTGTTTCAGTTCGTCCGGAGTACCGAATCTTGACGATGGTGCGAAGAAGCTCGACACATGATATCCGAAGCTTCCGTAGTACGGATGTTCCTGAATTGCCATTATCTGTATGCAGTTATATCCGTCCTTTGCTATTCTCGGAAGAATATTTTCCCTGAATTCGTTATAAGTGCCCACTCTTTCCGCATCCTGTGCCATACCGATGTGGCATTCGTATATCATCAACGGTCCCACATTCGGGATAAACACTTTCTTTTTGAACTTATACGGTTTGGCAGGGTCCCACACCTGCGCACTGAATATTTTTGTATTTTCGTCCTGAACCACCCTTGTAGCCCATGCCGGTATACGTTCTCCGCATCCGTTGCTCCAGTACACTTTCAGTTTGAACAGGTCCCCGTGTTTCATAGCCTTTGCAGGCAGTTCTATTTCCCAGTTTTCTGTTCTTTTTATTCTGTTCAGTTTATATTCCGGGGTTTCTTTCCATCCGTTGAAGTCTCCCACCAGATATATCGAAGTAGCATTCGGTGCCCATTCTCTCAGCACCCATTTGCTTTCTTTTCCTTCTTTGACTTTATGTAAACCGAAGTACATGTATCCTGATGCAAAGTCTTCCAGCGAGCATCTTTTGGTAAGTTCCTTTTCTTTTCTCATCACCATATCATGTCTGCCGTTTATGGCATTTGCATATGGTTCCAACCAAGGGTCATTTTTAATAATGTTCAAAACTTCGTCCATATTATTAAGCAGGTTATTAAGTTCAAAAGTCATTGATTATGTCATAAAACTTATGACTATCATTCACAAAAATACATTATTTTTTTTAGAAAAGGAAAAATTAGTATAAAAAAAACTTATAATGTGGCTATTTTATCGGAATTTACATTTTTTTGTCATCCAATAGTCTTCCATTCTTAAAATTCCCTTTTCTTATTATCTTTCCCGATGCATCTTTTTCCACGAACTCACCGTCTTTTTTCCCGTTCCTGAATTCTCCTTCAAACACGGTTCCGTCCTTTCCTGTTATTGTACCCTTTCCATGTTCCTTTCCTTTCACGAACTCTCCCACGTACACATCACCGTTGCTCATGGTCAGCTTTCCGTTTCCTTCGGCCATATTGTTTTTCCAGTCGCCTTCATACACGTCGCCGTTTGCCCATACATACCTGCCGTAACCGTTTCTTTCGTTGTTCTTCCAGTCTCCTCTGTATGTAGCTCCGTTTGCCCATACAAACTCGCCTTTGCCTTCCTGTTTTCCGTTTCTGAATTCACCTTTATACACATCCCCGTTAGGATACGTATATACCCCTTTTCCGGTTCTTTCGCTGTTAGAATATTCCCCCTCGTATCTTTCGCCGTTATGAAATGCATACACGCCTTTTCCGTCCTGTACGTCGTTTTTCCATTCTCCTACGTACTTGTCTCCGTTGGTATATACGAATGTACCCTTACCGTGTCTGAATCCGTTTTTCCATTCCCCTTCATAATACGAGCCGTCTTCCCATGTCATCTTTCCTTTTCCGTCCTTCAGGTCATCCTTCCACATGCCCTCATACACGGCTCCTCCTTTCCATATATACTTACCTTCTCCGTTTCTTTTGTTTCTGCTCCACGTGCCCGAGTACCAGTCACCGTTGAAATACTCCATGGTGCCTTTTCCCTCCTGGCAGTCTTCTCTCCACTCACCTTTGTACATATTGTTGTTTGTAAAGTAATATGTCCCCTGTCCCTGTTTCATATCCTCCTTCCATTCTCCTATGTACCTTTCTCCTATGTTCAGCATCATCGTCCCCTCACCGTCTCTTTTTCCTTTCACATATTCGCCTTCGTACATATCCCCGTTAGGATAGACAGTTTTCCCCATTCCGTTAGGCTTTCTTCTTTTCAGCTGTCCGGAGTATTCGGCTCCGTTTTTTAATTTATAGTATCCCACAGAAAGCTGTGCTTCCGCCTCTGTTGCCGCACATATCATCATCACGCACAATGCTATGCCGTATTTCCTCATATCCATTATAGTTATAAAATTAATAATGTTATACATTTCCTGCCACTACCTCCACCATGTTTTCCCAGTCTAGGTATTTGTTGGCAAGTTCCATAATTCTCTTTCCCGATATATTTTTAATCGAATCCACCGACCTGTCAAAAAAGTCCTCATCCACTCCGGCAGTATTCACATATATCCATGCTTCCGACACCGATAGCGAGTTCTCATATGCCCTGCATATGTCACCCATCATATAATTTCTCACCATCACCATTTCCTCCTCGTCCGGTTCCGTGTTTTTCAGCCTGTCTATTTCCATTTTCACTTCCTTCACCACATCCTCTACATATTCATTTGCTGTCTCAGTGCTTATTATCAGCACACTTCTTTCCGGATAGATCACTATTCCCGACCCTATACCATACGTATACCCCTTGTCCTCCCTGATGTTCTTCATCAGTCGGCTGCCAAAGTATCCTCCCAGTATGGTATTCATCACCTTGGCGTCCATAAAGTCCTTGTGCATGCAGTCCGGCATGAAACATCCTATTTTCACCGAGCTCTGCAGTGCATCTTTTTTCTCCACGTTCACCCTTTTTCTCTTTTTCCCTTCAGGTTGCGGCATGTCCGTTATACTTTTGCATCTGTTTCGTCCCCATTTCCCGGTTCCGAAACACTCTTCTATTTTTTTCAATACCTCTTCCGTCACCCTTCCTGCCACGAATATAGTGCAGTTCTCCGCATAATAGTTTTCCAGGTAGAATTCTTCCAGCATATCCCTGTTCAGATTCTCATAGTCCTGCATTTCTGCAAATCTTCCCAGCGGATGGTTTTCGCCGAACAGTTCCTTGTTCAGTCTTTTCCTTGCCATCACTTCCACCCTCTGCCTGTTCACCATATACACCTGCTTGTTCGATTCTGTCACCACTTTCAGTTCCCTTTCCGGGAAAACAGGGTTTTTCACCATATCCTCCAGCACCTCAATGGTCTGCCCGAAGAACTTGTTCAGCGAATACAGTGTTATAAATCCGTTCCTTACGGACGACGACAAGTCCAGCCATGCTCCGTAGAAATCCAGTTTCTCCGCAATCACAGCCGACGCCATACTCCTTGTGCCTTCTCTCAGCATCCTGTTCGTCATCATAGCCTGAAGCGGGAATTTCTGGTCCAGCTGTCCGCTTCCGGTCACTATATCCATTCTCACCACCTCTTCTTTTCCCAGGTCCAGGATGTTCAGCACTATTCCGTTAGGAAGAATTTTCTTTACAGGTCTTTTTATCTTGATTTCGGCTATACTTTCTATAGCCGGCATTATTTTTCTGTCCACTATCGATTATATAAATTGGTCATTGATATGCAAAAATACGAATAAATTCATAATTTTGTATGCAAAAGAATGCAAAAGAATACAATTCAAAGATTATACCAAACACTATGTCACTGTCAAAATGCATCATCTGTCTAGGTTCAAATATCCACCCCGACAGCAATATAAAACTTGCCGTAAGCCTTCTCGCATCCCATTTTCCCGACATCCGTTGGGGTACCACCGTTGTCACTCCTGCCTGTGGAGTGTCCCGTCCCGTACCCGACTATCATAATCTTGCCGCCATATTCTCAACCTCCATGCCTTTGCCTGCCATCATTTCCCTGCTCAAGGAAACAGAAAGAGCCTGCGGACGTACACCGGATTCCAAGTCCACGGGCCTCGTTCCCATCGATATCGACCTTCTGCAATACGATGACACCGTTCTCAAACCCGAAGATATGGAAACCGCCCACGTCAGGCAGGCTCTTTCATTTATATTTTGAGAGGTTTTCTTTTAATTAAAAGGTTATATCATCCTCTATTTTTTATACTCCTCCACCATTTTCATCAGATACTGTCCGTACTGGTTTTTCAGCATCGGCTGGGCATTCTTTCTCATTTGCTCATCATCTATCCAGCCCCTGCTGTAAGCTATACCTTCCAGACAAGCTATTTTCAGTCCCGTACGTTTTTCCAGCACTTCTATATATGTCGAAGCTTCGCTCAGCGAATCGTGCGTACCCGTATCCAGCCATGCAAACCCACGCCCCAGTGTCTGTACCTTCAGTTCCCCGTCTTCCAGAAAACGTTGGTTCACTGTCGTGATTTCCAGTTCCCCGCGTGCCGACGGCTTGATGCTCTTTGCCACTTCCACCACCTTGTTCGGATAGAAATACAGTCCCACCACAGCATAATTCGATTTCGGGTTCTCCGGCTTCTCCTCTATGCTTATACAGTTACCCTCATCGTCAAATTCCGCCACGCCGTATCGTTCAGGATCACACACCCAGTAGCCGAACACTGTAGCCTTCTTTTCCTCTTCGGCAGTGCGTACAGCCTCTTTCAGCATTCCGCTGAACCCTGCCCCGTGGAAAATGTTGTCACCCAGCACCAGACATGCCGAATCATCACCTATGAACTTCTCGCCTATTATGAAAGCCTGTGCCAGTCCGTCCGGCGAAGGCTGCTCGGCATATTCAAATCTCACCCCGAACTCAGTCCCGTCGCCCAGCAGACGTCTGAACCCCGGCAGGTCATGCGGAGTAGAGATAATAAGGATTTCCCTTATACCAGCCAGCATAAGCACCGATATAGGATAATAAATCATCGGTTTGTCAAATATCGGGAGCATCTGTTTACTCACCCCCTTGGTGATGGGATACAGTCTGGTTCCGCTACCACCAGCAAGCACGATTCCTTTCATATTATTAGTTTGTGAGTTTAATCAAACAGCCATTCAGCATCTTTCAGTCTCGGATGTTTCTTGTCTTTGTCCGACAGGATAACATTTTCGGCAGGTATTCTCCAGTCTATTCCCAGGTCAGGATCATCCCATGCTATAGCTCCTTCAGCCTCGGGAGCATAGTAATTGTCGCATTTATACTGGAAAATCACTTCCTCCGACAGCACAGAGAATCCGTGTGCGAATCCCCTCGGTATAAACATCTGCCTGTGGTTTTCCTCCGTCAGTTCCACTGCCACATGTTTCCCGAATGTAGGCGAACCCCTCCTTATGTCCACAGCCACATCCAGCACAGCACCCTTTATTACCCTCACCAGCTTTCCCTGGCTGTAAGGCGGTTTCTGAAAGTGCAGCCCTCTCACCACACCATATTGCGATTTGCTTTCGTTGTCCTGCACGAACCTTGTGTCGCACACCTCTTTGCAGAACACCCTTTCGGAGAACGATTCGAAGAAATACCCCCTTTCATCATTGAAAATCCGTGGTTCTATTATCACCACCCCTTCTATATCTGTTTTTATTACTTTCATTTTCTGTAGCCTGTATTGGTTTTAATAATACTCATGCAAAAATAGTAAGTAAATTTAAGTTCTGCAAACCTTCTTCCACTCTTAATTTACATGATTTCTCAACCTCACTGATGCATGCAGCCCGGCGCCATCCTCTCCTTGTTTTTATGGAGATTCCGGCTCCGGGCTGTCACATTCATGGCCTACGTATCATTATCGTCAGGCTGCCTCCTTCTTGGGCTTCTGTTCCACTTTTTCAAACTTAAGCGTTCCTAGCGTATTTCTCAGTGTCTGTCCTCCTCGGAACAGTATCCTCGACTTCTTTATCATTCCGTCGTGATATTCATCCTTTGTCAGGGCACCTTCTCCGCTCAGACTTACCTGCAAAGAACCCAGCTCTCCCAGACGGACAATTTCTCCATTTGCCAAAGAGTCGGCAACCACATCTTCCAGGGCTATCAGCACCGCCATCACATCCGCTCTCGTCACCGTACACATCTGTTGTATTCTGATTGACAACTCCCTGATTCCCGCTTCTCCTCTGGCCTGTGCCTGAGCATAATACTTTCCCTCCATATCAGGTGATTTAGGGTCTTTACGTTCCACTACCGAATAAGTCAAATACTTGTCCATAATTTTTTCCTTTCTTTAAATGATTAATAATTGAATTACTTTTGTCTGTTGTAATCTTTTTTTCAAAACCGGTTTCCTTTTCGATTACGATACAAAGGTATTACACCTCTCCATACCACAGCTCCCCTTTGTCCGTCTTCGGTACTATTGGTCAGTATAAATCTTTATTTGTACGTTTTGCTTTTCATTTCATCTCTTCAGGCTTACCCGTTAGCCACCCGGCACATCATTTAATACTTTATAACAGAAAAACACGTAATACATGCAAAATAGAAACCAATATAGTTAATTTTAAATTATTTACGTTTATATAATAGCTTCATTCTTATTATACATATATTTGTTGCCGGACAATCTCTATATTATTATGAAACGCAAGAAACTATATACATTATTTTCCTTTGTCATTATCACAACCCTTGCTTCACACTCGCAGACTCTCTCAAGGAACCTGTCCTACGGACTTACCGGCGAGTACGGCAGTCTCATCCCGGGCGACAAGTATGGCAAGGACCTCATACTGGGCACCGGCTATTCATCCTATGCCTTCCATGTGTCTTATCGTGCCGACAGTCTTCATGCCACTCCCTCTGACGTTTCTTTCGGCCATCCGGTCATCGAGGGAGGCATCCTTGTGTCGGACTATAGCCGTTCGCCACTCTGCCATCCCTCATCGTCCACATACGGCAGCATAGGCCATATCATAGGTCTGTACGGCAAGTTCAGCCGCGACCTTCTCAATACAGGTTCTTTCCGCATGGGCTATGCCATATCCAACGGTCTTGGTATATGTACCCGCCCTTATTCCTATCCTGACAATCAGGCCAACGAGTTCATCGGTGCACGTTTCTCCATATATTTCTCCACCGGACTCTATGCAGCCTACCGTTTTCACCCCCGTTTCGAGGTCATGCTCTCCGGAGGACTGAAGCACTATTCCAATTCAGCCCTCGGACGCCCCAACAAGGGAGTCAATACCATAGGTATGTCATTGGGCATGCGCTACTACCCTTATGCCGAATCCATCCCCCGCTACCGGACATACACCCCTTCATCATCACCATTGCGCAAACTTGAACTCGATATAAATGCCGGATGCAATCTCCACACCATGATAGAAGAATGGTATTATTTCCAGGGCAGTCCCTCCACACGTTCTGCCAGCTTTCCCGTCCATCCTTCCTTTGCAGCTTCAGTATCTGCCATGTACCGCTACCATCTCAAGTTCAGCTCAGGCATAGGGGTCGACTACATACACCCCTCCTACGTCTCCCGGTCAACCAGTCTGGACACAGCCCTGGGCAGCAGAAACCAAACCTACAGTCCTCACATCCTCGGAGTGTCATTAAAGCATGAAATACACTACCGCAATTTAAGCCTGGGTGTCGGTCTGGGATACTATCTGCATCGCAAACTCGGACTTTTCGAAAGGCAACTGAGCAAACCGTACTACGAGACCATCGGCTTGCGCTATTACATCCCCCGCACACCTCTTTACGTCAGCTATCATGTCCTTGCCCATCTCTTCCGTGCCGACAGCATGCAGTTCTGTCTGGGCATACGCCACTCATTGCTCTCTTTGTAATGAATACAATTTTTTCATTATAATTATTTGACATTAGATATAAAATGCATAACTTTGCACAATGATAAACTGACTGACTAAACTATAGCAGGACGTTCCTGCGCATAACCTGTCTTGTAAATGGAAAGATCTACATATATATTCTGGAGTATACTTATACTCTCATCGTCCGTAATACAGTATTTTACGGGCAATTTTCCTTATTCCGTATTCAGTTTTCCCCTCAATCTCATCATTGGGGCGCTATGGATATACCTCATTTATCTTTCCATCAGCAGCTATTCAGCCAGACCTGCCGTACGTTTCATGCTTTCCGGCAGCACCACATTCTTCAGCCTGCTTTTTCTCATCCTCGGTTCGCTCGTCATAGGGCTCTTCCCTCAGATGACGGCTGCCGATGCCGAAGCTGTTCCCGGCATACTTTCACGCCTTGGAGTATATAATTTCATGTCCTCATGGATATTCGTGACTATACTCACAGTTTTCCTCACCCACCTGGGCATGATAACCCTCCGTGGCACCACACGCCATGCCACCTTCCGCCTGCGTTTCTTTCTCAACCATGCCGGACTCTGGATAGCTGTCTTCGCCACATTCCTGGGCAGTGCCGACATCTCCACACTCCGCATCCCCGTGTTCTTCGACCGGCCCAACCGCGAAGCCTACACGCTCGAAGGCGACAGGACATACCTCGGCTATAACCTCCTTCTGAAAGATTTCCATGCCGAATACTACGAGAACGGCGCACCCCGCCACTACCAGGCAGTGGTAAGCCTCTCCAGCCCGGACTCCGATACAGCCCAAGAGTTCACACTCAGGGTAAACCATCCCTACAGCCGTACTCTTGGCGAGGACATCTACCTCACAGGCTACGATACCTCATCCTCCAGTCCGCGTTACTGCATACTCCAGATAGTCGTCCAGCCCTGGAAATACATACAGCTCCTGGGCATCATCATGACACTTGCCGGAGGCATCATGCTTTTCGCCTTCGGACCGCGTAAAGACAGAAAAAAACTCACACAAACCATCTAACCGCAAACCATAGTTATGACAATAAACTGGGACACATTCCATATATTCACCATCATAGCCATACTCATGTGGCTGTGCGGTTCCGTGCTCTCCGCACTCAGCAGCCGCCTCTCGCGTCCTGCCGTCCTTTTCAGCCTTCTTGGCACACTTACTCTCCTTGTGTTCATAGCCGGACTCTGGTCATACCAGCAGCGCCCGCCTCTGCGCACCATGGGCGAGACACGTCTCTGGTACTCCTTCTTCATGGGCGTATCCGGACTCATTACCTACTGCCGCTGGCGCTACCGATGGATACTATCCTTCACCACCGTCCTCTCGGCAGTGTTCTGCATCATCAATGTTGTCAAACCTGAGATACACGACCAGTCTCTTATGCCTGCCCTGCAGAGCATCTGGTTCATACCCCACGTCACAGTCTACATGTTCTCGTACTCCCTTCTCGGATGCGCCTTCATCATAGGCTGTCTCGGACTCTTCCGTTCACGCCCCTCATACCTCTCCACTGCCGACGAGCTTGTCTATGGCGGCACAGCCTTCCTCACCGTAGGAATGCTCACCGGGGCCATATGGGCAAAGGAAGCATGGGGCAACTACTGGAGCTGGGACCCCAAGGAAACGTGGGCACTAATCACCTGGAGCATATACCTCATATATATACACCTGCGTCTGCACAACCCTGGCAAATCTGCCGCGCTGCGCACACGCATCCTCTATGCCACACTCGTGGCAGGATTCCTCACACTGCAGATGTGCTGGTACGGAGTAAACTATCTCCCCGCAGCACGCAACAGCGTACATTTATACAACAGAACAACCAACTAATAAAGTAATTTTATATGAAGAAAAAAGTAATCTTAGTACCGTTGGTCATCGCCCTGGGCGGCGTACTGACCTACCGACTGGTCAACACACCTCCGTCGGACAACCTCCCGATGAACGACATGATGGAGCAGATTCTAACCGATGGCGGCTGTATGGCATGCCACGTGTCAAATCCTGAATTGCCATTCTATGCCAATCTTCCCATAGCAGGCGATGTGGTGAAGGAAGATATCCGTCTGGCATACCGTTCGTACGACATCCAGCCTATGTACGATGCCATCCGCAACGACGGCACAGTGAGCGAAGTCGACCTTGCCAAAGTAGAGAAAGTGATAAAGGACGGCACCATGCCACTGGCCAAATACTACCTCATCCACTGGGGTTCTTCACTCACATCCAAGGAGACAAAAATGGCTCTCGACTGGATAAGCAAGCACCGTGCTGCTAAATACCCTAACTCACTTGCAGCAGTAGAGTTTGCCAACGAGCCAGTGCGCCCTGTACACGACTCTGTACCTGTCGACCTGCGTAAAGTCATCCTCGGAGAAATGCTATTCCATGACACACGCCTGTCTGTCGACAATACCGTATCATGTGCCACATGTCATGCCCTCAACACAGCCGGAGTGGACAACAAGCGCTTCTCCGAAGGTGTCAGAGGCCAGGTTGGTGGAGTAAACGCCCCAACAGTATTCAATGCCCACTACAATTTCGTACAGTTCTGGGACGGACGTGCCAAGACCCTTGCCGACCAGGCAGGCGGACCTCCTCTCAACCCTATCGAGATGGGACACACCAGCTTCGACGATATCTGTGCAGCCCTGGCAGCCGACAAGGATTTCACAGCCGCCTTCACACAGGTATATCCCGAAGGTCTCACACAGGCAACCATCACCGATGCCATCCAGGAGTTCGAACGCACACTTCTCACCCCTGACTCACCATTCGACAAGTATCTGAAAGGAGACAAGACAGCCCTCACAGCCGACGAGATCAGCGGCTACGAGCTCTTCAAGAAATACAACTGTGCTACCTGCCACGTAGGCGAGAACCTTGGAGGCCAGTCATACGAGCTTATGGGAATCAAGGCAGACTATTTTGGCGACCGCGGTACAGAAATCACTTTCGAGGACCACGGACGCAACAAGGAAACCAAGACCGACCACGACATGCACCGTTTCAAGGTACCGGGCTTGCGTAATATAGCGCTCACCGCACCATACTTCCACGACGGTACAAAGGCCACCCTCGAAGAAGCCGTAAAAGACATGGCACACTACGAAGTCGGAATCGACCTCAGCGACAGCGAGACAGCCCTCATAGTGAAATTCCTTCACACCCTCACCGGCGAATACAAGGGCAAGCCTCTTACAAACGACAATATGTAACACACTGACATATTAAAACAAATAAAACTCCCTTACGTCATGGCCCGCGGCCTTGCGTAAGGGAGTTTTATTTCACCTCCGTATCTTCGACATTATCACCTCGCCCACCTTATACACATACCTCAGCGAGAGCAACAACCAGTTCGTATACACCTTGTTTTCCCTGAATGCCCTCAGGTGTTCTTTCATTATCATTTTGTGACTTCCCAGTCCCGAGGTGCTCACACCGCCCGTTCTCATCGTCACGAAGTCCTCCTCCAGATACTTTGTCCTTATCCGGTTTATGAATATTGCTCTCAGCAGGAATTCAAAGTCCGCCGCGATTCTGTACGATGTGTCATACAGCCCTATCCTG
Source organism: uncultured Phocaeicola sp. (assembly GCA_944322395.1). Classification (GTDB taxonomy): domain Bacteria; phylum Bacteroidota; class Bacteroidia; order Bacteroidales; family Bacteroidaceae; genus Phocaeicola. Next base: position 34,275 of record CALUPA010000016.1, read on the forward strand.
TCGAAACACTCCCTCTTCATGTAGAACGAAGGATGCGCCGGCATGAATCCCAGTCTCATCAGCCATCTTCTGAAAACCTTCGACGAGTAATACCTAACCGTCTTTTCCAGATTTCCGTCGTCCACGAAATGAATGTCCGCATACACGGCATCCACATCATTCTGTTCGAAAGCCCTGTTTATATGTTCCAGCACATTATCGCGGGTATAGAAGTCATCCGAGTTCAGTATTCCCACCACGTCACCCGTAGCCATCCTTATACCCTTGTTCATGGCATCGTATATCCCTTTGTCGCTTTCGCTTATCCATTTCATCCTTCCACCGAATTCAGGCTCATATCGTTTCACTGTCTCCATGGTTCCGTCCTTCGATTTTCCGTCCACTATTATATATTCAATGTCACTGTGAGTCTGTCTCAATACCGATTCTATGGTATCCTTTACCGTAGCCTCCGAATTATATGTTGCAGTTATTATCGAAATCTTCATGTCTGTCATTTGTTGTTTATGCTGTTCCAGGCTGTTTCATACAGCTCCACGGTCTCCCTGTAAGCCTTGTCCCACGAAAATCTTTTGCAGTTTTCCAGTCCTTTCTCCACCACCTTCCTTCTGGTCTCTTCATTCTCCAGCATCTTCAGTTTCTCCACAGTCTCCTGTTCCGTTTCCGCGTTGTTTATCAGCAGCGTGTCATCTCCCGTCACTTCCGGAATCGACGAGCCGTTGAATGCAATCACCGGACATCCCGCCCTTTGAGCCTCTATCACCGGAATCCCGAACCCCTCGTATTCCGACGGATACAGCAGCGCATAAGCATTGTTGTACACTATGTTCAGCTGTCCGTTGTCTATAAATCCAGTACAGAAATACCTTTCCGGTCTGTCCAGATATCCGTCCACCATACTTTTTTCCTTGTCGCTCAGTTTTGCCCCCACAATCACCAGATTCAGGTTTGTGGCAGCCACAGCCTTCACTGCCAGTTCAAAGTTCTTGTATGCAGCCCTCGAGCCCACAAACACGGCATATTCCTGCTTTCCGTACGGCACTATACCGTCACAGCCCTTGTCCGTGAGGCAATAATCCTCCGCCACACCGTTGTATATCACCCTCACCCTGTCCTCTTTTATTTCCGGACAGAATTTCATCAGGTCCTTTTTCGTATTTTCCGATATACATATTATATAGTCCGAGTGCAGTATGGCCTTCCTCTTCTGCCATGAGTGTATCCATTTCCTTATTCCGCTGTTATACAGCTCGTAGGTAAAGTCATGCACCGTGGTTATATTAATGGCATTCCTGTCGTTAGTATACCGGTAGTAAGTCGAGTGGAAAATATACCTGTAGTCCTTTCTCACCCTGCACGGCATATACCTTGTGGCCTTCAGGTATCTTTTCGAGTGTACGTCCTCCCTGTTCCTGTCGGGTATACAGTCGTTCAGTGCCATCACGTTTCCTTGCGGACAAGTGTTTATGCACAAATATTCATACTTGTCGTCAATGAATCTTTTCAGCAGTTCATGCCACACCACAGATATACCTCCATGATTCTGCAGTGCGAAAATTATATTGTCGAAAATTATCCTCATTCTTTTACAATATTGTCAAACAGGTTCATCCATTGTTTCATTATGCAGTCTGTAGAGTACTTCCTGCTATCCTCTTTAGCGTTTTCCGCCAGCATTTTCCTTTTCGCGTCATCATCCATCACTTCGATTATTGCATCAGCAAGTTTCTCCACATTCCCTTCTTCCACGAGCACCCCGTTGCGGTTGTCCTCTATTATGTCCTTTGGCCCGCATTTGCAGTCATAAGTCACAATGGCAAGCCCATACGACATTGCTTCCAGCAGCACCATAGGCAGCCCCTCATACCTCGACGAGAGTATGAATACCGACGACGCCTCATATTCCTTTCCTATGTTCCCTGTAGCATCATTCAGCATCACCTTGCCCTTCAGTCCCAGGCTGTCAACCAGAGTCCTCATCTTTTCCTTCTCCTCTCCGTTGCCGAATATGTCCAGAGTCCATTCCGGATGAACGCCGCTCACCTTCTTCCATGCCATTATCATTCTTTCATAGCCCTTCTGGTACGAGAATCTTCCCACGGCTATAGCCCTTTTGCTGTCCATGTCGGCACATTTGTCCTGCAGAGTAATGAAGTTCGGTATCACCTCTATATTCTTCACCCCCTCCCAGTATCCTTTATCCTCGTGTGTCAGCACCACGAACCTGTCATATTTTTCCACCTTTTTCCTGTCCACTTCCGAGCGGTATCTGTCCACCAGTTTCCATATACCCTTTCTGTCCAGCTGGAATCTGAAGAACCTTGAAAAATGGATTTCCAGTATTTTCTTGCTTCCGTCCTTTATGTCGTACAGGAAGTTCACCTCATTGCCGAATGTCGACACCACTATGTCAGGTTTCACCCTCCTTAGAAACTCCTCCAGCCTTCTTTTGTGTATCCTCTGCTTATACTTGAAGCTTACCAGTTTCCTCACAAACGAAGTATTGTTCTCATTCTCGTAGTTAATGTCCAGGTCATGACATTCTATCCTCCTGTCTATCCCGAAGAAAGGCTTTCTTCCTTTCTGCTCCGTAGTTACGATAAAGACCTCATATCCTTTTTCTGCCAGATAATTGGCCTTTCCCACAACCACTTTCTCCATGCCTCCGGAGTTGAATGTCCCGTGTATACAGTATACTATTTTCATATTCAGAATATTTTGCTTATCACGCTTTTATACGGCAGGAACTCTTCACCGGCCGTTCTGAAGAACGACACCTGCCTGTAAGTCCCTATCAGCAGGAAAAACGCGAACACCATTGCTTTTTGTTTCAGATTCGGAATACCGTACAGCACCATAGGTATCAGTATCACTTCCGATATATAGAAATAAATGCTTCCTCTGCCCGAAAGCTGCGGCAGGAATCCCAGTCCCAGATAAATCAGCATCGAGAGGAAATAATAGTTGAACAGCAGTGTCCCCCCCTCGTTCTTCTCTATCTCGTGCCTGTATAAGTAGAAGATAAAGAACACCGTCAGTCTCAGCAGCATGGCCAGGTTTAGTCCGAACCTCAGTCCTTCTTCCGATTCGGAATAGAATTCCAGTTTCTGCGATATGAATTCCGGAAATATTCCTATGTACTGCGTGAATATATTTGTCATCCCTATGTTCACCACCAGTGCTGCCATGAGCAGCATCAGGTAATACCTTCCCTTGATATAGTTCTTAGGCACAAAGAACGACAGCAGCGCTATGAATGCCGAGTTATGCACCATTGTGGCAAGGAGTATCAGCATCAGTCTCCTCATCCTGTTCATGCACACCAGTGCCGGCAGTACAATGGCTATTGCCAGCCCCTGCCTGTACTGTCCCATGAAGTACAGATATACCAGCACTCCCAGCAGCAGGAAATGCGACAGCATCGGATAATATGAGTTTCTGTACAGATATCTCGACAGCATTGTACACGAGAGTATTGCAAACAGCACATACAGCAGCCTGAACGACGGCATTACGTAGTTCAGCAGTGCATATCCCTTTTCCACCATGAGATACTCCGCGTTGTTCTGCCAGAAACTGGAGTGCAGCACATCGTAATAATATTTGTAGCTGTCATAGTCGAATCCGCAGTCTCTGAATCCCACGAAGCAGATCAGGAATATGGTATACAGTGCCATGATACCGAATTTCACCTCCACCCTCATTTCCTTGCCGAACACCTCGGCAAATGCAACCGTAGCTGTCAGAATGAATATAAGCAAGTATATTATCATGTTTGCAGTATGTTTATACGATACTTTCAATTTCTTTCATAAAGTTGTCCGCATTGTTTATGTCCTTTGCGCGTAATGCCGACAGTCCGGCATATCTATCCATCTCCTCGCGGTTTTCCAGCAGCAGTTTTATGCATCTGTACACAGACTCCTCATCATGTCCGGCCATCAGTCCGTATTCTCCGTCATTCAGAATTTCCGTACCTCCTGTCGTTCTGGTCGATATTACCGGTTTGCCCAGACATATTGCCTCGCACACAGTCAGCGGATACCCCTCCGAGTCCGAAGTGCTTATATAGATGTCGGCAGCCTTCATATACGGGTACGGATTCCTCATGAATCCCAGGAATTTCACCTCATCCTTCAGGTTCATGCTTTCCGCCTGGCTTTTCAGCTCCTTCATCATATACCCGTCGCCCACTATCCACACCTCTGCATCCAGTCCGTCATCCTTAATCCTTTTCACAGCTTTCAGCAGCAGGCCAATGTTTTTCACCGGCACCAGCCGGCACACAGTGCACAGTGTAGTCTTACTCTTCACCACCTCTTTTTCTCCGGCTTTTCGGTTTATTTCCTCCATGTCTATAGGATTATACAGCACAGTCTGTTCCTTCTTTATGGTGTACATTCTGTTCAGGGCATCTTTCGCATCACCCGACACGAACACTATCCTGTCCATCATGTTGTATATCCTCTCCTCCATCTTCCCTCTGTACGAACATGCATCCACGGTCCAGTGGTTCTTCATCAGGTCGCAGTGCACCCATGTCACATGTTTTTTCCCGTACCCCATCAGTTTTGAGTGGAAATACAGCGCCGGTCCCTCCAGAAAGGACACAATCGTGTCATACCTTCTGTTCCCTATTTTTCTTTTCATTCTTGGAATCAGGCTCCAGTTATGATAAGCCACGTTCAGTTTCAGTGTTCTCATCACCTTCTGCCTTATTCTGTGATATAGGGCAAAAGTCTTGTGTATGTAGAACATGTTCACCTTTTCCGGCACATCTTCCACCAGGCTTCCAGTCCTGTAGTCCAGCAGCAGGTCTATGCTGTATTTCTCATAGTCCATTCTTTTCAGGATGTCTATAAGTACCTTTTCTGCCCCTCCGTCGTTCAGCGAAGGTATTATGAACAGAATCCTTTTCTTTTCACTTTTCATTTTCGTAGCGGTTGGATGCTTTTAGAATTCTTCTCATCATCAGTCTGCCCATATTTCTCACATACCAGCTCTTCTGCGGTCTTTCATCCTGGGCATACCCCATATTAATCACCGAGCCCAGTCCGCTCCAGTCCTGGTCCACCAGATGCGGGCACAGTCCGGTCAGTTCCACCCCGCATTTTTTCCTGAACAGGAACCAGTTGTCGGCCAGCACATACGGATATTCTTCCGTCATCACTTTTGCCGCCGCCCTGTTTATCACATACGAGTGTGTCATGAATGCGTCATACACCTCTGCCAGCCTGTAGTCCGTCCCATCCAGGTTCTTCATTCCCGTAAACCAGTACCCTCCGGACAGCAGCATTATTCTCGGCTTATCGCTATCCATGTATCTGTCTATCATCTCCATCAGCCCTTTGTCCGGTGCTTTTGTTATCACTATGTCATCTTCCAGTATCAGAGCACATTTTTCGTTCTCCTCCACTATTTTCCTGTAGCATTTCTGATGGCTGAGGGTGCATCCTATCTCTCCCGGTCTTACATCCCTGGTATACAGTCTCCTGAACCTCTTTCTGTCAAATTTCCTGTCAAGTTCCTGTTCGTCCATTTTTCTTCCGTCCACGGCCTCTATGAACTCATGTTCCGGAAAACAGAAATTCTTCATCAGTCCGTCCATTCTTGTCTTCCTGTCCGTCGACGATGCCAGATTTATTATATACGTTTTCATGATTTCTTTATAAATTTCCTGTATGTCTTTTTATACAGCGAGAACAAAAATCTGTTATTTGAAATAAAGTCATATATTGCGGTCATGGCCTTCTGTTTGTTCGATACCCACGATCCTGCAAAATGATGTATCGTGTATGTATTCCTGGTTCTGTTTATCTTCCCTGTCTTGAAAGATTTTGCCGTGAAATACTCCGGCGGCATAATTCTGAACGTATTTCTTTCCTCCTCCAGTCTTTCAAACAGTATTTCAGGCAGAGGCTTCGTGTCGTAGCTTCCATCCTCCTTTATGAAACTTCTGTCGGCATAATAGTCCATACATTTTTTCACCCATGGCGCATTTTTCTCCGCACCGAATATTCCGGCTTCTATTCCGGCATTGCTTTCATATCCCAGCAAATACCCCTTTTCCAGCAGTTCGTCCAGCGGTTTCACCACCTCAATGTCCATATCCATATATATTCCGCCATGGTTGTACACCGCATATAGTCTTATATAGTCCGCTGCAAATGCATATTTTCTTGCATCGAAAGCCTGCCTGGTCCACTGCATACTGTCCAGGTCGAATCTTTTCCTGTTCCATAGCATGAACTCATAGTCCGGCAACATCGTTTTCCAGCTCTCCATGCATTTCTTCAGGTTCTCCGGCACAGGATCGTCGCTGAGCCAGCAGTAATGTATTATTTTAGGAATCATAATTCTGTTATCTTTTGTTTATAAGTCTGTAAGTTTTCATTACGGCATATATCGCTGCGGCAGGCAAGTTCATCTTTATGCATTCTGCCAGCACCTTATAGATGCCACATCCCGGTATATAATATTCCTTTATCCTTTCTTTTTCTTTTCTTGCCCTTTCCACCACATCTCTGTAGTTTCCCTTGTCCGAGTTTGTTATGGCCTTCATCATCTGGTCTAATCCGAATTCCGAGTAAATCTTTTTCAGATACTCCCTGTCCTCAATTCCCATCATGTCTCTCAGCACATCCATCTCCTTTATCAGTGTTTCTGCCACCCTCAGATATTCTTCCGCCGGATGAAACCTTGTCGAAAGTGTTTCCTCTCCGGTTCTCATATAGTGGTATGTCACTTCCTTCCTCAGTATTATGTTATCCACACATTGCAGATACTGCCACACGAATATATGGTCCTCATGCGTCGATATATCCTTCCTGAACCTTATTTTTCCCCTGTCCAGCACAGCCTTGCTGTACAGCTTTCCGTACGGACATCCGTTTCCCAGGACGTTATACTTCACTATATAGTCCTGTTCCTTTTTCCCGAAGCAGGCATTGTCGTATTCGAAGAAAGGCTTGTTCAGCGACCTGTCGTTCTCAAAGTCATACAGTATACCCTGCATCACAACCGAATTTTCATTTTTACATTCGTCGAATATCTCCAGATATCTGTCCTCCACCCAGTCATCACTGTCCACAAAGCACACCCAGTCCGCCTTTGCCATCTCTATACCTGTGTTTCTTGCCACACTCACTCCTTCGTTCTTCTTGTGCACCACAGTTATTCTTCCGTCTTTCCGGGCATATTCGTCACATATTTTCCCCGATCCGTCCGGACTGCCGTCGTCCACCAGCAGCAGTTCGAAGTTTTCCAGTGTCTGGTTCAATATGCTTTCTATGCATCCCGATATATATTTTTCGGCCTTGTATACCGGAACAATGACCGCTATGTCAGGTTTTCCCGTATTATTCATACCGTGCTATTTTCTTATTCTACTTGTTATTACATTCTTTTCACGGTCGTTGCAGCCCATTACAAACGAGCTCACGCCCACCGACACCACACACAATGTGCCTATGGCAAGGAATGAAGTGATTTCTCCCATCGGCACCTTAATATACACAGCCAGCGGTATTACAGGAGCAACCACCGCCACTTTCAGCACCGGCGCCACTACCTCCCTGAAATATCGTTTAATGTCCATGCCTATCATCGGCAGCACTATTTTCAGGCGTATATACTGTGTCAGTATCTCTATCACAATATGTATTCCGAAAACTATCTCCGGTTTCATGCCCGGAATCTTCAGAGCCATATATGCCACAGGCACAATCATCAGCAGTGCCGTTCCCTCGTATATCTGGAATTTCTTCAGTTTTCCCGTTGCATGCACAGCCGTTATTATCGGGTTCGAGAAACAGTACAGTATACTCACTGCCAGCACAAGCCTCAGAAAGCTCACCGTGTGTTCCGGAAAATCGCCCAGCCACCATTTCAGCACAGTCTCCGCTTCAATGGCAAGAGGCAGACATATCAGCAGCAACAGGAAAAACGAATATTTCGAGCTTGCAATAATCAGCGTATGCATTCTTTCCAGATTGCCGGCAGCATAGTTTTTCGTCAGCTGCGGGTTTATTGCCATCTGGAAGTTGATACAGAAGTTATTCACTATGTTCTGTACCTGCACCGCTATTCCACGCGCCGCATTCACAGCCGGATTGAAGAATATATTCAGCAGGATGTTAAGCCCCTGTGTATACCCGAACACAGCCAGATTGCCGTTCATGGTCCATCCCGCATAGCCGAATATTTCCCTGAAAAGCTTCTTGTCCGTATTCTTCAACGACAGTCCTCTGGTTTCCTCAAACTTTCTGTTGCAGTACACTATATACACCATAAAATCGAACATCTGTATCAGGCAGATATACACTGCATAGAAAACCAGTTTGTCAAACGGTGTATACACCAGCATGAACACAGCAGCCAGTTTCAGCACAGCATCGGCAAGTGTCAGGTAGGCGAAAGCCGACATCTTTTCGTGTGCTATTATCGCTGCATTATAGGGTGCCCATATCAGGCTTCCTATAGCTGCAAATATCGAAAGCTGATACACCCACATAGCTGCCGTTTCCCTTGCTTCCGGGATATTCAGCTGTGTCATCACGAACCACAGTCCCACAGTCTCGCTTATTATCATCACTATCACGGAGAACAGCAGATGTATCTTCACAATATTCCCGAACGTGTTTTTCAGCTCGTCCATATCTCCTTTTCCCAGCGAAAAGGTAATGAACCTTGCCGAAGCACTTGCCAGCGAACCTGTCAGGAAACTAAGGAATGTGATGACTCCTCCCACCACATTGTAAATACCAAAGTCCTCCACTCCCAAAGTCTGCAGCACTACCCTGGACGTGTAAAGGCTTATTATCACCATTACGAACATCCTGAAATAAAGCAGGACACTGTTCTTTGCTATTCTTTTATTTTCGTTTGTGTTGCTCATCAAATACGTTTATCTTTTTTCAACTACTGTTATTGCATCCCCTCTATTTCATCTTTACTAAGTCCCGTAATCAGACTTATCTGCTCTATCGGCATGCCGAATCTTTTCATATTGCGTGCTATTTCAGATTTTTCTTTCGCACGTCCTTCCTTTAGACCTTTTTCCCATCCTGCCTTAAGGGTATCTTCTTCAACTATCCTACTAACCCGATAGCGGTCAAGTGCCCTGTCGTA
>CALUPA010000017.1 GCA_944322395.1 uncultured Phocaeicola sp.
AGTTTTTCCAGTATGGTGTTATTTTCCGCCATTTAAATCTTTTTGTTTTGTTTTTTTACCACAATCTGCCTTCGAACAACAATGTTATAGGTATAGCTAATATTAGTAATGAAATTATGAGTAGTATAAAGCTTTTCCAGTTTTTAAATATAGGCTCCTTGCCATTACCAATAAAATATTTTGAAAATATAGCTCCCGAAAATCCAGCCGTCATATAGCCTAATGTCTTGATGTAGTAGATGTTTTGATAATCTCCTAATCCGATTATTGCTATACTTGCCACAAAAAGTAGTGCTAAAACAGCAGGTTTCAATGACTGTTTATTGTTCTTGCTATTGTTACTCATAAGCATTACTGTTTAATTGTTACCACAATTTACCGTATAGTATAAAACATACAATAACGGCAGTTAGCAGTAGAATTGAAGAAAAGAAAATATGCTTTCTGGTACTCCATTTCTTCTTTTTACCTGTATATTGGCTGTACAGAGCACCGCCGTATGACGGTATTCCGAATCCTAAAACATGAAGTATATGTATGTCATACTCCAATCCTATACATAAACTTATTATACCTGCCGCTAGAAAGGCTAAAAGTATAAGGCATCCTTTGCTTTCTTCTTTCATAGGCATTGTGGTCTTATTATGTTAATATCTGAATTCTCCGAATTCACTCTTGATAATCAACTCCTTAGAACCATTGCTTTCTTCTATGCGACCAACAATCTGTGCGTCGATGTTGAACGATTTGCTGATTTCGATAACCTGTTCAGCGTGTTCAGGAGAGAGATATACTTCAAGACGGTGTCCCATGTTGAATACCTTGTACATTTCGTCCCAGTCAGTACCGCTCTGTTCTTTGATGGTGCGGAACAATGGAGGAACAGGGAAGAGATTATCCTTAACCACGCGGTAGTTGTCGCCTACGAAGTGCAGAACCTTAGTCTGCGCACCACCAGAGCAGTGAACCATACCGTGGATTTCAGGGCGGAGAGCATCAAGCAGTTTCTTCACTACAGGTGCATATGTACGGGTAGGAGAGAGAACCAGCTTACCTGCGTCAAGTGGAGAACCTTCTACACTGTCAGTCAGTTTCAGGTTACCGCTGTAAACCAAGTCTTCAGGTACAGCCTTGTCATAGCTTTCAGGATATTTCTCTGCAAGATATTTTGAGAATACGTCGTGACGCGCACTAGTCAGACCGTTACTACCCATACCGCCATTGTATTCCTTTTCGTAAGTAGCTTGTCCGTAAGATGCAAGACCTACGATAACGTCGCCCGGACGGATGTTTGCATTGTCAATTACGTCAGAACGCTTCATACGGCAAGTCACTGTACTGTCAACGATGATAGTACGAACCAGGTCGCCCACATCTGCAGTCTCGCCACCTGTTGCGTAAACACCTACACCCATTTCGCGGAGTTCGGCAAGCAGTTCATCAGTACCGTTGATGATAGCCGAGATAACTTCTCCCGGAACGAGCAGTTTGTTACGTCCGATAGTAGAAGAAACAAGTATGTTGTCAACTGCTCCTACGCAGAGCAGGTCGTCGATGTTCATGATAAGAGCATCTTGTGCAATACCTTTCCATACAGACAGGTCGCCTGTTTCTTTCCAGTACATGTAAGCCAGTGATGATTTTGTTCCTGCACCGTCTGCGTGCATTATGTTGCAGTACTCAGGGTCTCCGCCAAGAATATCAGGAATGATCTTACAGAAAGCTTTAGGGAAAATACCTTTGTCAATGTTTTTGATAGCGTTATGCACATCTTCCTTAGATGCCGATACGCCGCGCTGCATGTATCTTTGATTACTCATGAGTGATGATATATTATAAATTATAATTTCCTAAATCGGTTTGATTTGCAAAAATACTCAAAATCTGATATATATCAAAGTTGGCGGGAGGTAAATAACTGTTTGATGTATTAGTTTTATCTTCTAATTATCGAGCAGTGTCTTGAACTTGATAATGGAGTACTGTTTGTTGATTTGACTAAATAAAGGTAATTTTATTCATTTAAAAGCAAAATGTAAGTGATATGTATTGGTTTTGTTTATACGTTCCATTATCTTATATTCGGAAAAATGTGAAATGTTAATATCTGATATGGGATATATATTCCTATTGTATAAATATAATTGTCTTTTATGTTAATATTGTTAATTGGAATAGGCTGTTTTCTTTAGTAAAATGACAGTTCGTTTTGTCTAAAATGCTTTGTCTTTTTAGAAAAACGAGCTGTTTTTATTGGAAAACATCATTTCTCTTCAGTATAAATATGCGATAAGTCATGAATTAGACTATGAAATAGACTGATTTCACTTTAGATTGAGTCAAATAATTGAATTTTTGAAGCTTACGTAATGACTGTGAATTATGGAAAGATATATCAGTATTATGCTGTATGATGGAAATATATGCTTTTTGTTTTCTATATTCGTTTTAATGTGATAAATTGTCTTTATTGTAATGCTTGATAGATAAAATATCCAGACGTAAAGTTTATAGCAGTGTTAATTTTAGGAATCTCAGTAATTGTGATTGTCAAAATGTCAAATGAAATAGTGTAAATGAATTATAGGTCTTCATTTTGTATTTAGTTCAGTTTTAATTATCTTTACAACTTGAAAAACCGATATGATATGAAATACCCTATAGGAATCCAAAGTTTTGACCAGTTGATAGAAGACGGTTATGTATATATCGACAAGACCGATATGGTATATAGCCTTGTGACTGAAGGTAAAATCTACTTTCTCAGTCGTCCGCGCCGTTTCGGAAAGAGCCTTCTTGTATCTACATTGAAGAACTATTTTCTTGGCAGGAAAGAACTTTTCAAAGGCTTGAAGATAGACTCTCTGGAGAAAAACTGGAATGTCTATCCGGTGTTTCATGTTGATTTTAATGGGTCGGATTTTACCATACGAGGCATATTGGAAAACCGTTTAAAAAGCTATGTCTCTGATTGGGAAAAGATATATTCATTGGATTCAGGAGACATAAGTGAAGATGTCGGTAATCGCTTCATTAAGGTTTTGAAAGCTGCTCACGAGCAGAGCGGGCGACGTGCCGTAGTTCTTATAGACGAGTACGACAAGCCTATTCTAGATGTCCTTGATGTGGACAAAAATCTTGAGGAAGAACATCGTAATACATTGAAAAGTTTCTATTCGGTGTTTAAAAGTGCAGATGAGCATCTTCAGTTCGTCTTTCTTACGGGAGTTACCAAGTTTTCTCAGGTCAGTGTATTCAGTGGTTTCAATCAGCCATTTGATATAAGCATGCATGGTAAGTATGAAACTCTTTGTGGTATATCACAGGTTGAGTTGGATACGGTATTCCGTAAACCAATTGAAGAAATGTCTGGCAGATACGAATGCTCGTATGATGAAATGCGTTCAATGCTTAAGTCTCATTATGATGGTTATCATTTCAGTAAGAACATGACTGATGTTTATAATCCGTTCAGTCTGCTTAATGCTTTTGCAACTTTGGATATTTCTGATTTCTGGTTCAAGAGCGGTACACCTACCTATCTTATCCGTCTGCTTTCGCATACCGACGAGAATATGGACGAGATAACGGGGCGCTATTATTCGGCTGAGGAATTTATAGATTATAAAGCTACCGTAGAACAGCCTTTGCCTATGATTTATCAGAGTGGCTATCTTACTATAAAGGATTTTAACCTTCGTCGTAACGTCTTTCTTTTGGATTATCCGAACAATGAGGTAAAGAAAGGTTTTCTTTCTCTTGTTGCCAGTAACTATTTCAATACCCGCGAGAGCATCTACTCATGGATTAGAAATGCTGCTTTTCAGTTGGAGGACGGAAAGATTGAGGATTTCCATACAGGTCTTACTTCTTTCCTTGCCAGTATACCGTATATCATGCGACGTAAGGAAAATGAACGCGAACGTGAAAGATATTTCCAATATACTTTCTATCTTATCATGCGTCTGATCAGTGTATATACGGTTTATATTGAAAAACTTCAAAGTCAGGGAAGGGTAGATTGTATTGTTGAAACTCCTGAGTATGTCTATATATTTGAGTTTAAGCTCGATGGTAATGCAGGTGAGGCCATGAATCAGATAGATGAGAAAGGTTATGCCCTTGAGTATGCTTCCGACAAAAGAAGAATATATAAGATAGGGGCTGTATTTTCATCCGAGACCGGTACTATAGAAGAATGGCTCTGTGAGTAGTCTTTGGTTTATTTTCATTGTTCTGTTTCCGATATTATCAGAGTGATATTCTTCAGCTTTCCATTCGGATGTACATATTGGATAGAGTATACTCCTTTTGAGAGTTTCTTTATCAATTCATCATGGTTGCATTTCGTTCTGAAAAGTTCCATGCCAGTGATGTCGTTTACGGATATGGTGCATCCTTCAGGAGTTTCAGGAAGTTTGTTTACGCAAATCATTCTTTTATCGTTTGACGGGCAGTTTAGTGTGAGGGGAGAACTTTCATTGCCGTAACGGTCTGTAGCGGTAACAGCCCAAAAACGTTTTATACTGCCATCTTGGGTGCTATGGCAGAAACTGCAGGAATTATGTTTCAGGCAAATAATGTTTTTACCGTCATTTGTGTCTACCGGATAAAAGTCAGATGCATATATGCGGTAAGTTACTTCTTCAGTTATTGAAGAATCAGCCTTCTCCCAATTGATCTTCACACTGTCGCTGGCGAATGATATTGTGCCGTTTATCGGCTGTGAAGGAGCAATGCTATCCTGCCACACCATTGGAGGTACGGCAGCCGGATAGGCATAGAATCGGCATTTTAGGCTGTCTGTCAGACCACAAGTGTTTTTCATCAGAAATTCGTTTCTGAAGAAAGCCTGTCCGTCAAGTCTGTTACGTCGGGTGAAATTTATTTGTCTCATTATTTCATTTATGTCCCATTCTTGAGCTCTGTATTTCAGGAAATATACTCCAAGTCCCGGAACTACCCAGCGTCCGTGTTTGCTCTCTTCCCAGTCAAGGGCAAAAGGGTAAAACTGGTTGTCGCGGAAATACATCATTGGGAATATGGCATCGTGTATGCCTTTTTCCATCCATAATCTGGCATCCTGGTATACGGCATTATAAGCATTCCATCCTTTCGAACTGTAGCGGCGTGTGTCGTTGTATTTGCCCACCGGGGCGCTGCTTACTTTTATCCACGGCTTTATGCTTTTTACTTCGTTGTGTATTTTCCTTACTATTGATGTTATGTTGTCTCTGCGCCATTGTGCGCGGTTTTTTCCTTTTCCGTATTTGCTGTACATCTTTCCGTCAGGAAAGTTTTCTCCGTTCTCAGGATATCTGATGTAGTCAAGATGTATGCCGTCTATGTCGTAATTGCTTGTTATTTCCTTTGCCATGGCAGCCAGATAGGTAGCGGTTTCAGGATTGCCTGGGTCAAGGTACCATGCGTTTTTGAAGTGTATGCACATGGCAGTTTTTTTCTTTACTACAGATTTGCTTCCTAGTAGTCTGACTTGTCTGTCGTTGCCTGCCGGTATACATACTATCCAGGCATGAAGTTCCATGCCTCGTCTGTGGCACTCTTCTATTGCAAATTTCAGAGGGTCGTATCCTGGGTTACGGCCTGTTTTTCCTGTCAGAGACTCTGCAAAGGTCTCATATTTCGAAGGATATATTACATCGCCTCTCAACCTTGTCTGGAATAAGACTGTGTTGAAGTTGGCTTCTTTAAGCATGTCCAGCTGCTTGCAAAGTTCTTCTTTCTGGCGCTTTATTCCGTATTCGGATGTGGCTTTCACAGTGGGCCAGTCTAGCCCTCCGATAGTGGTTATCCATGCAGCTCTTATTTCATATTTTGGGGATGCGAAAGTGTTTGTGAATAATATTATTAATAGGTATATAATTGTGATGATTCTTTGCATATTATTTAGTTTTGCATGCAAAGATAAAAAGAGTTTACCTAAAATACTTCTTTATAATAGTAATATGTGATTTTATGTTTTATTTCTAATTAAATAACATTAATTTTGCAATTCAAAATGAGAAAAATCAAACAAATAATATTATGATAACATTTAGTTTAGCTTTAGTATTACTTATCGTAGGTTATCTGGTCTACGGAAAATACGTTGACAGGCTTTTTCAGCCTGATGCATCGCGCAAGACTCCTGCTGTAACTATGGCCGATGGAGTAGATTTTATTCCTCTTCCCACATGGAAGATTTTTATGATTCAGTTTCTAAACATTGCCGGACTTGGCCCTATTTTCGGAGCTATAATGGGAGCACAGTTTGGTACGGCATCGTATCTTTGGATTGTATTCGGTACTATTTTTGCCGGAGCTGTGCATGACTTCTTTTCGGGTGCGCTTTCCATACGTAATTCCGGCGAGAGTCTTCCGGAAATTATCGGACGATATCTTGGATTGACCACAAAGAAGGTGGCATGTATATTTACCGTACTGCTTATGATATTGGTAGGTGCGGTGTTTGTGTCCGGACCGGCGGAACTGCTGGCAGGCATGACTCCGGATTATATGGATATGTATTTCTGGATGGTAGTGATATTCGTATATTATATTCTGGCTACAATGCTTCCTATTGATAAAATTATAGGTCGTATATATCCGCTGTTTGCGTTTGCTTTGTTGTTTATGGCTGTTGGAATTCTTGTAATGCTTTACGTCAAGTCGCCTGAACTGCCTGAAATGTGGGACGGTTTCGGTACAAAATACGAGAAGAATCCTATCTTCCCTATGATGTTTATCTCTATCGCCTGTGGAGCAATCAGCGGTTTCCATGCCACACAGTCACCTCTGATGGCAAGATGTATGGTCAACGAAAAGCACTGTCGCCCTATATTCTATGGTGCTATGGTGACTGAAGGTATAGTGGCTTTGATATGGGCTGCGGCTGCTACATATTTTTTCCATGAAAATGGTATAGTGGACAAGGCTACAGGTATAGCTTATTCCGGTGCAAAAGTGGCTACAGATATTTCAAACCAATGGCTGGGTACTTTCGGTGGGATACTTGCCATATTGGGTATAGTGGCGGCTCCTATCACCAGCGGTGATACTGCACTCCGTTCGGCACGACTTATCGTTGCCGATTTCTTAGGTATCGAACAGCGTAGTATTGCAAAACGTCTGTTGATATGTATTCCTATATTCCTTCTCACAGTGGGACTTCTGGTATTCAGTTTCAGTAATGCCGAAGGATTCAAGATTATCTGGCGATACTTTGCATGGTGTAACCAGACGCTTTCTGTATTTACACTTTGGGCAATAACTGTCTATCTGGTGAAGAATAGGAAAAACTACTGGGTAACTCTCATTCCTGCCTTGTTTATGACATGTGTATGCTCCACATATATATTGATAGCACCGGAAGGTTTCAGTCTTTCGCCTGTTATATCTTACTGGGGAGGAGCAGCATGTGTTGTAGTGGCTGCAATATGGTTTGTGGTATGGTATAGAAAATCGGTTAAACACTAAATATAGATAATATGTTAATGACAACGACCAATAATGTGGAAGGCAAGCGTATTCTGCATTATTATGGAATAGTATCTGGTGAGACTATAATTGGCGCAAACATGTTCAGAGATTTGTTTGCAAGTATTCGTGATATAGTGGGCGGGCGCGCAGGTTCGTATGAAGAAGTCTTGCGTGAGGCAAAACAGAGTGCAATGAAGGAAATGTGCGATGAGGCTATGCGTCTGGGAGCAAATGCTGTTATAGGAATAGACCTTGATTTTGAAACTGTAGGAGGCAACGGAAGTATGCTTATGGTGACAGCATCAGGTACTGCGGTTTATTTAGAATAAAATTTTACAGGATAGAGATGAAAAAAAGTTTAGTTCTAGTAGCCTTTATGGCATTGCCGGGCTTTATGATGGCCCAAAAGAAGGGTTTTGATTATAAGTTCTATGGTCAGGTTCGTACTGACTTATTTTATAATTCAAGAGCAAATTCGGAAACAGTTGACGGATTGTTCTACATGTATCCTAAAGACATTTTACCTGATGCTGATGGAAAAGATCTGAATAGTTTTGCCAATGGTGGATTCTATACTTTGTATTCACGATTGGGGATTGATGTGGATGGTCCGGAACTGATGGGTAAGATTAAGACATCGGCAAAACTTGAAGTTGATTTCCGCGGTTCGGGAACTTCTTTTTCAATGTTCCGTATGCGACATGTTTACTTTAATCTGGACTGGGGTAAGTCAGCCTTGCTGGTAGGTCAGACATGGCATCCTCTTTATGGTGATGTAGCCCCTGATATTCTGAACTTGAATATGGGTGCTCCGTTCCAGCCTTTCAGCCGTGCTCCACAGTTGAGATACAGGTTTACTACCAAAGGACTGGTGCTTACGGCTTCGGCTATATGGCAGTCGCAGTATCTTTCTGTAGGTCCGGCAAATAATGCTCCTGGTACTACAACAACAGTGAAAAGCCAGAATTTCATAAAGAACAGTTGTGTGCCTGAATTCTATTTTGGAGCCGATTACAGAACTTTGGGAATGATTCTTGGTGCCGGAGTACATGTCTCTTCTATGACTCCACGTACACAGTCGGAAATCAAAATGGAAGATAAAACAAGTAAAATCTATAAGGTTAACGAACGTATCACAAGTGTTTCAGGTGAGGCTCATGTGAAATATGTAAAGGAGAAATTTTCTTTCTCGGCAAAAACATTGTTGAGTTCTAATCTAACAATGACAAGTACTGTGGGAGGATACGGAGTTACACATGTAGATTCTCGCACGGGCGAGCAGGAATATGCTCCATTGCGAGTGTCTCACTCGTGGGTAAATATGGTTTATGGAAGTAAGTTGCGTTTTGGAGTTTTTGCAGGTTATCTTAAGAATCTTGGAGCAAAAGAGGATGTTAAGAGTCTGATAGGAACAGGAACAAATCTGGATCAGCTGTCAAGTGCATCAGCCGAGCTTACATATAATATTCCTAACTGGAAATTTGGGGCGGAATATTCATGGACTGGTGCATGGTACGGAAAAAATGATTCTAAAGGAAAGGTAGTTGATACAAATCTTTTAAAGAATAACAGAGTTGTATTAACTGCAATGTTCCAATTCTGATAATATCTCGTAGTTTAAACCTATTAATAATGATATTATGAAGACAAAAGTATTTCTTTTGTTTGCATCTTTGTTCATAACTTCAGCAGGTTCTCAGGCTAATCCGTTTGCCAATTATAAGGACATGCTGAAGTCGGACAAATATTCAAACCATGCTTCAGTGACGTTACTCGATAGTACAAATGTGTCTGTACAGCCTACCGGGCAAGGAGCTTTTTCAGTAGTAAAAGCTATTAAGATACAGAACCAGAAAGGGGTAATGACAAATCGAGTTCTTAAATATGATTATGATCCGCTTACAGCAGCGGCCAAGTTTAAAGTTGTTAGAATATATCATGAAGACGGTACATATACGGAAGTAGATGTAAATAAGACATGCGACTACGCTGCACCTGCCAGAATGATATATTGGGGAGCACGACAGATTATGCTCCAGCTGGATAATCTTAAACCTGGCGATGTTATATATTATGAGATAGACAAGAAAGGTTTTACATACGCACTTCTTGGAGCTGAGGGTGATGATGACTCTCGTTTCATTCCTCCTATGCGCGGACAGTTTTATGATATTGTTCCGTTCTGGGTTCATGAACCGACTATCAGAAAGGTTTACAGAGTAGGAATGCCTATGGAAAAAGATCTTCAGTTTCAGTTTTATCAGGGTGAGTGTTCGTCGTCAATGCGTTATGACGATGGCAAGAAGGTATATACTTTCGCGATGAATGATGTTATGCCTTTTGATAGTGAGCCTGATATGGTTGATCTTTTCGATGCGGCTTCGAAACTGATGATGTCAACTACTCCGAATTGGATGGAAAAATCTCGTTGGTTTAACAAGGTAAATGAGGATTATGGTAGTTTCGATGCCATACCTGAAGCGCAGAAGAAAGTTGATGAATTGGTAAAAGGCAAGAAAAGTGAAATGGAGAAAATTGCTGTTCTTACACACTGGGTGGCTGACAATATCCGTTATGCCGGAATTACAATGGGAAAAGGTGAAGGGTTTACTCTTCATAATCTGAAAATGAATTATACAGACCGTTGTGGTGTGTGTAAGGATATAGCAGGAACATTGGTGGCTTTTCTTCGTATGGCCGGTTTTGAGGCATATCCTGCAATGACTATGGCGGGTAGTAGGGTGGAAAGTATACCGGCTGACCATTTCAATCATTGTGTGGCTGTAGTGAAACTAAGTAACGGTACTCTTATGCCCCTAGATCCTACGTGGGTTCCTTTCTGTCGTGAATTGTGGAGCAGTGCAGAACAGCAACAGAACTATCTGCCTGGTATTCCTGAAGGTTCCGATCTTTGTGTGACTCCTGTTTCTGCACCTGAAAACCATTATGTGCGCATTAATGCAGAAAACCGATTGACTAATGATGGTACTTTGGTGGGAAAATTCACTATATCTGCCGAAGGACAGAGTGATAGCAATATCCGTCGTATATTTACAACTGGATTTCAGAGTGAATGGCGCAATACGATGGAGAAGCAACTGCTTAGTGTATCTCCTAAAGCTGTGATGAAGAGTGTTGACTATGGACGTTCTCCTAAAGACTATCAGAAAGCACCTATAAGCATAACATTTACCTACGAGATACCGGGATATGCTATGACAGGTGACAGTGAATTGATTTTCAAACCATTCGTGATGAATAATCTCTATACACAAGTATTGTCTTTTCTTCGTATAAATACAGATTTAAAAGAACGTAAGTATGAATTCAAAGATTCTTGTTCGCGCCTGGTTGAGATGGAAGAAAAACTTTCTTTGCCTTCTGGATATAAGATGCTTGGGGACGAAAAGTATTTTAAGATTGATGGTAAGGCTGCTGATTTTGATGGAATACTTAAGCAGGATGGTAGTAAGATTATTTTGGATACCAAACTGTCTTTATACAAGAGAGTTTATTCGGCTGAGGATTGGGATGATTTCCGTAATTCAGTGAATGCCTATAAATCGTTTGGTGAGTATATTGTAGTTAGAAAGTAATAAAGTAGTATATTATGAAAACCATAAAACAATATTTATGTCTGATATGCTTGCTTCTGACAGTAGTTCAGGCTTATTCCGCTTCGGAGGCAAGTTTCAGAAAACTATATAAGACATATACTCTGAATCAGGACGGAAGCATGGAAGAAAGGGTATATAAGGAATTGAAAATTTTCACTCATGCTGCAATGAACAGCAAATATGGTGAAACGTTTATTGTGTATAATCCGGAGTTTCAGGAGTTGAAGATTAACGAATCATACACAATACAGAAGGATGGTAGTAAGGTGATTACTCCTGCTAACGCTTTTGTGGAAGTATTGCCTTCTTTTGCGGCTGATGCTCCAGCTTACAATCATTTGAAGGAGATGGTTGTTGTTCATACAGGACTAGAACTTGGAGCGACCATAGTGCTTGATTATTCCATCAAGACTAAGGCATCGATGTGTGGCGAACTGGACGTATTTACTATGATTAAGGAATTTTCTCCTATAGAAAATTTCAAATTGACAGTGAATGTACCAGAATCGAAAAAACTCAACTACGAACTTTTAAACTTTTCTGCAAAACCAACTGAAGTTGTGAAAAATGGTATGAGAAGCATTTCTTATAACATGAAGAATGTAAAGCCACGTCCATATTCTTATCCTGTATATAGTGCTTCTGTAGGTATTGTACAACAAGTGGCAAGTGGAATGATGACTGCATTTACTGCTTCTACATATGAAAGTAATGCTGTAGCTCTTGAAGTCTTAAAGAAACGGTTCGTGGTAGGGGACAGCAAGGTAATCGAAAATAAAATTCTTGAAATAAAGAAAGAAACAGGTGATGATAAAAATAAACTCCGTATGGCTATAAATGAGTTTATGATGTATTTGTATAGTGTGAAAGGACAGTGCGGAGTTTCATTAAGTCAGGCAGGATACAGGGTGCGTCCGGCTTCGGAAGTTCTTCTTTCTATGTATGGAACGAGAGCAGAGCTGGCAAACCTTGATAATGTATTGCATAAGGCGGCAGGTCTTGAGGCAGAGATTAAGGTGGCTTCGGTGAAAGTGTCCGATATGAACAGTGTGGGATTGAGTGGAGTTGTAGCAGTTCTTTCAGATAGCGAGATGAATACCTATGCTAACGGATGGTATGCTGATGTTCAGGATTATATGTCCGTAACTGACCTAAATGGAGTCAAGTCTTCGTTAATAATAGATAAACCTGAAAAACCTACTAAAAATATCAAAACGATTGAGGTGAACAAAGATAACTGTAAAGAATTATCTGGTGGATATGTTGCTGTAACTATTCCTGATACTCATTTAGCCGGAACTCTTTATCCTTATTCGGCAAATACGTCAATAACAGAGAATATGATACTTCCTCATAAGTTATATTTCGTAATGCAATATAATGTAAAGCTTCCTAAAGGAAAAAAGTGGGTTGGAAAACGAAATGTGAATGTTTCTAATGAAGTAGGGAATGTGAGTGTTGAATATGAACTTTTAGGTGATGAAGTGAAAGTTACTTATACTTATAAGATTGATGAACAGATGATAACAAAGAAGAATTATGAGCAGTTATATTCACTTATAAGTGAATGCAAGGATATGAATAATTACACATTGATATTCAGATAAAAAAGAAAAGGAGACCATTTTGGTCTCCTTTCTTATTATAATATGAAATAATTTTCAAATTATTTGTCACCGCGGATAGCTGCGATACCCGGAAGGATCTTACCTTCGATTGCTTCAAGCAAAGCACCACCACCAGTAGAAATGTATGATACCTGGTCAGCCATACCGAACTTGTTGATGCAAGCTACTGAATCACCACCACCGATGAGTGAGAATGCACCTTCTTTAGTAGCTTCAGCGATAGCTTCTGCGATAACCTTAGAACCACCTGCGAAGTTGTCCATTTCGAATACACCTGCAGGACCGTTCCACAAGATAGTCTTAGCACCCTTGATAGCAGCCTTGAATTCTTCGCGAGTCTTAGGACCTGCATCAAGACCCATCCATCCGTCAGGAATGTTTGTATCGTCGCAAACCTGAGTGTTAGCATCATTTGCAAAAGCGTCAGCAGCGATACAGTCGCAACCTAATACAAGGTTAACACCTTTAGCTTTAGCCTTTTCGATGATGTCAAGAGCCAACTGAAGTTTGTCGTCTTCTACCAATGAATTACCAATCTTACCACCTTTAGCCTTAGCGAAAGTAAATGCCATACCACCGCAAAGAATCAGGTTATCAACTTTATCCATCAGGTTTTCGATGATACCGATCTTAGTAGAAACCTTAGAACCACCCATGATAGCAGTGAAAGGACGTTTGATGTCTTTCAATACGTTGTCAACAGCCTGAACTTCTTTTTCCATCAGGTAGCCCAACATCTTGTGGTCTGCATCAAAGTAGTCAGCGATAACAGCTGTAGAAGCGTGTTTACGGTGAGCTGTACCGAATGCATCCATTACGTAGCAGTCAGCATATGAAGCAAGAGTCTTAGCGAATTCTTTCTGACGAGCTTTCATTTCTTTCTTAGCATCTTCGTAAGCTGGATCTTCTTTTTCGATACCTACTGGCTTACCTTCTTCTTCAGGATAGAAACGAAGGTTTTCAAGCAAAAGAACTTCACCTGATTTAAGAGCTGCAGCAGCTTCAGAAGCTTTTGCACAGTCTGGAGCGAATTTTACTTCAACACCAAGAGCTGCAGAAACAGCGTCAACAATCTGGCTCAAAGAATATTTAGCGTTTACTTTGCCTTTTGGTTTACCCATGTGTGACATGATGATCAAAGGCACGTTGAAGTCAACGCGAACGATTGCCTTTTTACCAGCAAAGTTGAATTTGTCAATTGTCATCATAATCGTAATATTTTAATTAAAGAGTTTTTTCTTTATTTCTTAGACGCTCGCAAAGTTAAGAAAAAAATATTACAGAAGATAAAATGTGATAATTATTTTCGTGGGGATGATAATTTCACATTGTTCTATTTCAAGATTTTGTCAATATCTGTTCTTGTCTGCATTAAATCTGTAACCTATACCTATCATTAGGTTATTGGGATTCTTGAATTTATATAGTTGGTAGCCTACATGCAGAAAAACGTTTCTTGTTATGTTTGTTTTGAGAACGAATGTTTGGTAAAAGGAGTTGGTGTCGGCACCACGACATATAAAGTTTTTTCCTATACCAAAATTGATAGAAAATATGGGCATGACTATTTCTGCCCTAGCCGACAAACCTAGTGAGAATTGTTCTATAAATGGCGGTCGGAAGAATTTTATTTCATCGGTTGGAGTATCAGTGTTGGCTACATGGTCGGTGATGTTTGCACTCTCGTCGTATTGGGCATCGAGCGACAATCCGGCACGGAAATATTTGTTGAAGTTGTACATTGGGCTGAAGTTTATTCCTGCCACTGCAAAATTTCCTGGTATTAGCATGCCGGAACCGTCTTGCCATACTATACCTTTCTTTTTTGTTGCACCATATATTATCAAGTCATAATTAATGTATGGCTTGAATCCATATTTGGGTATAACGGCCAATCTGTTTTTGTTGTAGATTTTTGAGTTAGGGTCATCCTGAGGACACCACATAAGCCCGATACGTCCGTCGAGTGTGTTTACACCATAATTAGGATAACTGGTGTTTCCGTTGGAATAATGCGATAGACCTATACCTGCCCTGAATGAAACTTCTTTTGTTATCTGCCAGTTCAGCAAGAAACCTAAATTTATATATGCGTTTGCCTTTGAACCAACTATTGTGTTATATGGATTTTTCTCGGCATCGTATTCTTTCCAACCAAATGATACACCGAAATTCCATTCATAATCTAATGAAATATTTTTGGTAATAGATGCTATTCTGGAAGTCTGGAACACATATACAGCTAAAGGGTTTCCAACTTCTTTCCGGTTATAAAAAGTGTTGTATCCTATTCCTATACCTTGAACAGTATTAGGATACATTTTGCCCATATAACTGTCAGGACCAAACTTGAATCCATATTTAATATGCCCTGACAGGTTTGTGTGTATTGGAGATTTTGCCATATTTTCTCCTTTGAAGAAACCTTTTGTAGGAAATGTATATGACGGCTTGAAGTCTAAACCTATTACGTGTATTATTTTTCGTGAGATACTGTCCTGTTCACTTGCGTATATACTTATTGCAGAAAAGCATAACACTAACAGAGATGGTATATATCTTTTCATATTTGTCTTATCATCTAATTGGGGTGTATTATCAGATAGTCATAGGGGTCCATACTGTAAAGTCTTCCTGTAAATATGTATTTTTCTCCAGTTTTGTGGTTTGAAGTATGTATTTTATAGTTTACATGAAATTCTTCTATGTTATTATATATCTCTATATTCTTCATTTCCCCCGGGTTGATAGTATCTTTAACAACGAGATCCTTATCAAGTTTTCCTGTCCAGAAACTTTGATTACTCAATCCGAATGTTACCTTAGTGTTCTGTATAACAGGTTTTCCGTCTAAGATGTCAGGTATAGTTATTTCTGCTAATTGACTACCTAGAAACCTATCTGCATTTGAGAATGTGTCATAGTCGTCCGGGTGAAATTCAATTCTTCTTTTTGCGTTTTTGAATGGATAGAAACTTAATATCACTGGCCTGCTGGAATTAGTATTGTCTACTGTCATAGCTTCAACCTGTTCTGCGGGAAACTTACTATAGTAGAAATCATTTTCGAAATCGTATTCCACTTTATCAACGACGAATTTATTTGTAGGCTTTAGTGACACGTTTATGGTTTTGCGGACGTACTTGTTTCCTACTTCTATACTGAGACCGAGAGGGGAGTTGTTTAGGTTCTTGTCACAAAAGATTTCCATCTCATGGCTGTTTCTTTTTTCGATACGGAAATTGCAGTATGTATCTTTGTAGGAAATAATCGCATTTTCTCCATTTTCCAATGGGAGATAGTCTTTTTTTGTGATTCCGTCAAGTTCAAATATTTCCAGAAGCATGGATTTTGTGCTGTAGATATTCAGTATATCCCAATCTTCTGTATCAAAATACAGTTTATATGGTTTGTCGCTTTCCACTTTACAAGTATCAGGAATATCCGTGATAAAATCTTCAATAAAGATGCCGGAATTGCAGCTTCCCAATAAAATTGTTATTAAAATGGATAAAAGTATTATTCTATTTCTCATGATTATCAGTACGTAGCCTGATGTTGACTACATTAAAATTCTTCTTTATAAATAACTTTGAACGGTAAAATCTGGAAAACTCTTCTGTCTGCTGTAGTAAGTTCCAGTTTGTATGAAATGGAACTACCGTTTCCTTTTTCTATTAATGACAATAATGTTTCTTTAGGAAGAAGTTCTTTCAGATAAAGTCTGCCGTTATTCAAATGTATAAGCCTTGCTTTTTTGTCTGTATCTACAACTAGCATGTATGAACGGTTATAATGACTTATAATACTTCCGGCATATCCATCACGGGTGGTAGTTTCTATACTTGAGCTTTCATAACTTAGTGGCCTGTTTTCAGATGGCTCGATGAATTCCATGTTCTTGTTGAATACCACTTCGCTATATTCCAAGTCGTATATATCTGTTCCTTTGGGTTCCATTTTCTCGTCTGTGGATAAAAGACTGAATTCAAAATGTCTGAATCTGTCGGATACAGTTATGTAGGCTCCGTTAGTAAGCAATTTTATTTTGACATTGTCACCATCGCATGTTATTTCGCACGATTCCTCGTTTATAGCTTTTACCGAATACCTGTCGTTGTACGAAATAACGTCGAATTCAAATTCATTACCGGAAATGATATTGACTTCGTCATTAATAGATGTAGTCAGAATTTTTATATTTGACAAATCTGCAGGATAAGCGTTCTGTACTTGTGTCAGTTCTTCACTACTCATACGTTTGTATGTGGAATAACCGTAAATTTTTATTCCATCTGCACGAGCACCAAGATAATCAATGGTTTTCATAATGTCTCCTTTTAAAGAAACAATACGCATTACCAAATGGTCGTTTTGACTTATCCTATTACCGTCCTCGTAATCATAAGCGTATGTATAATATCCATGAGCAGGAAAAGCATCTACATACATGTATTCCTTGAGTGATGTGGATGACTCAAAATAATACTGGCTTGGTCCTCCGCCAATCAAGTCCTCATAATAGTCTTCCGGTGAGCATTTACCGTCACTGCCTATCTCATGTGTAATAATGTGTTTCCAACCATATCCTACCACTGACGATTCAAAATCTTCTATTGATATCTTTTTTACATCAGGCATATAACATTCTCCTTTTTCGTTGAAAGAAAATGTAGGATAAACATCTTCTTTGTTGCAACTTGCAAAAGAAACAGCAAATAAAAGTGCTATAATGAATGGGTAAAGTTTCATTGTTCTCATATGCTTTGGTTTTTATTTTTACACAAATATAGTATAGTGTTCACTATAAAGATTCCGCTTACCTCTTTTCTTGTTTCTTTCTAAACATATGTTTATTCTTTCATTCCAATAACCTGCTTTTTTCTTATTCTACTCAAATGTATTGGGGTTATTTTCAGGTATGAGGCTATTTCTTTTAATGGTATCAGCTGGATAATATCCGGGTATTGTTTCAGGAGCCGTATATATCTTTCTTCTGGTGTGTAACGGTATAAATTGATGTATCTGATATATATTTGATTGAACAATTGCTCGGCCGCATTACGTGCCAGTCTTTGTCCTTTTACAGTATCATCATACTCGTGGTTTATAATGTCTGAATGACAGAAAAGAATTTTACAATCTGTTACTGCCTGAATACTGATTTCAGCTTTCATACCATAAAGGCAGAAAGGATAATCGGCAACAAATTCTCCTGGGAAAGAGAAACCTATATTGTATTCTTTTCCTTCGGCTAAATTCCTGCAGGTGTATTTTACGATTCCCGACTCAAGTAATCCGCAATACGGAAATATTTCCCCTTCTTTTTGTATATATTCATTTTTCCGGTATTGACGCAATTCTCCTTTGTTCTTACATAAGTTTATGTAGAAATCAGCGTCAATTCCTGTCATGTATGTATTGAAGTTAGACATTGTTTTAGTCGTGTTTAGGTTATAACCGAATATAAAGGTAGCTATTAATTTTCACACAATGTCTTTTTTATGAATTATTCTGATATAATATATATTGTTCACTTACCGTTTGCTGTTTTCTTTAATATTTTGGAGTTATTTTATGTTATAACTTGCTACAACGGCCTTTACACCGGATTCAGGAAATTTTTTCTGGTAATATTGGGTTAAATCCTTGTAGAACCATGGGACAGGTGCTGGACCATAGGATTTGCTTTTTGAAGGACTGCAGATTAGAACATCATATTTTATTGTATTCTCATCGTTATCAGGGTTATTTCCTATGATGAAAGTCCACTCCATAAATCCCTGAATAGTTCCTTCAGGCTTTAAGTTTATATATGATTCCGGTATATTGGCAGATTCTTTATTCTCTTTTTTTATGAAGCCAAGCATTGTTATTTCCTTATTGTCATTTATCAGAAACCATCTTGTCCATTTATTGTCTATATAGCAATGAAGACCGTTGAAGGTAATTATGGGATTTAAATTTAAATCTTCCGCTATAGCAGGTTTATCTTCTGCGTCAATATAATACCTGAAGTTCTCATCAATGGTTTTACAATATTCCGTGTAGTACCAGTCTGGAATAAAATTATTAGGAATGTCCTCCGATACTTTTTCTTCTTTTGAAACCAATTCTATGAGTTTGTATTCTGTCCATGCAGGTTCTCCCATACTGTGGTCAAGATAGTTTGTTTCGCTTATACGTAATGTGTATTCATATCCGGTTTCGTAATTAAATCCGTCTATATATCCAAGCTGTTCCCATCTTGTAGAGTGCTCCTTTTGTACTGCGTATACTTCTGATACATAGTTGTCTCCGCATGAAAATAAAAGTCCGATAACTTTTTGTGATGCTACTGTTATCGTGTATTCTTTGTATCCGGTTATTTTTCTACCTTCTTCTTTGCTGCATCCTGTCATTCCTATTATTAATAAGAATGATACAATAATCCATTGTATAACTCTTGTTTTCATAATTGATTTTGATGGTTTAACACAAAATTAGTTTTTTGAAAACTGATAATCAACGGATGAAGCATATTTTTTATCACAGAATCCGGATTTTAAACATATGTTTATCGAAAAGAACTGGAGTGTTCGGATTTTTTTTGTTGAAGGGCTAGGGTATATATAAACACAAAAGCCCGGAAAAACACCGGGCTTTTGTCAGAGTTCAATAAATGTATTATCAGAAGTTGTAATTCAAACTGAGACCAAATACTTTGTTTGTACGGCTGTATACATTTGTACCTTTTGTACCAGTATTATAGTAGTTGTCAGATACTTTAGTATAGTCGCTGTAGTTTGTCCAGAAGTATGCGATATCCATGTTCAATGATTCGCTCAGGTGTATTCTTGCACCGAATCCAAGTGAGTATGAATCACAGTAGAAACTGTTGTCAGTCTGGAAGTCATCACTAAGTCCGTAATTTGTTTTCTGGAAACCTCCACTGATTGTAAGTCTCTTGATTACATCCCATTCTATTCCGGCAAGATATTCATGTGTACCGTGTTTAAGAGTTTTCTGTCTGTCCGAAGCCATTCCTGCGTTTTTGTCATCAAAGAAATGATACTCTACAGAAGCACGCAGATTTGGAAGAAATTCATATCCGGCAGCAACTGAAAGCATAGCAGGAATGTCGCTTGGGGTATTCACTCCTTCTTTATAATCAGCCAGATACGCTTCGTCTACATTTAACAGTTCCATTTTGCTTGAAACATTTTCTATATTCAAGTTTGCTTTGAATTCGTATTTTAAGCCGATGTTGAGTTTGTTCAGTTTGAAGTCTGCACCGATGATAGGTGTTATTCCCCATCCTTTCTGGTCGCATTTAAGCTTGATGTCTGCTATTGTAGCATCCTGAAGTCCCATTGCCGGTGCCATAGCAGCATACTGTTCGTTCAGTGACGCATTGAGATATCCTTCATATCCTCCGGTCATGTAATTCATTCTTCCACCGGCATAAACAGACATCCAGTCATTTATTTTATATCCGAATCCAAGCTGAACTCCGTAGATGTATTGCTTTCCGTCCATTGCAGAGTTGATGCTGTACATTGATGGTTTGACCATACCCTGTGTCTTGTTTTGGATTAATCCGGTAGCAAGTGCATTGAACATAGGTAGTCCGTTGCTGAATGATGCTTTACCACCACCTCCGGTTATTGCAAATCCTGCAGATATAGTCCAGTCTCCTTTTTTGTAGACTCCGTGAAACGAAGGTATAATAGGTGCTGATGCTGTTCCTTCATAATTTTGTGTAGTGCTCTGTCCGTCAAGGGTCCATAATCCTGACGTTGCATTTATTTCTCTAGTCTGGTATGCGCTCTGTCCTGTAAGAGACAAATGAAAGCCATCTTTCTCCAAAAAAGATAATCCTGCAGGGTTACTGTAAACTCCATCTACATCTATTGATGCTCCACGAGCAGCCATTCTTAAAAATGCTGCATGCTGGTTGGTGTTTGTAAGATAATCTCCTGCAAAAGTTGTGTTTGAAACGATAAGCGCAGTTGCGCTCATAAGTAGTAATTTGTTCATTTAGTTATAAGAATTAGTTATTGGGCTGCAAAGATATTGCATTTGTTTTGTGTAACCAAGTATTTGACTTTAAAAATGGAGTAATTTGATATAGATGAAACAGTTTTATGTGAAACTATATTGCGATATTGGGGACGGTTTGAATCATAAATATATATTATATAGTTTGTGGGTTATTATGGATTGAAAAGTCTTTTTTTGTATCTTTGCTGCATATTTATAAATATAAAATAAATACCTTGTATGACTATGTATTCCAATAAAGAAATCTGGCGCGTCACTTATCCTATACTTCTTGGGTTGCTAGCCCAAAATATAATCAATGTTACAGATACAGCTTTCCTAGGACACGTAGGCGAAGTGGCTCTTGGTGCTGCTGCAATGGGAGGGCTTCTATATATATGTGTTTATACTGTAGCATTCGGTTTCAGTATAGGTTCGCAGATACTTATTGCTCGCCGTAACGGTGAAGGAAACTATCGCGATGTGGGTCCTGTGATGATGCAGGGAAGTATGTTCAGTTTTTCTATGGCTGCTGTGCTGGCAGTGGCAATGTATGCCTTTGCAGGTCCACTCATACGTATGCTTATAACTTCTGATACTATCTACGAAGCAACATATCAGTTCTTTACATGGCGTATTTGGGGATTTCTGTTTGCCTTTCTCAACGTAATGTTCCGTGCTTTTTATATAGGAATTACAAATACAAAAGTATTGACACTCAGTTCTGTGGTAATGGCTCTTGTGAATGTAGTACTAGATTATGGTCTGGTATTTGGCGAGCTGGGACTGCCACAAATGGGGGTTAGGGGAGCAGCCCTTGCATCTGTAATAGCTGAGGCTTCATCGCTTGTATTCTTCCTCATATATACATATTTCAGGGTTGATCTTGGAAAATATGGTTTCAGGCGTGCCATCAGAATTGATTTCGGAATGGTGGGTAGAATATTGCAGATATCATCATTCACGATGGTACAATATTTCCTTGCTATGGCTATATGGTTTGTGTTCTTTATGGCACTGGAGCGTCTCGGTCAGAGAGAACTGGCTATTGCAAACATAGTGCGAAGTGTATATATAGTTCTGCTCATTCCAGTCCAGGCATTGGCCACTACTGCAAATACTCTTGTTAGTAATCTCATAGGCGCAGGAGGAACAGATAAAGTTGTATCATTACTTCACCGAATAGCGGGTATATCATTTCTGATTATGATAGTATGTGTCGTACTGACAGTTCTCTTCCCTAATCCTATCCTTTCCATTTATACAGGAGATGCAAGTTTGGTTTATGATTCAATACCTGCGCTTTACGTAGTGTGTGCATCTATGCTTATTGCGGCATTGGCAAATATATATTTCAACGGAATATCTGGAACCGGAAATACTCAGGCAGCCCTTGGAGTGGAAGTTGGTGTTCAGATATTTTATGCGCTTTATGTGATAGTTGTAGGTATGATACTTCGCCAGCCTGTCGAAATTTGTTTCACTACCGAAATAATATATTATGTGCTTATGCTTGCTTTTAGTCTTTTATATTTGAAAAAAGCTAAATGGCAGAATAAAAAGATTTGAGGATTATATTTTTTTATGTATTTTTGCACCCCGTTGAAATATAAGAAATTAAGAAAAATCCAAATAATATATGTTCGATAATTTAAGTGAAAGACTTGAGAGGTCGTTTAAGATATTGAAAGGTGAAGGTAAAATCACCGAAATCAATGTTGCCGAGACTCTGAAAGATGTACGTCGTGCCTTGCTGGATGCCGACGTGAACTATAAGGTAGCAAAAAACTTTACTGATACAGTAAAGGAAAAAGCCTTGGGACAGAATGTGCTTACAGCTGTTAAGCCAAGTCAGTTGATGGTTAAGATTGTTCATGACGAACTTACCAAACTGATGGGTGGTGAAACTGCTGAGTTGGAACTTAAGGGACGTCCTGCAGTAATTCTTATGTCTGGTCTCCAGGGTTCCGGTAAGACTACTTTTTCTGGAAAGTTGGCCCGCATGCTGAAAACCAAGAAGAACCGCAAGCCTTTGTTGGTAGCCTGCGACGTTTACCGTCCTGCGGCTATTGAGCAGCTTAAGGTGCTTGGACAGCAGATAGAAGTTCCTGTTTATTCAGAACTTGACAGCAAAAATCCTGTACAGATAGCCCTGAATGCAATTCAGGAAGCAAAAGCCAAAGGTTATGACCTGGTGATTGTCGATACAGCCGGTCGTCTTGCTATCGACGAGCAGATGATGAACGAGATTGAGGCAATAAAGAAAGCTATCAATCCAGATGAAACACTGTTCGTAGTAGACTCAATGACAGGTCAGGATGCTGTAAACACAGCACGCGAGTTTAACGAACGTCTTGACTTTAACGGCGTAGTTCTTACTAAGTTGGATGGTGATACTCGTGGTGGTGCTGCTCTTTCTATCCGTACAGTGGTGAACAAGCCTATCAAATTCGTAGGTACAGGTGAAAAACTTGATGCTATCGACTTGTTCCACCCGGCACGTATGGCAGACCGTATCCTCGGTATGGGTGATATCGTTTCACTCGTAGAACGTGCACAGGAACAGTATGACGAAGAAGAAGCTAAACGTCTTCAGAAGAAAATCCAGAAGAACCAGTTCGACTTCAATGACTTCCTTACTCAGATAAACCAGATCAAGAAGATGGGTAACATCAAGGAACTTGCTTCTATGATTCCGGGTGTAGGCAAGGCTATCAAGGATATTGATATTGACGACAATGCGTTCAAGAGTATTGAAGCTATCATTTATTCTATGACTCCTGAAGAACGTACTCATCCTGAAATTCTTAACGGTTCGCGCCGTATGCGTATCGCAAAGGGTAGTGGTACAAATATTCAGGAAGTGAACCGCCTTCTAAAGCAGTTCGACCAGACTCGTAAGATGATGAAGATGGTGACCGGCAGCAAGATGGCTGGTATGATGCAGAAAATGAAGAAAAGATAATAACAGTCTTTTCTTTTGATATACCAATTTGGCTGAATACTGTTTAAGGTGTATTCAGCCAAATTTTTTTATGTTTATAGTCATAAAATTATGGCTGACCTTGCAGATGAGGCCAGCCATAATTTCATTTTAAGCAAAATAATATAGGATAATAATTAGTATAGAATATATTTCTTACGCATTTCTCTATATTTTTTCAAATCTTCATTCCATGCAGAACGTATTTCTTCTTCTGATTTTCCTTTAAGCATATCTAGTCTTACCTGATTCGTACCCATCAGCAGATCGAACCATTTAGGACGTGTGAGGAACATTTCGGACTTATTAATCTTCTTGAACTCGTTATACATCTCGATGACATATTTCAATGAAAATCCGTTCAGTTCCTGTATGTCTGTTTTTCTCAGGTCAAGTCCATGACATTCTACGTTTTTGTGCAAAGGATTTTTATCAAATCCTTCCAAAGCTTTAGGAGTGAAAGAGAATGTATATTTGTCTTTTGGCAATAGTGGTGAACCTATCACCTGAAAAGGGAAATATGTTCCGCGTCCTACACTTACCGATGTAGCCTCGAACAGGCAAAGCGATGCGTAAAGAGCTATTGATTGGTCGTTGGGCAAGTTAGGAGATGGTTTGACAGGAAGTGAATATGGGTCGTCATGTTTCCATCCTTGTATTTTTATTACAGAATATTTGCACTTCAGATTGCTGCCAAGCCATCCTTCGCCGTTTATCATGCCTGCAAGTTCTCCCATTGTGCATCCATGAAGTACCGGAACCGGTAGCATCCCAACAAAACTTTTGTATTCCTTTTTCAGTAAAGGACCGTCTACGTAGTCGCATGGATTTGGTCGGTCAAGCACAATAAGTTCTTTCCCGTTTTCGGCACAAGCCTGCATCACATAATATAATGTACTGATGTATGTGTAAAATCTTGCACCTACATCCTGAATGTCGAACACTATCAAGTCTATGTTTGCCAGGTCTGTGGCTGATGGTTTCTTGTTTTTGCCGTAAAGTGAGATGATTGGTGTTCCTGTTTTTGTATCCTTACCGTTCTTTACAGTTTCTCCTGCATCAGCCTTGCCTCTGAAACCGTGTTCCGGTGCAAACAGTGCAACAGGTCTTTTGCCTAAAGAACATAAAGTGTCAAGCAGATGTGTACTTCCTGTCAGAGATGTCTGGTTTGCAACTAATGCTATTCTCTTGTTGCCTATAAGTGATGTCAGGGTTTCAAGTTGGTCTGCTCCATTCTTGATATTTGCGGCTTTGCATATGCCGGAGAAAGAAATTAATAGTAAAATAACAAGATATTTCATGATAGGACAATAATATTTATTAGTTTTGTAAAATCAAACTTAATTATACGCAAAGATAAATAAAACAATGAACCCGATAGAATTAATAGACAAATATTATCCGGAAGATAACGAACTGAAGAAAATATTGTTGAAACACAGTCGTTCTGTAGCTGATAAGGCTTTGGCTATGGCACGAAAACATCCGGAATTGAAACTAGACTTAGAGTTTATCGAAGAAGCAGCAATGCTGCATGATATAGGTATTTTCCTTACCGATGCCGATGGTATATATTGTTATGGTACTTATCCGTATATATGTCATGGGTATTTGGGAGCTGATTTGGTACGTAAGGAAGGTTTTCCACGCCATGCCCTGGTGTGTGAACGTCATACAGGAGCCGGACTTTCATTGAAAGCTATTATTGAGCGCGATTTGCCTGTTCCACATAGAGATATGCTTCCGGTAAGTCTTGAGGAGCAGATTATATGTTTTGCTGATAAATTCTTTTCAAAAACTAAGCTGGATAATGAAAAAACGCTTGAGAAAGCACGCAAAAGTATAGAGAAACATGGCGACGAAGGACTTGTAAGGTTTGACAAGTGGTGTGAAATGTTTCTGTAATATTTATTATGTCGTAAAAATACATTAAAAACTTACTGCCAATAGTGTTATTTAAGTGATTATGCTTACTTTTGTATCGCTTATCGCGAAAAAGATATATAATGACTTCATTTAAAAGAACTACATACATATTTATAACATTGTTTCTGCTTGGTCTTGTTTCCACTTTCTATGCTGAGGCGCAGCGGGTAAGGGGAAGACGTGCGGGCAGGAATGTTTCGTCTCAGATAAAAGCCGATTCATCAAGTCTCGATTCGTTG
Source organism: uncultured Phocaeicola sp. (assembly GCA_944322395.1). Lineage (GTDB taxonomy): Bacteria > Bacteroidota > Bacteroidia > Bacteroidales > Bacteroidaceae > Phocaeicola. Next base: position 25,895 of record CALUPA010000017.1, read on the forward strand.
AGGCTTGACTCGCTGGCTTTAGACTCTATCTCTTCGGATTCATTGGCTTCAGATTCTACAGAAAAAAAAGATGCACTTGATGCGCCTGTAATATACGAAGCAAGCGACTCAATTGTTTTCACCAAGGGAGGTTTTGCTCATCTTTACGGTTCTGGAAAAGTAAATTATCAGAAGATTGAACTTACTTCTGCTGTTATCACCATGAATATGGACAGTAATACAGTCTATGCCAGAGGTATTAAGGATACAGCCGGTGTAGAATCCGGTCTGCCGGTTTTCAAGGATGGTGAAACTCCATACGAATCGAAGATAATGCGATATAATTTCAAGACAAAGAAAGGTTTTATCAACAGTATCGTTACACAGCAGGGCGAAGGCTACGTAACCAGCCGTGATGCCAAGAAAGGTGCCGAAGATGAAATATATATGCAGCACGGACGATATACTACTTGTGATAACCACGATCATCCGCACTTCTATTTGCAACTTTCAATGGCTAAGGTCCGTCCAAAGAAGAATGTAGTTTTTGGTCCTGCGCATCTGGTGGTAGAAGATGTACCGTTGCCTATTGCCGTACCTTTCGGTTTCTTTCCATTCAACAGCAGTTATTCATCAGGTTTCATCATGCCTAGTTATGGTGATGAGTTGAACCGAGGATTCTATCTCCGCGATGGTGGATATTATTTTGCCATAAGCGATAAGATGGACTTGAAAGTGCTGGGTGAAATATTTACAAAAGGTTCATGGGGACTTTCGGCTGCTTCAAACTACAATAAGAGATACAAGTTCAGCGGTTCGTTCAATGCAAGTTATATTGTAACTAAGACAGGTGATAAAGGTATGCCGGATTATTCTGTGTCGAAGGACTTCCGTATTCAGTGGAGTCACCGACAGGATGCTAAGGCTAGTCCTAACAGTTCATTCTCAGCTAGTGTAAACTTTGCTACAAGTAGTTATGACCGTTCCAGCTTGAGCAGTTTGTATAATCCTCAGCAGTATGCGCAGAATACAAAGGCTTCAAGTGTAAGCTACTCACGCAGTTTTCCGGAGATTGGTCTTAATATTTCAGGTTCGTTCAATATTACTCAGAATACGCGCGACTCGTCTATCAATATGACACTACCTGATGTTAATATATCCTTGAACCGTATATATCCATTCAAACGTAAGAAAGCTGTCGGTGATGAACGTTGGTACGAAAAGATTTCTTTCCAGTATACAGGAGCTATGACCAACAGTGTTAATACGAAGGACAATCTTTTGTTTAAGACTCCTCTGACACAATGGAAAAACGGATTCCAGCATAAGATTCCAGTATCTGCTACTTTCAATTTGTTCAAGTATATAAACATTGTTCCTTCGTTCAATTATACAGAAAGATGGTATCTGAATAAGATAAAGAAGAGCTATGACCCTACGCTGAATACATCTGACCATATACGTAAGGATACAATAAACGGCTTTAACCGAGTGTACGACTATAACATGTCAGTACAGATGAATACCAAGCTTTACGGTATGTATAAACCGCTCTTCATGAAGAGTAAGGAAATACAGGTGCGCCATGTATTAACTCCTACTGTAAGCTATACTTATACTCCAAATTTTGGAACCAAGAGGTTCGGGTATTACGACACATATACATACACCGACGAGCAAGGAGAGGTGCGTACCGTAGAATATTCTCTTTATGATGGCATGACTTATGGTACACCGGGAAAAACTATGTCACAGAATATTTCTTTTTCTGTAGACAATAATATAGAAATGAAAATGAAGTCAGACCGTGATACTACAGGCTATAGAAAAATAAGCCTTATAGATCAGTTGGGGGCTTCGATGTCATATGACGTAGCAAATAAGAAATGGAGTGACTTGAGCATGAATGTACGTTTGAAACTGACCAAGAATTATACATTCAATATGAATGCTTCGTTTGCTACCTATGCATATGAGTTCGACAAAAATGGTAACGTAGTAGTGGGCGACCGTACAGAATGGTCGTACGGCCGTTTTGGACGATTCCAGGGATATAGCGGCTCATTCTCTTATACACTGAATAATGATACTTTCAAGAAACTCTTTGGAAAGAGTGAAGAGAAAGACGATAAGAAAGACGGTGAGGAAAATACTGATGAAGAGAACACCGAAGAAAATACTGAGGAACAGCAACAGAACAACTCTAATATGAGAAAGACTGAAGCTGCCTCAATCAGTTCGGATGGATATATGGCATTCAAATTTCCTTGGAGTGTAAGTTTAAGTTACAGCTACAGTATACGTGAGGACAGAAATAAGGATATAAATATCAAGACAATGCGTTATCCATATTCACTTACTCATTCTCTTAATATATCCGGTAACTTCAAGATTGGTAGCCGTTGGAATATGAACTATTCTACGGGATATGACTTTACTACCAAGGAATTGTCAATGACTACATTGAATATAACCCGCGACCTTCACTGTTTTAACATGAGTTGCGGATTAGTGTTTGGACCTTATACTTCGTATAATTTTACTATCCGTGCCAACTCAAGCATGCTTACTGATGCCCTTAAGTGGGATCAGCGAAGCAATACCGGTAGTACGGTTAATTGGTATTAATGATATAGAGCTTTACCAGTCGATGGCTGTCTTGCCGTTTTTAACAAGATAGTCATTGGCAAGGCTGAAGTGATGATTTCCGAAGAAACCGTTGTATGCCGACAGTGGAGACGGGTGTACTGATGTAAGTACCAGGTGTTTGTTTCTGTCTATGAATGCCCCTTTCTTTTGTGCATACGAACCCCATAGGATGAATACCAGGTTGCTTTTTTCTTCAGCCAATTTTCTGATAACGGCATCTGTAAACTCTTCCCATCCTCTTCTTTGGTGCGAACCTGCCTGATGCGCACGTACGGTAAGTGTGGCATTAAGAAGTAGTACTCCTTGTTTGGCCCATCTTGTCAGGTTTCCACTTTGTGGAATAGGTTTACCTAAGTCGCTGTTTATTTCCTTGAATATGTTTACCAGTGATGGTGGAGGCTGGATACCGTCATTTACTGAGAAGCACAATCCATGTGCCTGTCCAGGGCCGTGATAAGGGTCCTGTCCTATTATAACTACCTTTACTTTGTCAAACGGACAAAGATTGAAAGCATTGAATATGAGTTTTCCCGGTGGGTAAACTGTAGTTTCGTGGTATTCTTTCCTCACGAAGTCTGTCAGTCGTATAAAATAGTCTTTCGAGAATTCCGGCATTAGTGCTTCCTTCCATGATTCTTCTATCTGTACGTTCATTGTTGCTGTTATTTTGTGCGGTTTTTATATTGGCAAAGTTAATAATTATATATAAAAAAACAACGGAGTTTCGTGTGCCACTTCATTGCGGTTACGAAACTCCGTTTTGCAATTATATTTATCTCGTTTAGTTGCTTAGATAAGTGTCATGCCGTGTTCCTCGCATTCCTTTCTCATGCTTTCAGGCCATATACTTGCCTGTATTTCACCTATGTGGGCTTTTTTCAGGTATAGCATACACAGACGTGACTGTCCTATACCTCCACCGATACTTAGTGGGAGGGTGTCGTTCAACAACCTTTTGTGGAAATACAGTTCTTTTCTGTCTTCTTTTCCAGAAAGTTCAAGTTGGCGGAGCAGTGCTTCCTTGTCTACACGGATACCCATTGACGAAAGTTCTATGGCACGTCCCAGCACTTCGTTCCACACCATAAGGTCGCCGTTGAGTCCTGGCAGACCCGTGGCAGGGTCAATTGTAGAATAGTCATCATAGTCTGGCGCACGCATGTCGTGTGGTTGTCCGTTGCTCAGTTTGCATCCTATACCAATAATGAATACAGCACCGTATTTCTTTGTTATCAGGTCTTCACGTTCTTTTGGAGTCTTGTCAGGATACATCTGCAAGAGTTCCTCAGAATGAATGAAGTGTATATCATGGGCAAGGAATGATTTTATCTGAGGGTACATTTCGCATATCATATATTCAGTACGTCGCATAGCGGAATATATTCTGGTAACTATGCTTTTCAGAAAACTTACGTTTCTTTGGTCTGCTGTAATGGTTCTTTCCCAGTCCCATTGGTCAACGTAAAGCGAATGCAGATTACCCAATTCTTCGTCGGCACGTATAGCATTCATATCTGTATATATACCGTAACCCGGGCCGATGTTATAGTCGGCAAGAGTCATTCTTTTCCATTTGGCAAGTGAGTGTACCACTTCAGCCTGTTGATCTCCTAAATCTTTGATAGGAAAAGAAACAGCACGTTCCACTCCGTTAAGGTCGTCGTTTATACCCATTCCTTTTAGAACGAATAGTGGGGCGGTAACGCGGCGTAGTCTTAGTTCCGATGAAAGATTTTGCTGGAAGAATTCTTTTATTTGTTTAATGCCGAGCTCTGTCTGTTTCATGTCAAGCAGGGCTTTATAGTTGGCAGGTTTTATTAAGTAACTCATGATTATTTGGTATTAGTTTTGTTGGCAAAGATAGGTATATTTTGTAAATGTGCAATTATTATTGCAAAAAACTTGTCAAAAAGATTCCTTTTTAAATAGAATTCTTGGATAATTGTCATCGGTTAACATCTTTATTCCGTCTTATTGAAAGTTTTTTACCCTGATGTTTATTTTCTAATTCCGATAAACTTATTATTTTTGTAACCGATTTCTGAAAGTCAAAATCTTAATAATGCGCTCATAGTTCAATGGATAGAATAATGGATTCCGGTTCCATCGATTGGGGTTCGACTCCCCATGGGCGTACATCAGAGAAAATGTCCTGTCGTTTTGACTAAAACGTCTTGTCGTTTTATATAAAATGACAAAGCGTTTTTTTCGAATATCGAAATTCCTCATTTCTTATTTTGTGTAACGGTATGTAAGGCAAAAAATCAGATGTTGCTTTACTGGAAAGATCAATATGCCTATGGAATATACTTTTGAAATTTGTGCCAATTCGGTGGAGAGTTGTTTGGCTGCCCAGGAAGGTGGAGCACATCGTGTGGAACTTTGTGCTTCCATGCCGGAAGGAGGGACTACTCCTTCTATAGGAGAAGTAAGGATGGCACGCAAGTTGTTGCACATAAAGTTACACGTCATTATACGCCCACGTGGTGGGGATTTTGTTTATTCTCCTTTGGAACTGGATATAATGGAAGAAGATATTCGTGCCGTGAAGGAAGCTGGTGCAGATGGGGTAGTGTTTGGTTGTCTGACACCGGAAGCAGAACTTGATATGCCTGCAATGAAACGTCTGGTTAAGGCGGCTGAAGGAATGAGTATAACATTTCATCGTGCATTCGATTATGTGCGTCATCCCGCAGAAGTTATGGAAAGTCTTATTGGGATGGGAGTGTCTCGGATACTGACTTCAGGTCAGCAACCTACAGCTGTAGATGGGGCGGGTTTGTTGGCTTCACTAGTCAAAAAGGCTGGCGGCAGGATTATTATCATGCCCGGTTGTGGAGTAAACGAGAATAATATTCGCAACTTGGCTGATGTGACTGGTGCATCTGAATTTCATTTTTCCGCAAGGGAAAATAAAGAAAGCCGGATGCTCTATCGCAATCCGGCTCTGTCTATGGGGGGAACGGTGACGGTAGATGAGTATATCACTCCGGTAACTACCGCATCCCGTGTGCGAAACACAATCAGTGCACTTACAGACCGTTGATGGTTCTGATAAGCTGTTCGCCTGTACCTATGGTGTAACCGTCTATCTGGAATACAACCCGATTGAATGTATCGCCTATGATGAATATTGGCAGATTACCACCATTGGACAGTTTCATGTTCTGCGAGATTTCGTTTCTTATGGCATTATTGGTATCTATACCGTAAACTATAGTCGAAGGAAGATTAGGAAAATCGGCTTGAGAGAATTTCTTGTATGATTTCTCGTCTGGGAATAACAGTATCATCTTGCGCCCCCATTTTTCTAATTCTTCTTTTTTGATTTCTATGTCTTTCAGGGCATGGTTGGTAGGTTCCTGTCCCGCACCAAGTATGCCTACAATGAAATATCCTCTTCCTGTGGTTGATAGTATTGATGTTTCATTTTTAGTGACGGTATCAGTGTATTTCAGTTCAGAATTGAAGTTGCCTATAACTCTTATTTCTTCAGCATTATCCCGCATTGTTAGTTCTATATTTGTTTGCTTGTGCTTTTCTACTGTAAAGAATGAAACATTGCTCATGACACTTCCGTTTGCCAGACGGCTGCCGGTTGTCAGCATATAATATCCTTCTTCTATCTTAAGACCGTTCTTCAGTAATGAGCTCCATGTAGCATTCTCAGGATAGTTCAACAGTTTGAAACTTCCATCTTCATATTTGGAAATAGTGAAATGAGTATAGTATTTGGGGTCGTCCAGTCTTGGGATAGGTTTATATATGGCTTTTAGTATTCCTTCAGGAGTTTTTGAGGTTTTTGATTTTTCGAAGTCAACCTGATGTGTTATACCATTTTCGATGTAATAGATGTTTCCTGTTACGACATCTTTCCATGCCTGAATATTTAGACTTCTGGCTGCCGCTACGAAGAATATCTCGCGCGACTGTGAATCTACAACTCTGCTTTTCCATGTTCCTATAGGCGAAGAGGGAGCCCCACCTCTATTAAGGTCGTTCCTTGTGGTAATGCTGTCCGAACACCATTGTACTAGTGTCTGAGGGTTTGACGTGAACTCAGCTTTCAGACTTTCAGGTATTTCTTTCTGTAGGTATGAACGGTATGGGGTGAGAAGTTCATTGGCAACACGCGGACAAAGTATGTATTCCGTGTCAGCATTTTCAGGAGTATTATACAGATGGTCTTCCAGAACGCTGCATGGAGTATCCCGCAAGTCTTTGTCGGTAATACATTTCAGTAACTCGATAGCTTTTTTGCACATTGTGTTTTTCGATGAGTTACTCAGGAATTTCATAATCTCCGCATAATTTCCCCTTGACTTGGTGATAAATCTTTCTATTTCTTCGTATTTCAGATTATTGTCTGTTGCGAATCTTTTTATTGCATCTTTGTCGGGGAATGTTGATATATAGGTATTTCTTATAGAATCCTCATGGTGCAGTCGGACGTCATTCTCGTTACTCTGTTCTTTTGTTACTGAAGGAAGTTTTGCATTCTCTGCTGGAGGTACTATATCTATATTTTCAGCGTATGCATCGTTTACATTATGTCTTAATATTATGTCCACTGTTTTGTCTTTTCCAAATGATATTTTTCCCAGACCGAACTTACCGTTATGCGAAACATATACCATCATGTCACCAAGACCGGCAGATAGTGATACCTGTCCATGTGCATTGCTTTTCTGCTTGTAGACAGTGAAAAATTCAGCATAGTTGTATAACTTGAATTCTACGTTTGCCCCTTCTACAGTGTTTCCTTTATCATCTTTCACGGTTACAGTGACAGACGACTTTTCTGCATAGTTTTCTATGATGTTAATTTCTGTATAGTTGGCAGTCTGTAGCATTTTTTCTTCTTTGCCGCTATATGAGCCGAAAACTTTTGTATGCATCAGCATTCCTCTGCTAGCCGGAGAGTTGAACCACCCGAGATTAAGAACCGGTTCAGGTTCGCATGCTCCTAGAAAACACCATTCTCCGTCCACCCATGCTTCTGCCCATGCGTGGTTGTCGTCGGTGTGTGCCCATCGTGGTGTATATACCTGACGTGCTGGAATGCCGATGGCACGTAGTGCAGCAACGAGCAGTGTTGATTCTTCGCCACATCTTCCGTAGGCTGTCTTTATTGTTGCCAGAGGTGAACTGGTACGGCTGTCCGATGGGGTATAAGTGGCTTTTTCATGACACCAGTGGTTTGTTTCAAGTACTGCATCCTGCATTGACAGGTGTTTCACTCTGGGCCATAATTCATTCTGGAAATATTCTCGTGAATTGTCCAGGTTTTCATTGTTTACTCTTATTGGCAGTACAAAGTGTCTGAATATATCCTCAGGTATTTTTTTACCCCATGATGAGATTTCTCTTATCTTGAATGAAAGACGGATGTTCTCAAGGAAAAATTTTCCTGAATTATCGGCTATGTCGCTCAGCGGCATATAGGCGTAAAGAAACTGGAGTGCCTCTTTTTCTTCGGTTGTAAGATTTTCATTGAATATATCGAATAGTTTCCCGTTTTTCAGTATTGTCTTTTTCTCGGTAAAATCATTTTCTACCTTCGAAAGATAGTCTGCATCGTTTATGAAATGTTTTTCATTATTGCAACCGGTTGATAGCAGGCAAGCAGAAAACAGGCTTATAGAAAAGAATAAATGTCTGAACATAATTGTGCTTTTAATAAAAAAATCCTGCAAAACATTTAAGCCTTGCAGGATTTGTTATGTATTAGAAATAATCTTTATAGAGGCTTGTACTCAACGAATGCTTCCATTGCTTCGTAACATGCCAGTCCTAATCCATCGTAGAGTGATGCTGTTCCGCGGTTACGGTCCTCGCTTCTTTGCCAGAACAGACGTTCGTCATTGCCTAGGAATGGTGCACTTTCCATCTGTGACTGGTGTTTGAGGATTGAGTTGCGCTTAGCACGCAATTCTTCAGGACTTAAAGGAACTGCCATTTCGATGTTCTCTATTTCCCATTCAGCCCATGCACCACGGTACATCCATATTCTGCAGTCGTTCAACCATTCGGCACCGGCATTCTTTTCTTCGTCTATGGCTGCAAATACAGCATCTGTACATACTCTGTGAGTTCCATGTGGGTCGGCCAAGTCGCCTGCTACGTAAATCTGATGAGGCTTAACCTCTCTCAGAAGGTTTAGAACTATCTCAATATCCGGCAGGCTGATAGGGTTCTTTTCTATTTTACCTGTTTCGTAGAAAGGAAGGTCAAGGAAGTGACATCTTGATAAAGGAATATTGTTGTATGTACATGCTGTACGTGCTTCACCTCTGCGGATGAGTCCTTTGATAGTAAGAATGTCCCTTGAGTCTATATCGCCTTCTTTCTTTTCGGCAAAGAACTTCTTGATTTCAGCATACTTGTCATTGATAGTCTGATTCTGGCTGTCATCAAACAACTGGTTGAAACCGTTGATAAAGTGCATGAATCTTACCACTTCCTCATCGCCTACGGCAATATTGCCCGAAGTTTGGTATGCAACGTGCACCTCATGTCCTTGTTGAACAAGTCTTCTCAATGTACCACCCATTGAGATAACATCATCATCCGGGTGAGGAGAGAATACGATAACTCTTTTAGGGAATGGTTTTGCTCTTTCTGGACGGTAAGTGTCATCTGCATTAGGTTTTCCTCCAGGCCATCCGGTAATAGTGTGCTGAAGGTCGTTGAATACCTTGATATTTACATTGTATGCAGAGCCATATAGAGCAAGCAGTTCGCTCAAACCGTTATCATTGTAATCCTTGTTCGTTAGCTTCAGGATAGGTTTTCCTAGTGTCTGACACAACCATACGATTGCACTTCTGATAAGCTTATTGTTCCATTCGCAGTTTGCTACCAGCCACGGACGCTGTATTCTTGTCAGATATGCAGCTGCTGCAAGGTCTGTACATACCACAGCATTGGTGTGCATCTGAAGGTAAGATGCCGGTAGAGTGTCGGTAATCTTTTCTTCTACAGTTTTGCGAATGATTTCGGCTTTGTCTTCGCCCCAAGCAAGTAGGAATACTTTTCTTGCACTAAGAATGGTTTTGATACCCATTGTAATGGAACATGGAGGAAGATTGTCAACCCCAAGATTATGTGCAGCTTCAGAACGTGAAGTGCTGTCAAGCAATATAAGGCGAGTAGTTGAACTGGCTTGCGAACCAGGTTCGTTCATACCTATTATTCCTTTACGTCCTATTCCCAGTACAGCAATATCAATACCTCCGAATGTCTGTATTCTTTGTTCGTAAAGTCTGCAATGGTCTATGATGGCATCCTGAGGAATACTGCCTTCCATTGTGAATATATTCTGTCTGTCAATGTCAACCTGTGAAATGAACTGCTTCATCAGATGGTTGAAAGTACTTCCTGCCCCTTCGTTGATTGGATAAAATTCAAAAAGATTGAACAGAATTACGTTCCTGAAACTTACTCCTTCGTCTTTATGACGACGAATCAGTTCCGTGAATAATGGTCTTAGTGAAGAACCTGTACCAAGTGCCATTGTACAGAACTTTCCTTCACGCTGTCTGTCCTGTATTTTTGCTATAATTTCATTTGCAATGTTTTCCGTTCCTTCGTCCATGGATTCGAAAATATTTGTGGTGATTTTTTCGAATCTAGTGATTACAGAACGTTCAACAGCATTCTCTGGTTTGTAATAACGTGTTGAAACATTGTTCAGTGAGATTTGCGATGTAAGATTTGTACGCATAAACTCTCGTTTTTTTAAGTTATTAAAGATTGTTTTTTTCGATGTCCTTAAAGTATTTGTATGTACCTACTTTAAGTTCGTCTGTTGCAGCTTCGTCGCATACGATGATACCGTGCTGGTGCATCTGAAGTGCGCTGATTGTCCACATCTGAGTGATACCACCTTCTACTGCATGCTGCAAAGCACGAGCCTTGTTATGTCCGTTGCAGATAATCAAGACTTCCTTAGCCGAAAGTACAGTGCCTACACCTACAGTAAGAGCTGTTTTAGGAACTTTGTTTACATCATTGTCGAAGAAACGTGAGTTTGCGATAATAGTATCTGTAGTAAGTGTTTTTACTCTTGTACGTGATGAAAGTGAAGAACCCGGTTCGTTGAATGCTATATGACCGTCAGGACCTATACCTCCCAGGAACAGGTCAATTCCACCGAATTTTTCGATTTCCTTTTCGTAGTTTGCACATTCAGCCTCAAGGTCAGAAGCATTTCCGTTTAAGATGTGTATATTTTCTTTGCAGATATCAATGTGATTGAAGAAGTTGTTATACATGAAAGAGTGGTAGCTTTCAGGGTGTGATTCTGGAAGACCTACGTATTCATCCATGTTGAATGTTACTACGTTTTTGAATGAAACCTTACCCTGTTTGTTCAGTTCAATCAGGGCTTTGTACATTCCAAGTGGAGATGATCCTGTAGGAAGACCTAAAACGAAAGGTTTTTCTTTAGTGGGATTAGCTGCATTAATTTTATTTGCAACGTAATTTGCAGCCCAATTAGATATTGACTGATAATCTGGTTCAATAATTACTCTCATGATTTTTGGTTTTATTAGTTTATAAATTTAGTTAACTATACGCTTGTATATGAAATATTTTGAGAACTATGCAAAGATACCTATCATAAATTAGAAAGACAAATAAAAAAAAAGAATTTTTATAAGTCGAATATTAAAAAAAACTGCTATTTTTGTAGCATATACTATAAAAACTATAAATATGGGACAGAGGCTATTGGATGAAATTAAGAAAGGTACCAAAAGTGCTACGATGAAACGTCGTATAATTACACATTTTATTTATAATGGTTATGCTACGATTACTGACCTATCTAAAGATATGGATTTAAGTATTCCTACTATTACAAAATTAGTAGACGAAATGTGTGAGGATGGTTATGTAGATGATAATGGAAAGTTGGAAACAAATGGAGGAAGACATCCTAATCTGTATGGCTTGAATCCTGATGCTTGCTATTTCTTGGGGGTAGAGGTCGCTCAAAAATATTTGAGTTTTTGTGTAGTTAATTTTAGAGGTGAAATAGTAGATTCTAAGACTAAGATTCCTTTTGAACGCGAAAATACAGTGGAGTGTTTGGACAAAATGTGTGATGAGATTTTGTCTTATGTGAATTCATTACCGTATAAGAAAGAAAAGTATCTTAATGTATGTGTAGCGTTGCATGGTCGAGTAAATCCTGTAACAGGTTGTAGCTTCGGAACCTTTAACTTTGCACAGACACCAATTAGCGAAATGATTACTGATAGAATCGGTATCAATACTTGCGTAGACAATGACAGTAGGACTACTGCTTATGGCGAATATATGATGCGTTCTGTAAAGTGTCCTAAAAATGTGATATTTATAAATGTAAGCTGGGGACTTGGAATGGGTATCATTATAGATGGTAAGCTATATAACGGAATGTCTGGGTTTGCCGGTGAGTTTGGACATAATTTTGGGTATGACAATCAGCAGATATGCCATTGCGGTAAGAAGGGTTGTATTGAAACAGAGGTGTCATGCTCTGCTTTATATCGTAAATTTATCGAAAGACTTAGGAATGGAGAAAGTTCTATAGTACTGAAAGAAAAATCTATTGATGATATTCAGTTAGATGACATTTTCAATGCAGTTGATAGAGAGGATGTGCTTGCTATTGAGCTGGTGGAGGAAATTGGTCACGAGTTAGGAAGACATATCGGTGGCTTGATTAATATATTTAACCCAGAGCAAGTTATAATAGGTGGTGATATGTCAAAGGTTGGGGATTATCTTTTACATCCTGTTATTTCTGCAATCAGAAAGCATACCTTGAATATGATGTATCGTGACTCAGATATTGTTTTGTCAGAACTTGAAGATAAGGCGAATGTAGTGGGTGCAGCATTGTTGTCAAGGAGCAATCTTTTTGTTATATAATTCTTATATCTGTTTTATAATTGATAAAGGAACTGTTTCATTCTATATAAGTAGTTGAAAACAGTTCCTTTATTTTTTTATTTGTCAATTTCGTTTCTGAAGCAATTCCAATTGTCTGAAAGCTCTTGCATGGAATTGAATAATATGTTTGCACCTTCGTCTAGTAGTGCAGAATCTGGCAAAGGTCCGGTATTTACTGCTATTGTGAAAATTCCAGCTGCAACTCCTGCTTTTACTCCAAGCGGAGCATTCTCTACCACTACTGCTTCATTAGGATTTATTCTGGCTTTTTTTAGTCCCATAAGATATGGTTCCGGATTTGGCTTACCATATTTTACGTCGAATGCTGTAACCATGAATTCTTTCTGGAAAATACCTGGGAAATGATGGTTAAGGTTGTCTATAAGAGACAATTGTCCAGAACCTGTTACTAGTACAGGTTGAAGTCCTGAATCTTTGATATTACGTAGTAATGTGTATGCACCTGGCATTGCTTCCGCTTTGGGAAGACTGTTGAATATATCACTTTTCGTTTGATATATTTTCTTTATTTCCTCTTCGCTGGCATTACATCCTCTTTCTCGCATACATACTATGTTGATAGTACTTGCTCCTGTACGCCCTTCATGCATATACGCTTCTTCTTCGCTAAGGTTCATACCATATATTGCCATTGCTTTGTTCCATGCTTTTGCATGGTTCTTCATTGAGTCGAACAGAACTCCGTCCATATCGAACAGAACTGCTTTAAGATTGATCTTGTTATATCCTTTTCCCTTTAAATAGTTTTGTATTGCTTTTTCAAACATTACTGGTGTTTTTAAATTATTTAAAGGCACGTATTACAGCAATGCCGTAGTACGTGCCTTGTTTATTTTTATAAGTTACAGTCGTTTATTTACTTTTTCAGACGAGCCTGGATAGCTTCTGATTCTTTTTCATAACCTGGTTTATTGAGTAGGGCAAACATGTTTTTCTTGTATGCTTCAACTCCCGGCTGGTTGAATGGATTTACTTCAAGGAGATAACCGCTGATACCGCAAGCTTTTTCGAAGAAGTAAATCAACTGTCCGATGTAATATTCGTTCAATGCAGGTACAGAAACTCTCATGTTTGGAACACCACCGTCAACGTGTGCAAGCTGAGTTCCGAGTTCTGCCATCTTATTTACTTCGTCAACACGTTTTCCAGCAAGGAAGTTCAGTCCGTCAAGGTTCTGTTCGTCTGTAGGGACACGAAGTTCGTGGTTAGGAGTTTCTATTGAGACAACAGTTTCGTAGATAGTACGCTCGCCTTCCTGAATCCACTGACCCATTGAGTGAAGGTCTGTTGAGAAGTCAACTGAACTTGGGTAGATACCTTTACCGTCCTTACCTTCTGATTCACCGTAAAGCTGTTTCCACCATTCGTTGAAATAGTGAAGTTTTGGCTGGTAGTTAACCAGAATTTCTATCTTCTTGCCGTTACGGTAAAGCTCGTTACGAGTTGCAGCATAAAGCGCAGCTGGATTTTCGTACATGTTTTCGTTAGCACAAACTTCTTCCATCTTGCGTGCACCTTCAACAAGCTTTTCGATGTCGATACCTGCCACTGCAATAGGAAGTAAACCTACTGGAGTAAGTACAGAGAAACGTCCACCTACGTTGTCAGGAATGATAAATGATTTGTAACCTTCATTGTCGGCAGTTACACGTGCAGCACCTTTCTTAGCGTCAGTAACTGCTACGATAACTTTGCGTGCCATTTCTTTTCCACGCTGGTCTTCGCACTGTTTTTTAAGAAGACGGAAGGCAAGAGCTGTTTCAGTAGTAGTACCAGATTTTGATATGTTGATTACACCAAATTTCTTGTCTTTTAAGAAGCTTGTCAATTCATAAAGATAGTCTTCGCCGATATTATGTCCGGCAAAAATGATAGTTGGTTCGCCTGCTTTCTTTTCTTTAAGCCACTGGAAGCTGTCAGACATTGCCTCTATCACGGCACGTGCGCCAAGATAACTACCGCCGATACCTGCAACAACCACTACTTCGCAGTTCTCACGAAGAACAGCTGCTGTAGCTTTGATATCTTCGATGTGTTCTTTTGTTATAGAAGATGGAAGATGAAGCCAGCCCAGGAAGTCGTTTCCAAGTCCTGTTCCTTTTTCAAGAGTTTCCATGTAGGTCTTAACCAATGGCTCATAAGTAGCCAGTTTTCCTTCTGCCATGAAGCTGACAGAGTTCTCGATGTTTAATTTAATATTTTCCATATTCAAAAATTTATCTGAATGAATCTGTTAAAAGCTTTATTTCTATCATAGGAGTTATGCGCTCGTACAGAATATTGTACACAGCATCTACAATAGGCATATTAACGTGCAGATGCTTGTTCAATTCCTTAATACATTTGGTTCCGTAGTATCCTTCGGCTATCATTTCCATTTCTATCTGTGCACTTTTCACAGAGTATCCTTTTCCTATCATTGTTCCGAAAACACGGTTACGGCTGAAATTGGAGTAACTTGTTACCAGTAAGTCTCCCAGATAGGCCGATTCGTTGGTACATCTGTCCACTGGATGTACGGTATTAAGGAAACGGTTCATTTCCTGTATTGCATTTGAAATCAAGACAGCTTGAAAATTGTCTCCATATTTCAGACCACTACAAATACCTGCTGCAATAGCATAAACATTTTTCAATACAGAAGCATATTCTATACCCGCTACATCGGTATTTACAGAAGTCTTAATGTAATGGCCTGCCAGCTGTTGGGCAAAGATTTTTGCCTTTTCAATATCTTTACAGCCAACGGTTAGATAAGAGAGACGTTCAAGTGCCACTTCTTCGGCATGACATGGACCTGCCAGTACAGCTATGTTTTCTTCTGGAACACCATATACCTTATTAAAATAGTCAGAAACAATAAGGTTTTCGTCAGGAACGATACCTTTTATGGCTGTTACTATGAATTTGTCCTTGATTTTGGTTTTCAGTTTCTTTAGATGACTTTTAAGGTAAGGCGATGGGGTAACGAAAATCAGGGTGTCTGATTCTTTTACCACCTTATTAATATCCGATGAAAAGTTGATATTCTTTACGTTGAAGCGTACACTAGTAAGATAAGCCGGATTATGTCCGAGACGCTTGAAATCTTCTATTCGGTCGTCTCTACGCATATACCAGTTTATTGATTCGGCTTGGGTAAGAATAATCTTTGCAATAGCTGTAGCCCAGCTACCTCCTCCCATAATAGCTATTTTACCAGGGAATTTCACTTTGGTAATTGTTTTATTGGTTTTTAAGTTCTTAAGCTTTTAAGTTTGTAAGTTTTGAATAATCCAAAACTTACAAACTCAAAAACCAAATACTTATTTTATATTCTGTATCCAGTTGCTGACTTCGTCAACTGTAGGATTCTTAAGTTCAAGTTTATATTTCTTATTTACTCCGCAGATGTCCATGTGCAGTTTCTGAGGGTTTACGTCCTTCATGTCTGCAACCATATTGTATCCGGCTTTCTGAATAAGAGCTACCCATTCTTCAGGAACACCAATTTCCATGAATTTTGCCGGAGCATCCTTTGGTATCACCTTTTCAGGTCTCATCTGTGGGAAGAATAATACTTCCTGAATTGTGCTCTGACCAGTCATAAGCATAACCAGACGGTCCATACCGATACCCATACCTGATGTAGGAGGCATACCGTATTCAAGGGCACGAACGAAGTCCTTGTCGATAATCATAGCTTCGTCATCACCCTTTTCGCTCAGTCTCATCTGTTCTTCGAAACGTTCAAGCTGGTCAATTGGGTCGTTAAGCTCAGAATAAGCGTTACACAATTCCTTACCGTTTACCATAAGTTCGAAACGCTCTGTCAATTCAGGATTATTACGATGACGCTTAGTAAGTGGAGACATTTCGATAGGGTAGTCAGTGATGAATGTAGGTTGTATGTAATTGCCTTCGCAGAACTCGCCGAAGATTTCGTCGATGAGCTTGCCTTTACCCATAGTATCGTCAATTTCCATATTGAGCTTCTTGCAAACTTCGCGAATCTGCTCTTCGTTCAGACCTGTAAGGTCATAGCCTGTGAATTCCTTGATAGAATCAAGCATAGTCACACGCTTGAAAGGAGCCTTGAAGTTGATGATGTTGTCGCCCACTTTCACTTCAGTAGTACCGTTTACGTCAAGACAGATTTTTTCAATCATGTTTTCAGTAAACTTCATCATCCAGTTGTAGTCCTTGTATGCCACATAGATTTCCATACATGTGAACTCAGGATTGTGTGTGCGGTCCATACCTTCGTTACGGAAATTCTTACCGATTTCGTATACACCTTCGAATCCACCTACGATTAGACGTTTCAGATACAATTCACTGGCAATACGCATGTACAAAGGAATGTCAAGCGCATTGTGATGAGTGATGAACGGACGTGCTGCCGCACCACCAGCAATAGCTTGAAGAATAGGAGTTTCAACTTCGATATAGCCTTTTGAGTTGAAATATTCGCGCATTGAGTTATAAACCTTGTTGCGCTTTAGGAATATGTCTTTCACTCCGTCGTTTACCACTAGGTCGACATAACGCTGACGGTAACGGAGTTCTGGATCTTCGAATTTGTCGTAAGCCACTCCATCTTTATATTTTACGATAGGAAGCGGTTTGATTGATTTAGATAGAACTGTAAGTTTCT
>CALUPA010000018.1 GCA_944322395.1 uncultured Phocaeicola sp.
TTTCTTACGGACTTTTTTATTTTATCGGCTGAAAAACAGCCGATAAAATTGTCGTGGCGGAATATAGAATGGTTACATTATTATGCTATAAACACCTAATTCTGGGGGGCGTGTGGTCGCTAGTTCGAATCTAGTCGCCCCGACCAAGAATAAAGCATTGATAATCTGATGATTATTGATGCTTTATTTTGTTTTATACAGTTTACTTTAAAATATCCTAAAACATAACATAAAGCAATTGTTATGTTAACAGTAGAATTATGAGTGTAGCAATTTCAGTCATTATTTCCGAACCGTAGGCAAATCTTAACAAATCATACTTAATCAGGACTCTTTTCTATTTCGCAATACGTTATTTACCGCAGACTTACATTTATTCAAAAAGTATATACATAAAAATCCTGCAAGGAATACGGCACTCCTTGCAGGATTAATAAACAAACCAATATGGTATAATTACAAAGTCTTTTTGTAAAGTTCAAGGATAATCTCTTCTGTCACCTCACGTGGGTTACCAGGAGTACAAACATCTGCATATGCTGCTTTTGCAAGACGTGGAAGGTCTTCTGCCTTGATTCCCAGTTCTGAGAGATGTTGAGGTATTCCTACACGCACAGAAAGTTCCTTCACTGCCTTAACAGCAGCGTTTGCTGCATCTTCCTTGCTCATTCCGTCTGAATATACGTTCATTGCCTTCGCTATGTCTACATACTTGTCAAGAGCTGCCGGAGCATTGAATTCCATAATTGTAGGCAATAGAAGAGCATTTGCCACACCGTGAGGAATGTCAAAGATTGCTCCCAATGGATGAGCCATACCGTGTACTACCCCCAAACCTACGTTAGAGAATGCCATACCAGCTATGTACTGTGCAACTGCCATACCATTACGTGCTTCTGCATTGTTTGGTTCGTTTACAGCTGTTTCAAGATAACGTGCAATCATTTCAATAGCCTTAATCTCGAACATATCACTCATTTCCCATGCACCTTTAGTTATCAAACCTTCGATGGCATGAGTCAATGCGTCAAGACCTGTAGCGGCTGTTAGACTCTTTGGAAGAGTGTACATAAGTTCGGCATCTACTATAGCAATGGCAGGAATATCGTTAGGGTCAACACAAACCATCTTCTTTTGGTTTTCCTCGTCAGTGATAACATAGTTGATAGTCACTTCGGCTGCAGTTCCCGCAGTTGTAGGAAGAGCTATGATAGGCACTGACTTCTTCTTTGTGTCGGCTACTCCTTCAAGAGATACTACATCGGAGAATTCAGGATTGTTGGTTATGATACCTATAGCCTTGGCTGTATCCATTGATGAACCGCCGCCTATCGCTATAATGAAATCTGCTCCTGAAGCTGCGTATGCTGCAAGACCTGCCTTGACATTAGAGACTGTCGGGTTAGGCTTGATTTCGCTGAATACTTCGTATGGGATATTGGCATCGCGCAATACAGACAATACTTTGTCAGCAACACCAAACTTTATCAAATCTTTGTCTGTAGCTACAAAAGCTTTTTTTAGGCCTAGACGTGAAATTTCTTTTGGCAACACTTCTCTGGCTCCAGGACCGAAGTAAGATACTTCGTTCAATATGAATCTATTTATCATAATAATCAATTTTACAGGTTAAACACTCTTTTAAGCTCATCCATCTGTTCGTCTGTCATTCCTTTAGGTACAAATCCCATTGAACATGCAGACTCATAGATTTTGGCTGATTTTGATAATGTATCTATCATGTCGAATGCCTCAATCAAATCTTCACCAATAGCAATTGCTCCGTGTTTTTCCCACATAACTACATCATATTCGTCAAGCTGTTTGATAGTTTCCTCAGCAAGAACCACAGAACCAGGCAACTGATATCTTGCTATTCCAAGACCCTTAGGACAGAAAGCACGTGTCTCAGGTATCATACTCCAAAGAATCTTACTCAATACGTCTTTCTCAAGGAAAGCAGGATTATGAGTCATTGCTACGAGCTCTATAGGGTGTGTATGAATAACGACCTTATTATTTCTACCTTTTCCAAGAAGATAATCATGCATCATCAGATGTGAAGGTAATTCTGAAGTAGGACGTATATATTCTTCTGCGATGATATCATAATATGTACCGTCTGCAGAGATACGTATTATTGACATATTCTTCATCGGATTAGAATGTACATAGCGCATTCTTTTACCAGTACCTGTCACAATGAAATAATTATTGCACAAGTTCTTTACTGGTTGTGGAAGCACAATTGCTTCACCAAGTGGTTTGAGAGAGGTAATTGTCTCATCTACTACATCTGTAATATTATAAGATATATTACCACCATTACGTTCTGCCCATCCGCGTTCCCAAAGGTAACCGGCTACTTCGGCTATCTGAGAAATAATTTCTGAAATTGAATTGTTGTAAACCATATTTGAGTTTTTTTAAGTTTGTTAGTTTTTTTAGTTTAAACATCATTTTAATAATCTTCTACACCAATGAAGGGAAAAAGATTGAGAATATCAATATTAATAGACCAATACCTAAAGCAACAAGAGTCTTACGGTCTGCCCCAGCCCATTCGCGCAGGATAATTCCCCATAAATTTGAAAAGACAACATTAAGTGACATAAGTATGCTCCAGGCAAATGCCATGAGAACAGTATTGTCTGTGAAGAAACTTTTACCCATTTCCAGACCGAAGAACTGAGAGTACCATAATACTCCTGCAAGCATGCAGAACAGTACATTGTTTATAAACAAAGACGGGGAAACCTTGAAATAGTCTTTCATCGTTCCATTCTTTATATTCTGCCAGAAACAATAAGCTGCATTCGTCAGGAAACCACCAAAAGTAACCAACAGAATAACAGGCAATCCGGCATAAAGCGGATTAACATTGGCAGACAGAGCAGCCTCTTTTATAGGACTTCCGGCATCAAGTCCAAGTGCAAAACATGCACTCATAACTCCGGCTAAAAGGGCGACAAGTAATCCTTTTGTAAGGGCAAAGTCTTTAACAGCCGCTTTCTTCTCTTCTTCACTCATAGACTGTGAACGAAGAGAGCCGCTATATCCTATTACCGCGATGCCTGCAAGAGTGATACATACACCAAGGAGAAGTACCAGTCCTTCGCCGTGAAACAAATCAGTTCCTGCCATAAGTGCAGGGAACAATGTACCGAAAGCCGCACATGTACCTAGCGAAATAGACTGCCCCAAAGCTACTCCAAGATAGCGCATACTGAGTCCGAAAGTAAGACCTCCAACTCCCCATAGCACACCATATATTATCGCCTTTAATGCACCGCCGGAGGACAGTAGCGAAAACAGGGAACCACCCTCGGGCACTGCCAAGAGTGCTCCGAGAAGTGGAAATACCAGCCAGGCAAATATACCTTGTACCAACCAGAAGTTTTCCCATTCCCAAGACTTGATTTTCTTGATTGGAACGTATGAACTGGACTGGCCGAAACTGCCTATGGCTATTATTAATAAACCTAATAAAACATCCATCGTTATCAACGTTTTGATGTAACTTCAGCCTCGTACTTTTCTACCTCGGCAATAAATTCATTACCTACAGGTACTCCGTTCTTCAGGCAGAACATATCGTAAACAGCATTCCAAGGCAATGCTTTTGCTTCTTCAAGAAGAGCCAGACGCTGGAATCCCATATCGTTTGCTTCATATTCACGCAGCTTGGCAAGTGGTTCAAGCAATGCACGTGTCATACTCTTCTGTGCTGCACGGCTACCAACAACGTAAGCACCGATACGGTTGATTGAAGCATCGAAATAGTCGAGACCGTAATGTACTCTGTCAAGAGCATCACAGCGTACTATTTCGCTGAACAGGTCAAGCGTAGGATCGTCCATTATAGTTACATGGTCTGAGTCCCAACGAACAGGACGGCTTACGTGAAGCATCAGTTCCGGAACATAAAGCAGGAGTGAAGACACTTTGTCCGCTACACTTTCGGTAGGGTGGAAGTGACCTGTATCAAGGGTTACCATCTTGTTGTTCTGTGCACCGTAAGCTACATAGAATTCATTTGAACCTACAGTGTAACTTTCAAGTCCGATACCGAATACCTTTGATTCGATACAGTCCTTCATATTCTTATATTCAGTTGCGAAAATCTCGTCAAGCGAGTTCTTGAGGTTTTCACGATACTTCATACGGTTTACAGTAATATCCTTACTACCATCGTGTACCCATACGTTCATGATACATGGATCGCCCTGAGCCTTACCCATATCTTCTGCAATGGCACGGCAACGCTTGCTGTGTTCAATCCAGAAATCACGAATACCCTTGTCTGGATTTGAAAGTGAAAGGTTTCCGCTCTTCGGATGACCGAAACATGTAGTATTGAAGTCAAGCTTCATATCGTTTTCCTTACCCCATTCTATCCAGCTCTGGAAATGAGTTGTGTCAACTTCATCACGGTCTACTACCTTACCCTGGAAATCACCATATATTTCGTGAAGATTCAGACGGTGTGTTCCAGGAATCATTGATTTGGCCTTTATGATGTCGGCACGAAGTTCGTCAATGTTTCTTGCCTTGCCAGGATAATTACCTGTAGCCTGAATACCACCGCTAAGCTGTCCTGCCTGCACTTCAAAACCGGCTACATCATCAGCCTGCCAGCAATGAAGCGAGAGGTGAAAATTCTGCATCTGTTCCAACACTTTGTCTGTATCTACACCTAGTGCTGCATAACGTTCTTTTGCGATCTCGTACGATTTTACTATTAATTCTTCTTTCATGTTTTTTTAGTTTATAAGTTTATGATTCTTGTTTTATTACTTTTTTATGATTTCCAGATACTTCTGATATGCTTCATTCCAGCTTTCTGAATCCATAGGATTATATGTGGAAAGCTCTACGTTTGCAGAAATTACATTTCTCATTTCCTGAAGCGAATTTACTATTCCGGCGGCCTTGGCCTGTAGCATTATATTTCCTACCGATGAAGCCTCAGCCGGACCTGCTATTACAGGAAGTCCTATCGCATTTGAAGTAAACTGATTAAGAAGTGCATTTCTTGAACCTCCTCCTATGACATGTAGTTTCTCAATAGGATTCTCAGCCAATGTTTTGAACACATCAAGTGTTTCGCGATATTTCATTGCAAGACTCTCGAAAATCATTCTTATATAAGCGGCATGAGTCTGAGGTGTAGTCTGTCCTGTTCTTTTACAATATTCATTGATAGCCTCTGGCATATCTGCCGGATTGACAAACAGAGCATCATCCGGATTGATAAAGCATTTGAAAGCCTCTGCTTCGGAAGCCATCTTTACCATATCAGGATAAGAATATTCTATACCGTCCTTCTTCCAGCGTTTCAGGCACTGTTCCACAATCCACATACCGGTAATATTTTTCAGGAGTCTGATTGTACCGTCCACACCTCCTTCATTTGTTATATTGTATTCAGCAGTTTTCTCATTTACCACCGGATGTTCTGTTTCAATACCCATCAGCGACCATGTACCAGAACTAAGATATGCAAAATTCTTATCCAAGGCAGGGATTGCAGCTACTGCTGAAGCCGTATCATGTTCAGCCACTGCAACAACAGGTACAGACTGTATCTGGAGTTCTTCAGCAAGTTCTGCTGTAACATTACCTATTACAGTACCAGGCTTTACAATAGAAGCCCACTTTTCTCTGTCCACTCCGACACTCTTTAGCAATTCATCATCCCAGTCTCTTGTATCAGGATTAAGCAGGCCCGAAGTAGATGCTATGGTATATTCCGTAACTTTCTTTCCTGTAAGCATATAGTTCAATGCATCCGGGATAAATAGTATTTTATCGGCTTCAAGTAAAGATTTGCATTTACGGCCGTTCATCACATAAAGCTGAAAGATTGTATTGAAATCCATGTGCTGTATGCCGCTGCGCATATACACATCTTTTGAAGTCATCACCTTATCAAAATATTCTTCTTTCTTTCCTATTGTCTGTGGGTCTCTATAGGCATAAGGTATACCGCATAATTCACCGTCAGAATTTACACTTACTATGTCCACTCCCCAAGTATCTATACCTGCCGACGTTACTGTTACTCCCTTACGGGCAACTTCCGCGAAACCTTTCTTCAAATTTTCGTATAATGAATATATGTTCCAATAGAAATGTCCGTTCCACTGCAACATCTGATTAGGAAAACGTGTTATTTCTTCCAAGGTCAACTTCTCTTTTTCCAGTTTTCCAAGTATAGTTCTGCCGCTTGTGGCACCTAAATCGAATGCTATAAAATAGTTTACTTTCATAAAAACAAATGGTTAACTTGATTATGTAGCAAAAGTAGCTATATAACAAATCAAACTATATGTAAAATATGATATTTAAAATGGAAGATTTGATGGAAATACATATCTTTGTAAAAATGCCAATATCATGAGAAACAATATAACAGAAAACTATAAATACCTTATTAGCAGCCAGAGAGACGAAGATTGGGGAATAACTGTCAATACTGTAGGCCATGAGAAAATAGATAAAAACTATGACACGTATCCGCCCCGTACAGGACATCCCAAACAGTTCTTCTTCACACCTTCAAGTGGAAGAAAACTGGACAGTTATCAGCTACTCTACATCACGCGAGGTAAAGGAACTTTCTTTACATCTCCAGATAAAAGCATTGAAATAAAAGCCGGTGACATGATTATAATAAGACCTAATATATGGCACAGCTATATGCCGGATCCTAACACCGGATGGACAGAGATGTGGATTGGTTTTAAAGGTGAGAATATGGATAGTCGTTTCAGAAACAATTTCTTCAATAAGGAACAGATTATTTATAGAATAGGTGTGCAGGATAATATTGTGAATTTGTATGACCAGGCAATAAGGGTGGCAAAAGAAGAAAAAGCAGCATGCCAACAGTTCCTTGCGGGAATAGCAAACCTTATTCTGGGAATGACAATGTATTACGATTACAACAGATGTTTTGACACAACCACAGAAGCACAGATAGACAAGGCAAAAATCATAATCAGGGAAAATCTGCTAAAAGGTATAACTCCTGAAGATGTAGCTTCGAAAATAAACATGAGTTACTCGTGGTTTAGGAAACTGTTCAAAGACTATACAGGCGTTTCTCCTGCACATTATATACAAGAACTCAAAATACAGGAGGCCAAGCAATTATTGGCAAGCAGCACTATTAAAATAAAAGAAATATCATTTTATCTTGGATTCGATGATATTACTTATTTCTTAAAAGTTTTCAAAAAATATACAGGATACACTCCACTTGAATATAAAAAGACATTCTATACCCGTTGGCAAAATTAAAATGAGAGTATATCAAATTCTTTTTTGAAAAGATGAACTTATAATTTGAAATTTGAGTATCATTAAAGACTAAAAAAGGGTAGTATCATTACTCAATACAGAGCTTGATACGACCCTTTTAATATTATAGTTACAACCTGCAACTTAGGGGAGTAGTCATTTTAGTTTTGATTCCCCCTCATTTATAAGGAAAAGACGAGGCATGCATCCAACTACTTCAAGTTCCCGTTGATACCTTCCTATAAGAATTGAAGTTCTATACGTACTAATCCATAAAAATGTAACAAACGCATTGTTAAATAATAAACCATTATTAGCCACACAATCAAATATAAATATTCTAATCCATGATGTACCGTATACAGAAGAATTAGGATACGACTGATCATCAGATATTACAAATAAAATATTAGAAGACTTTTTATTACATACAATCCTATAGGTAAAAAGCTACATAAAACAAAATGCATATTTAAATTCATATTAGTTAAAAAATTATCTAAACTGAGTAGATGAAGGTCCTATCAAAGATTTCCTTAACCCACCAAAATCCATTACTATTTTTTGAATAATTATTCCAGGATCTCCACATCTAATTTGTAATGTATGTTTTCCTGGTTTATCAACGTATAAAGTTGATTTATTTATTGTGCAATTACATAAAACTCCTTCAAACCATTTCTGTGAATATTCAACAGCTGAAGTACTTGGTGTAGATAAAGAACCATTATCTATACAAATACTGTATTTCGTATCAGAATTAGTACTTTCCGGCAAACGAAAATCTCTATCCTTATGTAAAGGGAATGTAGGAAGTACATAAGTATAGACATCTACCATCCCAGCACTAAATGAATAAAAATCATACTCAACTTTAGGAACATTAGGAGCTCTGTATATTTGTAAAGGTGCCACAGGATTACCTAATTGTAGCGATTTATTTTCAAATCCCAAACCTTCAACTACATTAATCTTTATATCTTTATTCTCTTTTTTCCTATGAAAATCTGATGCAGGAATAGATATATATCCATTATTTTCTATAAATAGACCTTTTAGCTCTGTTTTTAATTTCTCATTATAAACAGAAACCCAAATTCTCCTACTATCTTTTTTTGTTTTAATATCTATATATCCTTTAATATTTGCACCTATTGGTACTTTCTTCCAATTTATCGATACCTCTATTTTTTTCTGACAAGAAATTCTACCTTTATAATCACTTAAAACAATCCAATTATCAGAAGTTTCAGCTTTCCAATCTATACCTTCTTTACCTTTATTATAAATTTCAAACCAATATGTATCTGGAATATAAACATTAAAACACGGCAACATATATATACTCGGAGAACCTGCAACCAAATTTTGTCCTTCAATTTGTAAATCATAATCAAACTTATCTATAGGTGTAAAATCCTCCATTTTGGGTAGCTTGAAATATGCGCTTACATTATCATAATTTTGTCTCAATGACATCATGTTACGCCATTTACCATTGAGCATTGTATTGTATCTGTCCGTTATAATCTGTAAACTATCAAAACATACCTCTACTCCTTTTTTTATGTCATTAGTTAGTACACGTTTTTGCCTTGCGTACCAACGGTTCTTTTGTCCCCCCAAAGTCATTCTATTCATCAATTCTGCCCCTTTTACAGGATAATATAACAACTCAAAAAAAGCTGCCTGAGATTCTTCAGGCAATGAATTAAGAATATTTTCAACTTTAGCTCCAATCATTCTGTAATTATATAATCTATTTTCAGCCTCATTATAATTAATAAATGAATACTCAGTATCTGTCAAAATCTCACAAGGCGTATCAAACTTATTCCAATGATATCCCCATCCCATATATTCAGGTTTATGAGAAAAAGCAAGATGATAATGTAAATCTGTAATTTCTTTAATCTGTCTATAGTTTAATTCATCAAACATATCAGCCAGCCATCGTGCCGGATATTCTACAACATTTTCTTGACTAAACTTATTGATATCATAAGCCATATCAAGAAATAAGTTCACCTGCATTTCAGATCCCTTCAAATCACCACAATTCAACAACCATAATCTATCAGCTGTAGTATCATATGCTTTTTTCAACTCCTCATACATCAACGCAGGCGGAGTTGTACTAAACCAAAGATAACTATGAGGAACCCCTAAATAAGAAACATGATAATAAACACCAGAACGACCAGAACGTTTCTGTTCTTCATAACCACTAAGGCGTTTGAAATATCCATAATTATCATCAGGCCAAACAATTGTAACATCATCAGGTAATTTCAAACCATTTGAATAAATCTCAAGCACTTCTTTATACGGAGTAAAAACCTGAGGAATACTGTCAATAGGTTTGTGTATATGTTCTGTAAGAATCTTTCTTTGATCATCAAGAGCATTCTCTAGAAGTTTTACTTTCTTCTCCATAGGCATACCTACTCCCATAGCTGCATCATGTAATCCTCTTAAAGCCAATGTATACACATTTTCGTATGGGGCATTTTCTGCGACTCTTTTAGATAAAATATTATAAATCCCATTTTTATTTCTATCATAATTCCATTCACCCATTGTCTTTTTATCCCATTCTGAAGCCGTATTCAATAATAATGGTTCACAATGGGTTGATCCCATAACAATTGCAAACGTATCTGCCACCATTTTATTTTCCGGTATTTGATTAAATGCAGTAGAAACTGGATGCATGGCAGGTGCCAAATAATTAGCCCTTAATCTTAAAAGCAATTCAAAAATACGTGAATAAGTTTTTGGACCAATATTCCCTCTTTCTTTCTCGAAGGTTTTAGAAGCCCAAGGTGTGAGTCCCCAGTCTTCATCATTCAAAAAAATCCCTCTATATTTAACAGATGGAGACTGCGAGATAAAATCTGATACAGATATTATCAATTTTTCTTGCTTTTGTATCGGAACATCTGCCCACCAGTACCAAGGTGAGACTCCTATTTTTTCAGACAAAGACAACAACCCATATGCAGTTCCTCGTCTGTCACTTCCGGCTATAACTAAAGCTTTCTCAACACCAGGGTAAGGTTTATCTATAGTCTTTATCATATATCTTTCCCATGAATTCTCTATGAAAGATATGTCAATTTTACCTTTCTCGAGCAAGTCCTTAATTAATTTACTCCTTTGAATAGTACCTACTATTATTACATTCTTACCATTTACTTTATTATTATATATTTTAGGTAGTACTCCTGTTACATTATACACATCATTAGCAAACAAACTTACTGTTTTCCCCACAACAAGAAAATCACTTGCATCATAACAAATAGACACAACATCATTATTATTTACTAAATTAAATTTATGTATTCCATTGTTTTCTGAAGCTTCAATTCTAAATGTCACCAATACAATAAATACAAAAAACAAAAAAGTTCTAAAATTTCTTGTAAAAAAATGCATAAACAGATTATTTAATAGAATTATATATTTCATTTAATCTTTTTATTTTCTCTGGCAAATTAAATTTTCCATTAATAGAATCCCCCTGATACCAAGTAGAGAAAACACCATGTTGTGTGGTATAAAGCGCCCTTTTTGCTTTTTCCAAATGCAAAATAGACTCTTTCAGATATTTTTTACAAATATCCTTATCATCTAGTTTTTTATATGCTATAATGAATTTTTCCATTGATTTACTCAATTCTGCCATGTAAAGACAATATGCATATAAATTATCATAGAAAAAAAATTGTTTTTCTTTAGGTAGTCTCTTTATCATTCTACTACATTTTCTTACAGCAACATCAAATTTAGGTGCAGTTCTCCTCATACCAACTAACAAACTATCCACCTGATTGTCGCCTTCTATTCTAAAACTTCTTCCAGGCATACGTTCAAAACCAATATCACGCAAAGGTTTGTTTTTATATTGACCTTTTAAGAATAATTCTCCTATTTGCTCAAAAACTCTTGAATAACGCAAATCCTGAAATAAATACTGTCTCTCCATATTTGGAAAGTCTGAAGGTTTCTGCTGCCAATATGCATAAAAATAATCATGATACAACTCTGCTATTTCTTCTGCATTTTTACTACCAAAATACATAGAACAGTAATCTAAGAGGAATTCATCCGTATTATATTTAGACATATCCCACATCATTTGGGCATTAGCAGACATTGACATCACAAACTCACGAATATTTCCTGCATTTACAACAGAAAAATCCAATGGAGCCTTACTGTTAACATAACGATAATTAGCCTCCATTTTCCAAGGTCCCTCTGCAGGAGCCAAATGAGCACCTGTTGAAGTAAACTGTAAATTAAAATAATAACCTAATTTCACATTATTAGAATTATTAAATTCTACTATATCTGTATTAGGATAATGATCCCTCCGTGCAGCAACAAAAGTCCACAACATATTTTTACCTGTAGGAGGATTCAGATAACCTGAAGCCAACAAATCTGACAATTCATCATAAAATGTCATTCTTACATAAGGTTCTTCTTCCCCGGTGTATTCTTTTATCAATTCCAATTGTATGCGTATCATTTTATTTATTACATCAGCCCGTTCCTTATCTGTTTTAGGAGCATCAGCAAATGCAGCCCAAAATGGTTGGTCATTTCTACCACGAAAAGATATTTGCCATAAATTCTCCATTCCTGATTTGCAAACAGTTTCTACACTATAACGCCAAAATTCAATCATTTCTTTCTCATTTTTCAACAATAAGTCTGGAGGTGTAATTTTTCTAACTTTTCTCCAATAACCATCCCAATTTAGAAAATTATTATTCAATGCAACATGATGATGAGAAGTTAATACCAATCCATATTTTCTCAACAATTCTGCATCTTTACTTAATTTGTAATCTGGATAAGTAACTGTCGCTTCCAATTCTACGGTATTCAGTTTAAGGCGAAGCATAGTTTCAAGCCACATCTCATTGTTTTCTTTAGATAATCGTCGCCATGGCGTAAATAAATCAGTATCATTAGGAAACCAAGCTCTATACCTGACTTGTGGTGACTTCTGAAAGAAATGGAAACTATCATTAATGATTATTTTATTTTTTAATTTAGGTCGCCAAGAAGAATAATACCATAAAGGAGGTATACCCAAAATTTTTTCACTAAAAGTATAAATTGCATATATAGTTCCACGCATATCTTTACCTGATAAATATATGCAACGTTTATCAGAATCAACATCAATACGGTGAGATTCAAAACCATCCAATTTATAATGTTCCATATTCCACAATACCATATTAGGTTCTGTGACTACAATTATATTTATTTTTTCTTTACATACAGAATCACTTATTACAGGAGTATATCCCATAACTTTCGAAAAGTCATCACACATAGTTGAAACAGCAAGCCTAATCGGTGATGTTTCCTCCTCTGAAATAACAATCTGAAAATTTCCTTTTTTAAGCACCAGATTATTTGAATTTACATATAAACAGAAATTTATAAATTGAAAAAACAATAATATTCTTAGAAAAAACAAAGACTTAATTTTTCTTCCCATAACATCTACTTTTTATATTAAACAATTAATATCAAACACAGGCAATCTAAGTACAATACAATAATACAACGTTTTACAAAAAAACTATCAAAATTTATTTATTTGATTAATATCTATCATATTTATTCGACTATAAAAAAAAGAAACAGCATCGCAATAAAAACGGGTGGCATCATGCTTTTCGCATATTAATGAATTTAAAACATCTTCATAACGAACATAATCTATATATTTCTCCAGGCTTTTCCATAAATATATATTACGCTTTACCTGAAAAATTCCACTCTTTAGTTTATAAAAAAAATCGTCCTTTAAAGTATTTCCTGACTTCATTATATAATTCCATTCCACATAATGAAAGCTCAATAATAAATCCTCCGGACATGTAACAATCTCATTAAAAATTAAAGAATTAGGTTCATAATATTGTGAAACAAAATTACTTCCTTTATCACTTCTATCATTCCCAATGCCTATATTGTCTACCTGCCATTCTTTATTAGCTCTGATATTAAAATCTGCTCTATAATGTGTTGGTATGTCCATTGTGAGTCCCAAACCGTATGGTGAAGAGGCATTTATAAAACTTTTCCACGTTGAACACATCATATTCTTTATCGTTTCCACACAATATATATCATTACTCCAAGTACATTTTATCCACTCTATTGTAACACTATTTTCTAATACATCAGGATTCCATGCCAGTTTTCCATAAGCAAACCAATTTGCTTGAGCAAAGTGATGTTCGGTCCAATTTACGGAACTACCTGTGTTAGCAACACCTGCTATAGCTGTTATATTACGTCCATATAAATTCCCTTTTAGTATTTTACTTATAGTAGAACCCTTTCCTTCACAATATGTGTCAAAACGCAAAAACCATTTCCATAAAGGTAAAAGATAAACCAAATACGTTGAATGTCCGGTATATTCTTGTGTAATTTGTAACTCAGCAGCCATATTAGTATGCTTCATAGCTCCAAAAAGAGGCTGTGGAGGCTCTATCACCTGAAAATCTAATGGACCATTCTTAGTTTGAAGAATAACATTATCCTCAAACTGCCCATCAAGTGGTTTAAACTCCTTATAAGAACGTTTCATTCTGTCATTATCAACATTTTTATTGTATACGAAAGTACGCCATAAGATAAATCCTCCATATGGCTTCAATAAACGAGCTAACATATTCGCTCCATCAGCATGCGAACAATTATAATCTTGCGGTCCAGGCATACCTTCTGAATTTGCTTTAATGAGGAAGCCTCCAAAATCTGGTATTAATCTATAAATCTCTTCAATTTTTTTCTTCCACCATATTTGAACATTTTCGTTACCAGGATCTGCTGTATCTAAATCTCCAATTCCTCCCCAAGCCTTCATTTCATCAGGAGTTTTTGACGGTTTTATCGGTGAAGCAAAATTAGCAGTGATATAAATCCTTATATTATATTTTCTAAAGATCTCTGCTAATGCTGAAATTTTCATCAAATAATCGTCGCGCAAAAAACGCGGATCAGCATTAACATTGTTCAATACAACACCATTAATTCCTATCGAAGCATTCAAACGCGCATAATCATAATATTTTTTATCTATTTTTTCAGGTAACTCAGTCCATTTCCACAACGATTTACCAGCATAACCCCTCTCAATATTCCCATCTATATCGTCCCAATGATTTAGCATACGTAAATCTATTTGTGGAATTTCAATTAAATTTAGATTCTTCAAAGAATTATGACATTGTATTTTTCTTATCAAATAAAAAACCCCATATAATAAACCTTCATCCGAAAATGATTGAAGAATTATTTTTTTATCATTACTTTTAATAAGAAAACCTTCTTTACGTAGACACTTTACATTTTTATCAATATAAATGCATAATCCTGCTTCTTCTACATTGTTTGTAAAATACACTTCAAGACCTAACAACTTAATAAGACTTATCTTTAACTCTGACTTTATTACATCTCCAAACTTATTTTCTGATAAAAAGATTTTACCAATTATAGTTTTATAATCATTTCTGAGTACAGAATCTTCAACGAATCTATAATTCAACCATGCATTTTCTCCCCTATAACTATTATTTGAATGAAGAATGAAAATATTAAAAAGGCATAAAGTTATAATGAATTTGATATGTCTCATAATACTATTATTAATAACAATTTAAATGTGCTTCCTCATGATAAAGTCTATGTTTACATTACTCTCCCAGTTACAAGACATTAATATTAAACCAGAAATTTTATTTAAATATATACACCACCTATTCTATGCTATTCAACAAACTCAGCTTTCCTTCACTGACAAGTTTTATTATTAACTCACCAAAAAGTGAATTTTGCCATGCAAACCATGGTCTGGTAAAATTTGCTGCATCATCTTTATGAAATGATTCATGTATAAAACCTGTTCCTGCATCAGTGTCCATCAGCATTTTTATACAATCTTTTATTTCTGCATCATCTGTACTTGTAAATGCCTTCATCATGATACTCATTGGCCAAACCATGTCATACCCAATATGCGGTCCTCCTATTCCTTCCCCAGCTTTACCTTTAAAGAAATATGGGTTATCATTACTCCAAACAAAACGACGTGTATTCTGATAAATAGGATCATTAAGACTAACATCACCTAAATATGGCATTGCCAACAAACTAGGAACGTTTGCATCATCCATTAATAAATGATTACCAAATCCATCAACTTCAAAAGCATAAATCTTCCCGTATTTAGGATGATTATAAACAGCGTATTCCTTTAAAGCTTTTTCTACTTCATTGGCTAGTTTATTACACTGTAAAGCAATATCATTCCTATTATTTACAGATTTCAATATTTCAGAGGCCTTACGAAGAGAAGAAACCGCAAAATAGTTCGAAGGAACAAGAAACTGAAAAGTTGTAGCATCATCCGAAGGTCTGAATGAGGAAGCAATCAAACCTACCGGATTTACCGGATTTCCTAAACCATTATTTGTCATTGTATCCAATGCACGTTCTGTCTTACGTTGAAATCTATAAGAACCTTTACCATCCGTGCGCTGCTGATCACGGAAAGTTTTCAGAATTTTATCAATAGCTTGTAACCATTCATCACCGAAAACACTTGTATCACCAGTTACTTTCCAATAATGATAAGCAAGTCTAATAGGATAACACAATGAATCTATTTCCCATTTCCTTTCATGCACGTCAGGACGCATATCAGTAATATCGCTCATCCAATGTCCACCTGTAGGACCATCATTAAAAGCATTAGCATAAGAATCTATACAGATACAGTGTATTTGGCGATTTATTACACCAGCAATCAACTTTTTCAATTGTGGATCTTCATTTGCAAATTGAACATAAGGCCAAACCTGAGCTCCTGAATCTCTAAGCCACATAGCATGAATATCACCAGTATATACAAAAGTATCCGGTCTACCATCTTCAAAATTCCTGAAATGAACTGTTGTATCAAGAGTGTTTGGAAAACAATTAGTAAACATCCATGCTAATTTTGTATTAGTAAGAAGTTTCTGCATTTCTTTAATTTTTTTCTCTACTACATTGGATGTAAAAAGTCTTTTTCCAACTTCGGGACGGTTATCTTTTAATATAGCATCATTCTCACATATGTATTCCTGTTCAGGAATAACAAATGTATTTGCATTAGCATCTGCAGCATAACTGCATACACATAAAACGAAAGAAGATATAAGCAATTTGTGTTCCATATTTAAAATAATTAATCTGTTATTTTACATAAAATGATAATTATATTGATTACGTTTAAAATGATAACGATTTCTTGGCAAAGGTAATGGATCCTGTAATCTTAATTCCCATACATAAAGTTCATGCATCATATCCATCTGTATATCAGTATACTTCTTTCTACCACACAGATTATTAATTTCAGAAGGATCATCTTTTAGATTATAAAGTTCACAGTTTCCATAGCTATCCATCACAAGTTTCCAGTCATCTTTACGTACCATACGCTGCACTCCACTTTGTGTCCAAGTATTAAGTTCATCAAAGAAAGCAATCTTACCAGGTTGTAATGCTCCCTCTTTTTCAAAAGTCAAAGGCTCATCTAAAGTAAAGTTCTCCCCACCAAAACCTTGCTGTACCATAATGCTGGCAAATTCTTTTTGAGGATAATCTTTTCCTGTCAGCATCGGCCAAAGACTCCTACCTTGTACACCATCAGGAATTTCAGCCCCAATTGCAGTACATATAGTAGGGAATATATCAGCTATCGACACATGTGCATCCATTGCTCCTTTATGAGGTTTTATTCCATATCCTGCCCATATCATAGGAATACGAGTCAAACATTCAGGAACACCTGCACCTTTACGTATCAAGCCATATTCTCCACAATAATCTCCATGATCGGACAAAAAAACAAATATAGTATTTTCGTAAATTCCTTCTTTCTTAAAACCTTCTATAAGACGTTTATATTGATCATCTATCAGTCTTAACATTCCCCAATAATTACCTCTTAATCTTGGAAGATCTTTTGCTAAATTAGGGCAAGAACGATCCTCTAACCTTGCTAGCATTTCATATTTTTCCCCTTTCCTATCTATATCTTTACGAGTTGTGATAGTAGAAGGAATTTTATCCGGAGAAAACATTGAAAAATAAGGTTCTGAAACTTGATAAGGATTATGAGGTTCAGGCATTGAAACCCACATAAAAAAGGGATTATCCTTTTGTATCTTTACCCAATCCAATACTTTTGTTACAATTTTTACCGGATTTTGGGCTCCTGCAGGAAACGGCGTCGCATCCAAATATTGCCCTCTAGATTTATTATTTAGAAAATAGGCAAAATCTTTATCCTGTTGAGTGTCTTTTTTATTCTTACCCCAATGAAAATATTCTTCAGTATAATCAAAATCATTATGTTTTAAATGAGAATGATTCTTACCAACTAAAGCAGTAGTGTAACCATTTTCTTTAAGTACCTGTATCATATCCTTTTCATAATAAATATCATTCAAGTTATGATTTGTACGTACATGAGTTGCACTTGGATAACGTCCAGTAAACATTGAACAACGAGCAGGACAACTCGCTGGTGCTACTGTATAGGCCTTATCAAACCAAACATTCTGAAAAGCCAACGAATCAGCAAAAGGAGTGACTGGCAAAGGAAAACCTTCGCGACCACATAAATCAGCGCGTTGTTGGTCTGTCATTATTATTACAATGTTTGGTCTGTCATTCTCTGCATTAGCAAAGATTGCTCCCGCAAATCCAGACAATATAAAGGCAAAAACAGTATTACAGCTTTTCATATTTGTTATTTATGTGTTTAATGGTCGATGTTACAAATACCCAACTTTTCTACATACATCATTACATCATCATATTAAATATTTATTTTTTTACACAACAAATATAGTTGCTACATTACTTATCAATGAGATAATTACTGTTCAAAAAACGAAAAAAACAAGTCTCACGACTTGTTTTTTCGTTTTATTCATCATTATCTAATCCCGTTTTTAGTATAACAATTTTTCCCATCAATGAAGTTCCACTTACTTGTGCTCCCACTGACGCAATATCACCAGCCGGAAAAATACTCACCCCAATAATAATTACAATCAATACTCAGGAAAAGCAGTACACTTCACTTAAAAACGTCTTGTCATTTTACCTAAAACGACAAAACGTTTTAGATAAAATGACAAGACGTTTTTTCAAGAATATTTCTACACCCTCAATTACCTATGTAAATAGAACAGTGTCATCTATATTTATCCTATCAACCATTTACTACCTGGTATATAGGAGATTATTTTTGATGTAATATAACAGAGCACAAATGTAGCTATAGCTATAGCCGGTATAGCAAAACAAGTGGGTAAAGCTAATGTTTCCTTAAATACACCAACCCACATACCTAGCCAAAATATATGCATAAGATACATTCCGTAACTTAACTTAGAAAGATCTAATATAAAACTAGGAGTTTCCTTACGTTCAATACATGAAAATAATAAAAATGTACCTGCTGTTAAAGATACACAATTTATTGTACAAAATGACCATCCAATCTCTATCACTGGTGTAACATGCAATACTCCAGGTATTGCTTGTATATAGAATGACAATATAGTCCAAACAGCCCCGACAATCATCAAGAATGCACCTACCACCAAGCGTTTATGTTTGTTCCATTTTAGATGTACACGAATATAATGAGCCAACACCAGATAACCAAGATAACCTGAAAAATACCAAAGCATATGATACTCATTCCAAAAACACTGTCCCCATATTTCTCCATAAAAACGTATTATGTATGGCATACATGTTGATATCAAGAAAAGAACAAGAAAGAAACGTTCTTCCTTAGCTGTAGCCTTATTGAGCCATGGTGAAATCATAGGTATAAACAGGTAAAGACTTATAAGCGGAAACATAAACCAAAGGTGACCAGCCAGTGTTGGAAAATTTAATAATAAACGCGACAAATCCTTAATTGAAGTATCAGAATCAATCTGTCCCCAAAGCAAAGGTAAGGTGCTATAAAGTATCATAAAAATAAACATGGGAGGTAAAATATGTTTAAATCTTCGCTTATAAAATTGCCACATATTTTGTTCATCTTTCATAGGAACAAGAAGATATGCAGAAACTATCATAAACAATGGAACAGACATTCTGGAAAACCCATCATATAAAGATACCCATAATCTATCTGTCTCATTATTGAGAAAAGATTGTGGTCCTACCATATCTGTAGAACCAGGTGCACCATAATAATTTTCACTAGCATGAACCAACATAACTAAAAAACATGCGAAAACTCTAACATAATCTAGAAATACAATTCGTTTCATATAAAATATTTTTACTTGTAAATAAAAAATTAATTATTTCATAAAAAATGGTTCTTCGGAATTTAAAGAAGGGGTTCCATCATTTACAATTGGCCATCCATTCTTCCATTTTATTTTATCAAGCATCAAAACCCTTCCATCCGGATTTGAAACCTTAACAGCATGATACATTATCCAATCCGTACCATTATCATCTGTTACAATTTCAGAATTATGCCCTATACCTACAAAATATTCATTTTTACTAATCAGAATTTCATGTTTATTATCCAATCATATTTAATACTGTGGGATCAGGAAGACTATAATCTATAATAGGATTTTTATAAATATCAGTTGAAAAAGATACTCTCACACATAAAGTAAAAAAACGAACAATATTATCTTATATACTGGTAATTTCATAACCTAGTTACATTTTTAATAAAACTCTAAATATATAAATAGATATTTTCTTATTATCCGCAAATATAAAAAAAGACAGATTAATTTAAGAACAGATTTAATTTGTTATTGTATAAAAATTAGCGGATATAATTGCTAAAGAAATATTATTCTCATACAATTATAATCCGCTATTTTCTTACATTAAATAATTAGTTTACCATTCAATTGCCTGATCTTCATCTGGAATCTGAGTATTCACATTACGTTCAAGAATTAATGTTCCTTTTACTTTATAATAAATAGGAATTGCCTGTCCATCATCTGCCTTTACTGAAGTAACGTCCTTAAAGTTATACTCTATAGTAAATGATACGTACCTATGCTCTAAATATGGTCTAGTAGCATCAGGTATTGCTGCTGTCATATACATTGGATCTTGAGTTTTAACTTCAAAACCTATCTCCTCTTGATTTTCAGACCAAATTTGAAGTCTTTTATCTGCATCATTCTCACTACCATCACCTAAAAAGCGTACATATATTTTATACTTTTGTCGATCTTCAATTTTCATCTCTTCATTCATCAAACCAGCATAAAAAAAGACAGTATTTTCATCAACCACAAAAGCAGTCCTTTCATTTCCAACCATTGGAGCACCAATGGTTTTATCACTATCACCATCTCTAAGATAGACCTCCATAGTTGAAGTGCTATACGTTCCAGAATAATCATTAAAAGGCAAAACACGTAAAATTGCTTTGGCATAGTTTTTACGAGGATGCTTTTTATAGTCATATGTTGGATCATCAACAATCGTTAGAGGAACAACCCACTTATGGCTCATATCAATATTCCCTAAAGCAAAATCAATATTAAGAGAATCTACAGACGATCCTGCCGGAATTTCTGTAACTTCCGGAAATGTGTAGAATTTATCTTTCTCCAAAGCCTCATAATACCATTCTGGACGATTTGGGCCAAAACGCTCATAATTAATATTAGCAAGGGTATCTCTATCTTCTGCAACATAAACATGCCTTGTTTTCTCATTAAATGTTGATCCACTTACAATAATAGGAAGTTTATATCTAACTTTTCCATCAGGTTTATAACGCACATAAATAGGTGTACAACCTTCATCATTCATTGGAGCTTTAAAGGATATATATTGCTCATACTGTTCTTCTGTCCAATCATCAGTACATGCAGTAAAAAACAATACAGAAATCAATATTCCTAAAAATATATTTATTTTTTTCATATTTCTTTTTTTTGTTTTAATTTAATCGTTATATGTCCATCCTGGATTCTGAGTCAAAAGGAAATTTCTTTTTAATTCGCTATGTGGGATAGGCCAAAAATACATTTTCCTTACGAAGGTAGTTGACAATTCATCTATTACTATAGGAGTATGAAACAATTCACGTTCATTTTGAGTCATAAGAAAATTACATCCATATACCGGTAAAGTTTCCTCCACAGGAGCATCCTTCCATCTACGTAAATCATAATAACGATGTCCCTCACCCATAAGTTCAATCTGTCGTTCACGTTTCAGTTTAGTACGAAATACGTCCCTATTCTCATATTCCTCTGCTTTATAATCAGGAATTCCAGCTCTACAACGAATTGGTCTAATAGCACGTTTTAACTGATCTATACTACGGGATATATTGTATGTTTTACTTCCGTCCCATGAAGTTATTTCATATTCCCCAGTCAGTTCGTTTATAGATTCAGCATATATCAACAATACTTCAGCATAACGTATTGCCAGTTCTGGTTTTTTTACTATTCTATCGGAAACCTTTCCTACAGCCGTGTCATCTGCATGCACAAACTTCATAATGCCAATACCAGTACGCAGCCAGAAATTGCTATTCAAATAACCATTATCATTACCTCTATAATAAAAAACCTGCCTCATTGTCGGTTCTTTAGTGGGTAATGAAGCATTCGACAATAATGGCCAAACAGCACCATTAAAAGCGACCGATGCATAAAAACGTGGTTCTCGGTTGGCATACTGTTTAGATACTCCAGCCGACAAATGTTCATACCCTCCATCTGCACCAGCATCTGATTCCGTAACAAATCCAGGTACTCTTGGATTCATATCGCTTCTTCCTGGAATGTTGTATTCTCTATCCTTTCCCGGACAATCGGTACCATCAGCCATATAATAAGCATCACACTGTTTTTGTGTCATTCCATGAGTATTCCATCCTCCTGCTATTGATGGCAACTGATGCCTTACCATATCAACAATATTTCTATCTTGATTTTGATTGGTTCCACGAGTAAATATTAATTCTATATTATCGGACATCTGAAGCGAACCATTGAATAATGATCTATATGACTCATAAGGATCAATATCTTTATAACCATCAGGCCAGTTCTTTTCAGAAAAGTCATTATCCTTATACGGAGCCACTGTTTTAGGATAACCAGGTTTTGTATCTGTATTTACTCCTGTTACATGAATTCCATATCTATTTAATTCCATAACGTCCAGTGCGGCAGCTGCAGCTCTTGCCCATTTTTTTTCATCATACTCTTGTGATATAAGATACCTTCCATCGCGATCTGTCATATCTGAAAACTTTTCATCATCTTCCGGTCGAGGATTATTTATTGGACTAGCAGCATATAATAACACCTTAGCACGTGCAGCAAGAGCAGCCCCTCTAGTAGGACGAGCCAAATTGTTTGAACCTCGTTCAAGTGGAAGGTCATTTGCAGCAAGAGCCATTTCAGATGCAATAAAATCAGCACATTCATCATATGTGTTCCTAGGTAAAGCTAAATCCTCGTAACTTAGAGTATAATCTATCCCTTCATCAGGCAATAAAGGTATAGGTCCATACCTTCTAAGTAACAGCCAATAATAATATGCTCTTACAAAACGAGCCTGGGCTTTAAAATCTTTGCGCTCTTCATCTGTCAATTCCTGATTCATATCTATATTATGAATAAAAATTGAAGCTTGACGTATTCCCTTGTAACTTTGTTCCCAAGAATGACGATAGTTTTCATCATAAGTTCCATTTTTAAACTTTTTATAATCATCTGGTCTATCGCCAAAATACATATCATCAGCAAAATTAAATAATGTAGCATCTTTTGTTGCAATATCCATATTTTCACCTTCTAAATAAGAATACGCACCAGCAAGCCATCTCTCTGTACGTGTTTCATCAGTAAATACATCTTCTAAGGTTAATCTATCCTTAAAATATTTGTCAGAGTCTAGATTGTCAACACATGATAATGATACAAATGACAACAGACCACATATCATTATATCTAATTTTCTATTTTTCATTATAATATTATTTTATAATTTAACACTTAATCCTAATGTAAAAGTTCTTGCTAAAGGGTATTGAGCTCCATTACTGCTCAATAATTCCGGATCCCACATCTTGAACTTTGAAAATGTTAGAAGATTAGTACCCATAAAGAATATACGTATATCATTAAACTTGATTTTGTTTACCAAAGTCTTAGGTAATGTATATCCAATTTCAAGTGTTTTTAATCTGAGGTATGATCCATCTCTTAACCAGAATGTAGAATTTCTTTCGTTGTTACTATTGCCTCCAAAAGTCAATCTTGGATACTCGGCATTAGGGTTTTCTGTTGATGGGTCTCCTGATATATCTGCCGATATCCATCTATTACCTTCAGCCACTTCCTTCATTACATTACCCCATTGACTATTCGTAAAAGCATAAATTGTCGGTCCATTTATGAAGAATGAGGATTTACCCGCTCCCTGGAAATGAACATTAATATCTATACCTTTCCATTGTGCAGCTACACCCATACCATAAATCATATTAGGTCTACTAGTAGAGCCTATTGCTACTTTATCTCCATCATTTACGACTCCATCACCATTTACATCCTTATATTTTATATCACCAGGTTGTACAGTACCAAACTCCTGTTTAGGACTATTACGAATATCATCATAATCTTTAAATAGCCCCATTGCTATCAACCCTTTTGTCTGATTTACATAATAACCTTTTTCTAACTGATACGGATAAACAGAATTTTCTTCATCTTTCTCCAAAATGGTATTCTTGCTGTATGTCATATTACCTCGAACAGTAACGTTTACATCTCCAATTTTTTGACGATATGCAAAATTTCCATCAAATCCTTCAGACAAGACAGATCCGACATTTGCACGCGGGTTACTTGAAACACCTACCATAGCCGGAAGATATGCACGTTCCATATATATTCCATCACGCTG
This sequence comes from uncultured Phocaeicola sp., assembly GCA_944322395.1. Classification (GTDB taxonomy): domain Bacteria; phylum Bacteroidota; class Bacteroidia; order Bacteroidales; family Bacteroidaceae; genus Phocaeicola. The sequence goes on from CALUPA010000018.1 coordinate 24,361, forward strand.
CTCGTGAAAATAGTCGACTGTTGCCGTGAATTTATCATTAAACAATGAGAAATCAAGTCCAAGGTCATGCTTCGTTGCAATTTCCCAAGTTACATTATTAGAAGCCAACTGAGTATAATTTAATCCTGTAAAACTATTTGCAAAACTGTAATCCCCCCAATTATAATCACCGCTATCACCTATAGTATATAAATAAGGGAACCTTGTACCTACATTATCATTACCTACTTTACCATAAGAATAGCGTATTTTGAACATATTCAACCATTTTACATGCTCCTTAATAAATGTTTCTTCTGCGACATTCCATGCAAGAGAAAAAGCAGGGAAAAAACCAAAACGATGTCCATCGGCAAAATTTTCTGATCCATTATATCCGAAATTAAAATCGGCAAAATAACGATATTTCCAATTATAGTGGAATCTACCTGCAAGTCCCATATGTTTTCTTGCTATACCATTTTTAATATCATCACCTATATTTGTAGTCATTAATCTTGAATCCTGATTATATTTCAATGTACCTCCAACATTGTGTCCTTTAAAATTGCGATTATAATGCAATTCAGCCTCAAAAAACTCTAGACGTTCACCATCTGAAGAACTTGATTGAGTCATTTTTTGTTCTTCTCTCTGTCTAGTAAACTCCAATTCTCCATCTGCATTACGAAAACGCTGTGCTCTCCATGTTTCTGGCATTTTGACACGATCAATCTGACTATTATTATTAGTATCAAATCCAAAACGTCCTACAAAACGAAGTCCTTTAGTAATAAAATCCAGTTTCTGTTCAAGAGTAATATTTGTCTGCACCTTGTTTTCCCAACGTTCAATATACCCAGTTTGAGTAGCCAATACCCAAGGATTACTTCTATCATCATCAGGACCAAAAGCAGGTATATAGCCATTCGAATACATAACAGGAATACTAATAGGATTTTGATTCATAAGAGATGTCCAAACATTACCTCCATGTCCTGGGGCATTTTGTTTCTTTAAAGAACCAGAAACTCCAACCTTTAATAATGTTGTACGAGTTATATCTATATCAGTATTCATACGATAATTCCACCTTTGGCTGTTTGCATTAGTATTATAATCTTTACGTATTGTATCGTCTGTTTTATACATACCTTCCTCATTCAAGTAAGCAATAGATACAAAGTAACGTGCAGTAGATCCACCACCATTCAAGTTCAATGAAGCACGATAAGTCATAGCCCCATCTTTTAATAATACATCTTTCCAATCGACATTAGGATACAAATCCGGATCAAGTCCTAAACGTAAAAGTTCTAATTCATCAGGCTGGTATATAGGTTCCTGATTTCGAGTTATTCGAGCCTCGTTCATCATAGAAGCATAAGTGTAACCATCTGCAAATTCTGGAGTTATAGTTCGAGTGTTATATGAAGTTTCAAGTTTGGCACTAATATTAATTTTTCCAGCTTTACCATGTTTTGTTGTAATCAATACTACACCGTTTGCACCTCGTGGTCCATAAATGGCAGTAGCTGAAGCATCTTTCAAGACAGAGAAGGATTCAATATCTTCAATATTTACTTCATCCAAACTTCGTTCAAAACCATCTACAAGAACCAAAGCAGAAGAACTCGCACCAAATGTAGAAATTCCACGAATCCAAAACTCTGATGTATTTTTTCCAGGCTGTCCTGATGTCTGCATAGCAAGCACACCTGCAACATTTCCTGCAAGGGTATTTGATAGATTTGTACTTGCAGTAGATTTTATATCATCAAGATTTACTGTTGAAATAGCTCCCGTCACGGTAAGTTTCTTTTGTGCACCAGTACCTGTTATAACAACTTCATCAAGCATACTTGCAGAAGATTCTTTTAAAGTAACATTTACAGTTTTCTGATACTTGATAAGGACTTCCTGTTTTTCAAAACCTATATATGAAAATATAAGAGTTGAATACTGTGGAGCTTGTATGTAATATCGTCCATCAATATCTGTTATTGATCCAAATCCTGGCTGATCTTTAATAGTTATATTTACACCTATTAATGGTTCTTTATTTTGGTCTGTTACTATACCGGTAATTGTCACTTGCTCTTGTGCGACTAAATTTATTGATATAAACAAGAGGCAAATACAAACAAAAAAGTTTATATTTTTCATAGAATTATTTTTTAATTATTATTTTCTTCTGTTTCTTCGTCTGATGCATCTGGTTCTGTTCCCTCATTAGGATTTTCAGAAGAATCTGTTTCTTCAGAATACTCGAATGATATTTTACGAATTCGATGATTTTCTATATCAGTAATATAAAAAGCATTGTTTCTTTCATCATATGCTATACCTGAAGGTCTATTAAACCTAGCTTCTTCTCTTAAATCGCCATCAATATATCCATAGGCATTAGCATTAACACCCACACTACCTCTTCCAGCGAATGTTGATACCACTCCATTAGGAGTCAATATACGAACACAATGGTTTTCTCTATCTGTAAAATAAAAGTCATATTCATCTGCACGCCCTGCATAATCAGGATTCTTAACAAATACGCCTTGATAAGGACAGTTTAATCTAGCATTTGTTCCAACTAAATCTTGATAACCAGCTTGAGAAACCCCTCCGCAAACTATATACGGTGTTGTATATTTGTTCGTTTTCCTATCAAAGTTGGAGCGCATAATATAATGTTGGTTTACAACCAATAAATACATATAATCACCAGAAGGATGTTGTACGAAATTAAATTCCCAGTCCTTATCTTGTATCGTAAACAATTGTTCTGTATTTTCTGCATTATTATTATTAGCTCCGTATTTAGTAAAATTATAACGGAAAACAGCACCATCCTGGAAACGGTTAAAATATAAATCACCTGTCTCCCTATGTACAACAGACGACTGACAACCTTTACTGGTTGTTAAACGATGCATGTCTGAAAAATTGTTTTCACGAGTAACAAAAATATTACTTGCTGCACCATCTTCACCTTTTGCAGAAGAAATAATCATTGAATCTCCAGTTATAGACCAATCAATAGTCCTCAATCTATTTACACCATCTTTCTGCAAAGTCAAAGCAGTAGTCATATATTCTTCCTTTAAGTCAAACCTTAACATAGGTTTGTTGTTCTGACCACCATCATCTTGTATGCAATACATTACATCTGGCTCTTTGGGATCAAATGAGAGCCATGTAGGATAATCAATCTTTTCTAATTCATCAAAATGTCCCTCAGACATTACTTCTCCTTTTCCCAACTCATCAATGTATCCACAAAGAGTAGATACTAACCTTTTTTTCTCATATTCGTATTTTTGTGATGCTATTACAGATTCACTATCACCAATTTTTAGTTCAACTGTTCCTTCATAGCACATAGAGGGTGTAATGCAATAAAGACAATCACCTTTTACATTAATAATTTTTGCATCCTTACCTCCGATTTTCACAGATACAATTGAAGGATCAATACCAAAATTACTACCATAAATAATCATTCTTGTTTTGGCCCCTCCTTTATGCGGACTAAAATCTGTAATAGTAACTGGTTGGTTTGGATCATACGGTGCTGGAGAAACTTCTTTTTCTTTCTTACATCCGCATACACTAATTAATAAAAGGTAGAAAAGCAAATTCCACCGATTTAAATTTAAGTACTTCATAGCGTTAACAAAAAAATGATTAATAATTGTTTTTTACGTTACAAATGTAATTTTTCAGAAATCTAAAAAAGGATAAAATCAAATACAAAAAAATAATTTCCTATTCAATTAATAAATGAAGGTTTACCACAACAAACTCTGAACAGTTTTTTTTCTTTTTTGATTAATCTTTATTCATAAGCGATATATATACATTTTAGATTTGCAGAGAAAAGTTACTTATACAACAATCAAAGAAGACACAATAGGTATTATATATATATTTAACTTACAATTATTTTTAAATTATAAAACCATGAAAAAAAGTACAACATTAACTATGCTCATGTTAGGAGCACTTTGTCAGATTAATGCAACTGACTTATTTACTCCAGTACAAAAAACAGATTTACGTTTGCCGGCTGTTCCATTAATAACATCCGATCCTTACTTCTCAATATGGTCTCCATACGATAATTTGAACGAAGGAAGTACTCGTCATTGGACTAATGATGAAAAATCATTGATAGGTGCAGTGCGTGTTGACGGAAAAGTTTATCGTTTTATGGGAAAACAAACCATGCAGGCAATGTTGTCTATGGCTGGAAGCGAGGCTTGGGAAGGATGTTATACTTTTGAAAAGCCTGAAGGTGACTGGACAAACCTGAACTACTCATCAAGTAATTGGAAAAAAGGTAAAGGTGCATTTGGTACACACGATATGCCTGCTGTAAGAACAGGATGGAATACTAAAGACATTTGGGTACGCCGTGAATTTAATATTAATGATATAGACATAAACAATCCTATATATCTGAAATATTCTCACGACGATGTTTTTGAACTTTATATTAACGGTGAAAAGATTGTTTCTACAGGATACGAATGGAAAAACAATGTGCTGCTGGAATTAAAAGACGATGTAAAGAAAAAACTTAAAAACGGAAAGAATGTAATAGCAGCACATTGTCATAACACAACAGGAGGAGCTTTAGTTGATTTTGGGCTTTACACTCCAGGAGAAGCAACTGCACCTTTTGAAAATCTTGCAATTCAAAAATCAGTAGATGTACTTCCTACACAAACATACTATACTTTTGTTTGTGGCCCTGTAGAACTTGACGTTGTTTTCACTGCTCCTGTAATGATTGATGATTTAGATCTTATTTCTACTCCTATTAACTATATATCGTATCAGGTAAGATCTACTGACAAAAAAGAACATGATGTACAAATATATATAGAAACTACTCCACAGTTAAGCGTAAACGAAATGACACAGCCTACAAAGGCACAGGTAATTAAACGAAACGGACTGAACTATATACAAGCTGGAACTATAAATCAACCTGTAACAGGAAAAAAAGGTGACTTGATTTGTATTGACTGGGGATATGCATACCTAGCAGGAAAAAATGGTGCAAATACAAGTGTAAGTCTTGGTGATTATGAAGATATGAAAGCTTCTTTTGCAAATGACGGTGAGCTATTGCCTACAGAAGCCGAACTTATTACAAGAAAAGCGGATGAGATGCCGGCTATGGCATATAGCGATGATTTGGGTAACGTATCATCAAAAGGTAAAAGTGGTTTCATGATGCTTGGATACGATGATATTTACTCTATTGAATATATGTACGAACGTCGTATGGCATACTGGAAGCATGATGGAAAGGTTACTATCTTCGATGCTTTTGAACGTGCAAAACGTGACTATAAAGAAGTAATGGAACGCTGTCGTGACTTTGATGCAATGATTATGAAAGATGCAGAAAAAGCTGGTGGCAAAAAATATGCAGAAATATGTGCTGCTTCATACAGACAAGTTATTACTGCTCATAAACTTTTTACAGACAAAGAAGGTAACTTAATGTTTTTCTCTAAAGAAAACAACAGTAATGGATGTATCAATACTGTAGACCTTACCTATCCTTCAGCCCCACTGTTTTTAATCTACAATCCAGAGTTACAGAAAGCCATGATGACTAGTATTTTCGAATATAGTGCGTCTGGAAGATGGAATAAACCTTTTGCCGCGCATGACTTAGGAACATATCCTATTGCCAACGGACAAGTATACGGAGGTGATATGCCAATAGAAGAAAGCGGAAACATGGTTATACTAACTGCAGCTATAGCTAAGGCAGAAGGTAATGCTGATTATGCTAAAAAATACTGGGATTTGCTAACTATCTGGACTAACTACCTAGTAGAATACGGACAAGATCCAGAAAATCAACTTTGTACTGACGACTTTGCAGGACATTGGGCTCATAACGCAAATTTATCAGTAAAAGCCATTATTGGTGTAGCTGCATATAGCGAACTTGCCCAAATGCTAGGTATGGATAAAGTAGCAAAAGAATATGCTGAAACAGCTAAGAAAATGGCTATAAAATGGGAAGAAATGGCAAAAGAAGGAAATCATTATCGTCTTGCTTTTGACAGACAGAACACCTGGAGCCAAAAATACAATATGGTTTGGGACAAAATGTGGAAGCTCAATTTATTCCCTAACAATGTAATTGAAAAAGAAATCAATTATTATCTTACAAAACAAAATGAATACGGTCTTCCTTTGGACAGCCGTAAGGAATATACAAAATCGGATTGGGTTATGTGGACTGCAGCAATGTCTCCTGATATGGAAACTTTCCATAAATTCTCAGATCCTATTTATAAATACATCAATGAGACAACTTCTCGTGTTCCTATCAGCGACTGGCATCATACTGATAGTGGACAATGGGTAGGTTTCCGTGCTCGTTCTGTCATTGGAGGATATTGGATGCAGGTATTGATGGACAAAATGCTCGAAAAAGAGTAAATCTATTCTATGCTAAGTTAAACTCTTCCTTTTTAAAATTGGGAGAGTTTAACTTTATATTGTTTAATTAATAAAGTTGAATAAATCATGAATAAAACAATATTAGGATTAACTGTAATTTTATCAGCAACAAACATATGGGCAAAAAAAAACACACGTCCCAATATATTGGTTATCCTTGCAGATGATCTTGGATATTCAGATATCGGATGCTATGGAGGAGAAATTCAAACTCCAAACCTTAACAAACTGGCTGAAAACGGAATACGTTTCACCCATTTTTATAACTGTAGCCGAAGTTGCCCAACGAGAGCCTCATTACTTACAGGACTTTACCAACATCAAGCAGGAATAGGTCGAATGACTTTTGACGATAACAAACCTGGTTATAGAGGTACAATGACTCATAATGGTGTTACAATAGCGGAGGTTTTAAAAGAAGCCGGCTATAATACTGCATGGGTAGGAAAATGGCATGTAGCAGAAACTCCATTAAGACCAGATCAAAGAAAGTGGTTAGCTCATCAGGTAAAGCACGATGAATTTGCACCTAAAGATAATTACCCTATAAATAGAGGTTTTCAAGACTGCTATGGTACTATTTATGGTGTGGTTGATTATTTCGATCCTTTCAGTTTAATAAGCGGTGACAAACCTATAGATACTGTTCCTGAAGATTATTACAGTACTATAGCACTTTCAGATACTGCCGTTGCATACGTAAACAAATACGCAAAATCAGACAAACCATTCTTCATGTATCTTGCATATCACAGTCCACATTGGCCATTACATGCTTTGCCTGAAGATATTGAAAAATATAAAGATACTTATAAATGCGGGTGGCAAGCCATAAGAGAGGCCAGATACAAACGTCAGAATGAAATGAAATTATTTGGCGATGTTAAAGATTATCTTTCACCACGTCAGTTCAATGATTCCTGGGAAGATAATCCAGACAAAAATTGGGATGCAAGAGCTATGGCAGTACATGCTGCAATGGTTGATAGAATGGATAAAGGTATAGGACAAGTTATAAAGGCACTTGAAAATAACGGTCAGCTGGACAACACACTAATATTATTTCTATCTGATAATGGATGCAGTAATGAAAATTGTCAACATTATTCTGAAGGCGAAAATGACCGACCTGCTGAAACAAGAGATGGTAGAAAAATTATTTATCCTCGTAAAAAAGAAGTACTTCCTGGTCCTGAAACAACTTATGCTTCTATTGGTCCTAAATGGGCTAACGTAGCAAATACACCTTTCCGTTTTTGGAAAGCTAAATCTTATGAAGGCGGAATATGTACACCTATGATAGCACACTGGCCAAAAGGAATAAAAAATCCGGGAAGAATAAACACATCTTTTTGTCATGTAATAGACATTATGGCCACTTGTATTGATTTGTGCAAAGCTGATTATCCTAAAAAATATAATGGCTATGATATACAACCTTATATGGGAACCAGCATGAAACCAATATTCAATTCAGGTAAACTTAAAGTTAAACGCGACTTATGCTTTGAGCATTTTAACGAAAAAGCACTTATTGATGAAAATGGATGGAAAATAGTTCAGCCTGGTAATGAAGCTAAACATCCATGGGAACTTTACAACCTCAATATAGATAGAAGTGAACTAAACAATCTTGCAGAAAAATACCCTGACAAAGTTGATGCAATGAAAAATAGATATTATGAATGGGAAAAGGAATGTAAAGTTATACCGCGTCCATAATAAAATAATCTATGGTTTAAGATAAATAGATTTATTACCCAACGTAATCAACAATTACAACATTATAATACTTAATAATTATACTATTTAGAAAACTTTACAAAATGAACAATTTATTAGCATTATCAATTTTTGCTTCTTTGACATTAATGTCATGCACAGGAAATCATAAAGAAGTACACATGACTGATTCCGGATTAAATCCTGAAAATTTCAAGACAACAGTAGATGGTAAAGAAACAGGTTTATACACACTTAAAAACAAAAACGATATGGAAGTGTGTGTTACAAACTTTGGCGGTAGAATTGTTTCTATAATGGTTCCAGACAAGTATGGAAACATGCGTGATGTGGTTTTAGGATTTGATTCAATAAAAGATTACATAGACAATCCATCTGATTTTGGTGCAACCATAGGAAGATATGCCAACCGTATAAACAAAGGAGATTTTTCTATTGACGGAGTTAAATACCAACTACCTCAAAACAATTTCGGACATTGCCTTCATGGTGGTTTCAAAGGGTTCCAATATGTAGTATTTGATGTAATAAAAGCATCTGACAATGAAATCAAACTTACATACATGGCAAAGGACATGGAAGAAGGTTTTCCAGGAAACACTAATTGCTCTGTAACTATGACTTTAACAGATGAAAACTCATTAAAACTAAACTATGAAGCTGAAACTGATAAACCAACCATAATAAATATGACAAATCATTCTTACTTTAATCTTGACGGGGAACCAGAAAAAGGAAACAGTGACTATTTATTAATGGTAAACGCCAGCAATTATACACCTGTTGACAGTACATTCATGACTACTGGTGAAATTCTTTCGGTAGAAGGTACTGCACTTGATTTCAGAAAGCCTACAAGATTAGGTGACCAACTATCTAAAAAATCAGAACAGTTAAAAAACGGACATGGAATAGACCACAACTGGGTATTGGATACTAAAGGTGATATAAACGAAGCATGTGCATCACTAGAGTCACCAAATAGCGGTATAAAATTGGAAGTATTTACAGATGAACCTGGAATTCAAATATATACAGGTAATTTCCTTGATGGAACTCAAACTGGGAAAAATGGTATAAGATACAATTTCCGTGCATCTGTTTGCCTTGAGACACAAAAATATCCTGACACACCTAATAAACCTGAATGGCCGTCATGTATTTTACGCCCCGGAGAAAAATATACAAGTAACACAATATTCAAATTTTCAGTAAACAAATAGTAACAATGAAGAAAAGTCTAATAATATTAATCGGTTTTCTGATTTTATTACTCGTTGGTTACTCAATTAATTACTTTTCATTTACAAAAACAAGCAGCGAAATAGAAGAAACATGGCAAGCTTATGATGGTTTCAATAAAAATCTGCTGGACAACAATAAATTCATTTACAAGACCAACACATCATATTCAGAAGCAAAAGACAGATGGAATGGTGCAGCAGCAATATGGTGTCAACCTATTTACTGGGATATGGCAATGAATGCATACAAGTTAGCATGTAAAACAAATAATAAAAAAAGAGAGAATGAACTGCTTGAACTGAATCGCAAAATATTTAAAGGTAATAAAAAACAGTATGTAGAATTTGATTTTCATGACTGCAATGAGAATACAGGATGGTTCATATACGACGATATTCAATGGTGGACTATAACGTTGGCTCGTGCATATCAACTTTTTGGAGAAGATGAATACCTTCACTTATCGGAAAAAAGTTTCAGCCGTGTATGGTATGGTTCTTCAAAGGTTGGAGATACAGGTTCTTATGACCCAGAAAAAGGAGGGATGTTTTGGTGCTGGCATCCAATAAAAACTCCAAATCCCAATAATAGCGAACATGATGGTAAAATGGCATGTATAAACTTTCCAACTGTTATTGCAGCAATGACTCTTTACAATTGCGTCCCAGATAATAGAGAAATTCCAAATGAAGATGAAAAACCTCTTTATCAAACAAAAATTGGCTATCTTGAAAAGGCTAAAAAAATATACAATTGGGGAATCAATAATATATTTGACAAAGAAACTGGGAAAGTAGCAGACAGTAAACATGGAAATGGAAATCCGAACTGGAAAGCACACGTATACAATCAGGCTACATTTATAGGTGCTTCTGTTCTTCTATACCAGGCTACTAATGAAAGAGTATATCTGGAAAACGCTATATTAGCAGCAGACTATACTGTCAAAGTAATGTCTAAAGAAAAGGGTATACTTCCGTTTGAAAGCGGAATAGAACAAGGCATTTACACAGCTATATTTGCACAGTACATGGACATGTTGGTACACAATTGCAAGCAATCACAATATCTCCCATTCCTTAAATACACAATACAAGAAGGGTGGAAAAATAGAGATAAATCAAGAAATTTATGTGGAGGAGAATACGATAAAAAAATCAATTCCAATGACACTATCGACAGTTATTCAGCTTCAGGTATACCAGCATTAATGCTATTATTCTGCGAATGACTTTAAAATGAAATCATATTAATTAATCTAATAAAAAGGCAAGACTACAAGTTTTTGTTTTCTTGTCTTTTTATATTACATAAAGCATATTTTTCTTAATTTTGTAGCCATATAAATGAAACTAGCACAAATATCTAAATACTCTTTGTCATGCCAATAAAATACTGTTTGAATACTATAAAAATGCATCTTAAAAGAAATTTAACCGCCAAACTCATATATTTTTTTATAATATCTTTTTCCTTTTCTATTTTTAAATCTAGCGCAGAAAATAATGGAAATTATATTATAAATACCTATCAAGATAAAAATATACTTCCACACAATTCAACAAATTGTCTTTTACAAGATAAATATGGTTTTATTTGGATAGGAACAGATAATGGTTTATGCTGTTTCGATGGATATAAAAATATCGTACCTAGACTTTTTGAAGAGAATTATACTGAAAATCATCCTGTATATACTCTTTTTGAAGACTATTTAAACAGGATATGGATAGGAACCGACTTTGGAATATTCATTTATGGCAGAGATAACTCTTTTAACAAATTCAATAAGACTACAAAATATAAAGTTTCTATAAGTAGTGAAATCAAGAAAATTATTGAAATTGGAAATAACAAGATTCTCATAGCTACAATGGGGCAAGGATTTTTCATTTATGATTTCAACCAAGACGAGTTAACACAATATAATAGTCATTCTTCTTATATTTTAGATGCAATAACATCAAATAATAATATTTATTTAGTTACTCTATGGGAGGGTATTTTAATCATTAATTCTAATATTAAATCACTTGATATTGAATCAACCCCAATAAAAAGATACAATTCTGAAATTAATTTATCTAATATTAAATTTATTACAAATTGTATGAACTCTTTATGGATTGGAGGAGACACTAAAGATATTTTTGAGCTATCACATGAATCAGAAGAAGTTATATGCCATAAAATAAAGACAAATGACTTTAACTCAATCAGTAGTATAATACCGTTTTATGACAATAATTTCCTTATTGGAACAAATAATGGCACATATGTATTCAACCCACATAATAATAATGTATCAAAATTTGAATATTCTAAGAGTATAAATATTGAAAATAAACTAAGTGTAAACAAACTAGCAAATGACAATGAAGGAGGAATATGGATATTAACAGAAAACTCTGGCGTTATACATATAAACAAAAGAAATAAAATATTCTACAACTATACTATACCCGGCAATTATACTGTCAACTGTTTCTGTGATGGAATAAATGATAATATTGTTTTGTTAGGAACACAAAATGGACTCTACCAATACGACATGAAACAATATGAATTAAAAGAATACAATATCAAAAATATAAACTTAAAATATGATATACGCTCATTATGCCGTGATAATAACGAACTATGGATTGGAACTGAATCAAACGGAATAATAGTTTTAAATCTAACAGATAACAAAACCCAACATTATATACACTCACATAACCAACCTAACAGTCTTACAGGGAATAAAATAAATAAAATATTCAAAAGCAAAAATGGAAATATTATAATTGGAACTAACTGGGGGGTATGTTATTATAATAGGAATAAGAATAATTTTATAACAGAGACAACATTAGGAGCCATGATGGCAATAACAGATATATATGAAGACAGCAAAAATAATATCTGGTATGCAACAAATAATAATGGCATATATAAGCATAACCTAAATACAAGAACATGGAAGCATTATCAACACAAACCTAATAGTAACAACTCTATACCTAACAATTCTATAATAAAAATATTTGAAAATAAAGAAAAACGAATAATATTCTGTACAAACGGAAACGGCCTTTGTTATTTCAACTATGATGATGAAAAGTTTATTAATTATACTAGTAACCATAATAGTTTCCTTAATAAAATGTCAGTGAATTCTATAGAAGAAGATTTAAAAGGGTATTTATGGTTATCTACAAACGATGGATTATATAGATTAGTAAAAAATGAAGAATTAAATTATAATCATTTTACAGCAAAAGATGGTTTACAAAGAAACTTTTATAGTGAAAGATCTTCATATATTACAAAAGATGGTATTATAATGTTTGGTGGAAGTAATGGATTCAACATATTTCAACCATCATATTTTAAAAGTAATAATTATATTCCACCAGTTTATATAACTGACATAAACTTAGCTAAGATAAAAGACAAGAATGAATGTAGAAAGATTATAAACAACAATAATGCCTTATATTTATTGAATGAAATAAAAATTCCTTATTCGTATAACAGTTTCACAATAAATTTTGCATCATTAAGTTATATGAATCCGGAAAGCAATACATTTTCATATAAGATGGAAGGTCTTGACAATAATTGGTTTAGCAATATAAAAAACAACTCTGTAACATACAATAATCTGGCACCTGGTAAATATTGCTTATGCATAAAAGGAACTAACAACGACCAAGTGTGGAACAATAATACAACAAAACTACATATCATTATCACTCCGCCTTGGTACCTATCTATATGGGCGTACTGTATATACTCAATACTTGCAATACTTACCATTTCAACAGTTTTAATAAAACGTGATAAATATATCAAAAGGAAGTACTATCTGAAAATATCCAAATTTAAGGAAGAAAAAGAGAAAGAACTTTATAAAAATAAAGTTAACTTTTTTATAAATCTAATTCACGAAATTCGAACCCCTTTGACACTAATTAAATTACCTCTTGATAATCTAATCAGCAAATCATGTGAAGACAAAGAAGAAAATAAATTTTTATCCATAATGAACAAGAATGTGGAGTATCTACTGAATATAACAAACGAGCTTCTTGATTTTCAAAAGATTGAATCAGGAGAAATAAAACTACATCTTAAATTAAACAATATAAATGCACTTATAAATGAAATATATCAGCAATTCTCTGGTCCTGCAGAAATCAAAAAGATTGAAATAAAAAATAAAATAGATGCAAGTTCAATAAATGAAATATTAATTGATAAAGACAAAATAAGCAAAATCATTGTAAACTTACTTAGCAATGCTATGAAGTATGCTAAAAATAAGATTTCTATATCCTCGTATATAGAAAATAATAATGTACATATAATTATAGAAGATGATGGACCTGGTATAAAAGACTGTGAAAAAGATAAAATATTCCAGGTCTTCTATCAATCAGATAATAATGAAAATACACAAGGTACCGGAATAGGACTAGCCTACGCACGTACATTAGCAGAAAGTCATCATGGAGAATTATCTGTAAAAGATAGTAATTTGGGAGGAGCTGCTTTTATTCTTTCATTACCTTTATACGAAAAGAGAAGTAATGCAGCAGAAAACTATATTGATATAATACAGGATAACGAATCAACTGCAAAACAATACGACGACACTATACAATATAAAAACTGTACAATATTATTGGTTGAAGACAATCCAGACTTATTGGAATTGGAAGCTTCAAACTTAAAAAAATGGTTCAAAATATTAAAAGCAAGAAATGGAGAAGAAGCATTATCTGTTATAGAAGGTAATGATATAGATATTATTGTAAGTGATATAATGATGCCAATCATGGATGGTCTGGAATTATGTAAAAGAATAAAAGATAATATTGAATATTCACATATTCCTGTTATTCTTCTTACAGCAAAGACACTCCCTGAATCTAAAGCTGAAGGATTCTACTATGGTGCAGATGCATATGTGGAAAAACCTTTCACTGTAATGCAAATATTTATGCAAATAAGAAATCTTCTAAAATTACGTGACACTTTACGAAAACGTATACAACCATTAACCAATATAAAACATGAACTTAGCGAAACTGAAACTTTTATATCAAATAGAGATTTAGATTTTTTAAAAATGTTGGAAGAAAACATTAATAATCAATTATCAGACGAAAGCTTTTCAATAGATTCCCTAGCTACAGTTATGAACATGAGCCGTTCAAACTTCTATAGAAAACTTAAAGCTTTAACAGGAATGTCTCCAAACGACTATTTGAAAAATTGCCGTTTAAACAAGGCTGCACAATTATTAAAGGAAGGATACCGAGTTACAGAAGTATATGAACAAACGGGATTCTGTTCTTCATCATATTTTGCTAAATGCTTTAAAGCAAAATTCGGTGTCCTTCCTAAAGATTTTCAATTTAATAATGATAACTAATGTACAAACACAGGAGAAGAGACTCCATTAAAAGTTATCTTAACAGGTTTAATATAACCATTATCATCAAATTCCATTTTATCAATGCAAACTTGTCTTTCATTGGCAAGTTTGCACCCTAATGGTCGCCTATGATAAACGATATAATGTTCATCTTTTCCAGGAACAGTTATTACAGAATGATGTCCAGCTCCAGTTGCCACTTTGGAATCTTGCTGAAGGATCTTTCCTATACGTTTAAAAGGGCCTACAGGAGAATCAGATATAGCATATGCCACACTATAATCAGGTCCTCCCCATCCTCCTTCTGACTGCCGAAAACGGAGCATACCCACCCACTCAGAACGGCTTAATCCACCCACAATTATTGCTAAAATGGCCTTGAAAAGTGCCTGAAAAACGGAGTATATCCGTAAGCATTCGAAGAAATGCACCTTTTACACTTTGAGGTTTGGTTGTAGCTTTGCGGCAGTGAATACAATCGTAAGCATTCAGTAAACCCCGTATGATTAGAACTGGTAAAGCCGGCATAGATTGTCTATTAAAAATTTCGACTTGTC